>JAYWEH010000715.1:0-6939 GCA_043780025.1 Deltaproteobacteria bacterium
ACGGTCGTGGAGAACCGCTGCGCGCTGCGCGTCATTCAGGCCGCCCGTGTCCACAGTTGGCATGGCGCCGCTCTAGCACTGTCGGCAGCCGAGGTGATCAACGTCACCGGCGCGCGTGATCCCCTGCGACACAGGACGCGCGCCGGGCTCTGTAGAGCGATGACAGACCAGATCCAGATGGCACTGGGTGTGATCCAAACCCTTGGGTGAAAGTGCGATCCTGCGGCGAACCGCTGGAGGTCGCATGGCAGGTAAGACGGACGCGTACGGTGATGTCGTTCATGCCGCGAAGAAGCTGATCGCTGACGAGGACTTCTGGTCCAACGAAATGCCGTTGGTGTCGACGCCGAGAAACCCTTGCACGCAGGCGACAGCAACAGCATGAGATCAAGCCATGGCCCCGGGGAAAACGTCCGAGTCTTCCCGCTCCCGCTCCCGCTCCCGCTCCCGCTCCCGACCGAAGTGGCAGCCAGGTACGATGGCCGATGCCCTTCGCTCACGAAAAGCTCGACGTGTACAACCTCGCTTTGGATTTCCTGGCGCTCGCCGATGAAGTTGTGTCCGCGCTTCCGCGCGGCCGTGGCCACCTGGCCGACCAACTTGCTCGCGCATCGACCTCGATCGTCCTGATGATTGCTTCAAACTGCGCTCCTGGCGTCAGAGGTGTTCATTGAGCGTCGGCGACCCTCGCGCCCGACGTGTGCTCGCAGCTTGTCGAAGTCGGGCTTCTCATAGAGGGCACGGAGACAGCCATCGATCACGTGCGCGCGGAGGAGGCCTTTGCGCTTCCATCGTCTGACGGTCTGGTTGGTCACGCCCATGCGAGCGGCGATTTCCTCCGCGCTGATGAGCTCGCGGTCACGCAGGCGCTGTCGTCGAGGAATGAGCCGATAGTCTCTGCGGATCCGCGAGACTTTCTGTCCGGTGAACGTGCCTCCGCCGCCGGGGCGGTGACTGGCGCGGTTCAGGATCTCGGCGATCTCGTCGTCGGGATGGTCTTCGAGCAGACGATCGATCTCGGCGATCACTTCCTTCGGCGTCGTCTGCTGCTTCCAGATTGGGGCGGGGAGCGGCAACGTGAGGATCTCGGTCGCGCCTCCTCGGAAACGCACGGCCGCAGTAATTTGGTCGGTCCGCGTCAATGTGACGTCGTCGATGAGGAGACGGAGCATGCGCTTACGTTCGCGCTGCGGCGTAGCGGGATCGCTCCACTGGCGAGGGAAGTCGGTGGCGAGCGCCAAGACTTCCTTCTTCGAGTCGTCGTCGAGGATGAGCCGGTCGGCTTCGCTTTGCCGTTCGTATTCGTCTTGCGCGCTACGCAGGCCACGCAGCTTGTGGTTCCAGTCGGCCTCTAGCGTGTCGACGACGAGGCGATTGTCGGGATCGACACTCATGTATCGACGACGCGCAAGCTGGGCCTCGTACTCGGCGCGCTCGACTTGTTGGCGCCGAAGTCGATCGGCCTCATCGAGCGAATGCTCGATCTGCGTTTGCACGGTGATGGACACCTCCAGCGCGAGCGGCGTCACCGCCTCGACGACAAGCTTGCCGATGGCGTCGTCGACCGATGTCCCCGGTATCTCTTGGCAGCTCTTTTCTGCGCGCGCGATGGCGCGCGCCTGGCACCGATAGATCGGCCGCGGTGTGGAGCGTCCTCCATAGCTCACCGTCATTCGCTCCCCGCATCGGCCGCACATGATGAGTCCCTGCAAGAGCGCAGGCCCTTCTCGAGGTGCGCTGCGCTTCTTCTCGTCGTCGATGCTCGGCGCGTTCTCGCGCAGGATGCGTCGATTCTCCTCGAGCTGGTCCCAGCTGACGTACCCGTCGTGCGCGTCGGCGATGAGGACGTGCCACTGCTCGTCGGCCATCGCGCGTGCCGTTTGCCGACGATCTCTCACGATGCCCTTACGATGGCGCCCGTAGCAGAATGCGCCGGCGTAGCGCGGGTTGTGCAGCACGTTCAGGACGCGCGTGTGATCGATCTCTTTCCAGAGCAGCTCCCCTTTATGAGGTCCATGCACCGGTCTCCGAGGGAAACGCAGGCCGTGCTCGCGGAAATGCCGGATCACCGCACCGGCGGAGCCGGTTCGACGGAAGGTCTCGAAGAGCGTGCGGATGGCGTCCTGCACCTGTTTGTCGGGGTCGAGCACGACCTTCTCGTCATCGTTGTAGAGGAGCCCGACAGGCAATCGCAACATCAGCTCACCGCGACGCGCTTTGTTCATCTTGCCGCCGTTCAGGCGAGCGCGGAGCATGTGGAGCTCCGCTTCGCTCATAGTGCCTTTGAGCCCGAGGAGGAGCCGATCGTTGTAGTGCGCTGGGTCGTAGAGGCCATCCTCGTCGAGGATGAGGGTCTTTGCCAGAGCACAGATCTCGAGCAGTCGGTGCCACTCGACGTTGTTGCGCGCGAATCGCGAGACCTCCAAGCCCATCACGATGCCGGCGCGCCCAAGTCCAACGTCAGCGACAAGTCGCTGGAAGCCCTGCCTATCAGCCGACGCGCCTGACTGCCCCTGGTCGTCATCCACGACGACGATGCGGTCATCCGGCCATCCAAGCGCTACTGCTCGCTGCCTCAACGCGTACTGACGCTCGGTGCTCTCGGTGTTCTCCACGACCTGCCGCAACGTTGACTGGCGGACGTATAGATAGGCGAGCCTGGCGAGGTGGTCGGCGTGAATCTTGTGGTGTTCGCTCATGGAGAAATCCTCTGCTGGGTTCTGGTTGCGAGTGCCATCTGTGCAAGGACATCGACGATCGCGCTGGCGTCCGTGGAGCCCGCCACGGCGCGAAAGGGACGCGTTTGTCGAGGTTGATCAGTTGGAGCGCACTTCGCCCAAGCCTGAGTCCACGTCGAAACTCCTTGGCGGACCAAGAGCGCGAATCCGGATGACGACGATGATGGAGAGACGCGAGCGGCGACAGCGATTGCGCGGAGCTCCTCGTAACGTGCGACGAGAGTTTCTTGCTCGAGTGCACGAGTCGGTTCTTTCACGGGAGTTTTTTTTCCCGGCGCACCAGAGCGCGCTCGACCGTCCTGATGTGGACGCGGACTCCGAAGCGCTTCGCTGCGATCTCGACAAGGTCAGGCGCGCGAAGCGTGGGTGCTGAGGTGACTGCGGCGCAAAGCTTCTCGACGAGAGAATCGTTGAGCTTGTGCGGCCCCTTTGGCCCGCGCTTCCTCGGAATCAACCCTGCAAGCCCCGCGTCCTCGAAGTCAGTTTGCGCCTTGTAGAACGACGGCTTCGAGAGCCCAGCGTGCGCTGCAGCCGCGGTGACGCTGTGCTTCTCGACGCTGACCTTGCGCAGCATCTCGTACTTGACCTGCACCACATCATGCGCGTCGAAGAATAAGCTCTCATCGTCGACGAAGAGAGGATCGGTGACGTCATCGAATTTCGGATTGAGCACCCCATGCGTCTTGAGGTGTTTGACCTTCTCGGGATCAGGCTTGCGGCGCGCCATGGGTGCTCCTACGGGAACGTTAAATATGCCGCACATTGCAGGTGCCACAAGAGGAATCTGCCCGTGTCGATCCAAATCGTTGCCGAATACCGCCAACGATAGGTCGCGGCCCGTTAAGCCCGAAGACCAGTGGTCGGCGTTATTTCCTTTCCATGTCAGGCGTATTTTCATTTACGGTGTCCGCGGCCGTCCGAACGAGTTGCCACCAGGGCACGGAGGCGAAGCAGATCCTCGATCCGGAATTTTGCTCTGCCGTTCGACGCCATCACGAATGGATCGGGCGGAACGACGCTCGTCCATTCCTCGGGGAGAGAACACGTCTCCCCAGCTTCATTCAGGAAGTACACCCGTTGTCGGCGCCACGTGAACCGGTGCTCCAGCACATCGATCTCGCGGCCGAACAAAGGATGGAAGGCGTGCGTGACGCGGACCTCCGTGATGATCGGCTTTGGCGTGCGGCAGGCAGTCTGCCCTGGTCTCTCTCAACCTGGCCGAAGGCGCGGGCAAATTCTCCAAGCCTGACAAGCGCCGTTACTACCTGACCGCAGTCGGCTCGACGACGGAGAGCGCGGCAATCTTCAACGTCTTTGTGCGATTGAAGCTGATCAGCACTCCGCTGCCAAGGCAATGCTCGAGCGCATCGCCGCGATGCTCGTCAAGCTCGCGAAGGCGCAAGAGGACGAGTGATCATCACGCCCCCGGAGCGGGAGCGGGAGCGGGAGCGGGAGGAGCGCCTGGCATGGGCGCAGAACAGGTGGTGAAAGTCCGCTGGGGGCCCTGACGATGGGAACCCCACACTGATGAGGCAAAGGGCTCGTACCGCGAGGGGGGTCCCATGGAAGCCCGAGGTGCAACGACGAGCTGAACACAGGTGAAGCACCGAGAAAGCCTGCGGCATGGGTGAGCCGGTCTCCAGCGGCGAAACCCGATGATCGTTCGAATGACGTGGGTTGAGGTGACAGTGACGTCGTGAAGTTCTGCGTTCTTACCCAGGGAGATCTCTCGGCTTCCGTCTGATGGCGGTAGTCGTCGAGGCAACGAGGCGACGATGAGACGAGAGAAGTCCGATGGTCCCGTAGTACCGAATGTCCGTCGAAAGACGGAGGTGCCGAGCGATCGGATAGGGAAGGGGACCACGGTCAACGAACAGACAAGACAGCTCGACCTGCTTGGTGGGCCAGCCGCCAGCCTTGTGCCCAAGAAGGGTTCGAGGGTCGACGCCGAGGGTGCGGGACGTTCCCGTTCCTCTCGTCCGCCGATGCCGCCGTCATCGAGCGCGGAGAGCGAGGTCTTGTCGGCGATGACGATGGAAGCAGTGGCAAGTGATGTGAATCTGCGTCGCGCGTTCGAGCGCGTCGCGGCGAACGATGGCGCTCCTGGAGTGGACCGACATAGCGTGGACGAGGTGGCCGTCCATCTCGACCGCGTGATTGCCGGCCTTCATCAGACGCTCCTCGACGGTACCTACCAGCCGGGCCTTGTTCGGCGTGTGTGGATCCCGAAGAGCGGCGGCGGCCAGCGAGGTCTTGGGATTCCGAACGTGGTCGATCGCGTCGTGCAACAGGCTGTGCACCAGGTGCTGAGCCCGCACTACGAGAAGACGTTCCACGACGGGAGCCACGGATTTCGTCCAGGCCGGAGTTGCCACACAGCGATCGCACAGGCGCGTGAGCACCTGCTGAATGGAGCAGAGTACGTCGTGGATTTCGATTTGGAGAAATTCTTCGATCGAGTGAACCACGATCGTTTGATGGCACGGCTTGCCGCGCGCATCGACGACAAACGTGTGCTCAAGCTGATTCGGCGGATGCTGACGGCGGGTGTAGTGATGCCGAACGGGGTGATCGTGACGACGACAGAGGGTACGCCGCAGGGCGGTCCACTTTCGCCGCTGCTTTCAAACGTCGTGCTGGACGAGCTCGATTGGGAGCTTGAACGGCGCGGCCTCTCATTCGTTCGCTATGCCGATGACGCCAACATCTACGTCGGCAGCGAACGCGCCGCCCATCGTGTGATGACCGGCGTGGTCCAGTTCATCGAGAGCCGCTTGCGACTCAAGGTGAACGCGACAAAGAGTGCGGTCGCCAAACCCGAAGACCGACACTTTCTCGGCTTTCGCCTGCGTCACAGCGACGACGGCGACGTGGAAGTGCTTCTGTCGAAGCGGAGCCTTGACCGCCTCGACGAGAAGATCCTCGAGTTGACCCCACGCAACTGGGGCCAAGGACTCGCGGCCTGCATCAAGCAGCTGAACCGCTACTTGGTGGGGTGGATCGGGTTCTTCGGGATCGTGAGCCCGTCGGAGGAGCGCACGTTGCGCAGACGCGACGCCCACGTGCGTCGGCGGTTGCGCGCGCTACAGCTCCGCCAATGGGGCAAACGCCGTCATATCGCACGCCAACTGCGCCTTCTTGGCTCGGCCAAAAGCGCCACACGGAAGGTGGTCTATGAGGGCCATCGGTCGACGTGGGCAATGAGCGGTCTCGTGAACAATGCAATGCGGAACGTATACTTTACAGCCCGCGGCCTTGTGACTCTCGTCGAGACGTGGCTCAACCGTAACAAGATGTCGTCCGCCCCGGCGCAGCTCTCGCTGCCGCTGGGATGAGTTGAGGCAGCAATGTCCCCGTCGTCTAGCCTGGTTGAGTCTGGGCGATCACGATGGGCCGAAGAGCCGTGTGTGAGATCCACGAGCACGGTTCTGTGAGAGGCCCCCCTCGATGACGAGGGGGGCCTACTCGAGCGGGAAGACTCGGACGTCCTCCCCGAGGCCATGGCTTGATCTCATGCTGTTGCTGTCGCCTGCGTGCAAGCGTTTCTCGGCATCGACACCAACGGCATTTCGTTGGACCAGAAGTCCGCCCACCAGTCGTTTTCGCGCAGCACGCGTAAAGCGAGCATTGGGTTTATCGTCGACGGCGACCAACACGCACCGGCGATCTTCAACCGCTTCTGCGGGATGTATCGATGGGCGCTCTCGATCTCACCCGAGCCCGTCGGGTAGCCCGCCTCGCGCACCTTCTCGTAGTCGACGGCATCTTTGAAGCGGTCAAGATACTTGGCGAGGCAATGCGCGCGTTTGTCGCCAGGACCTTCGAAGCCAAAAGGCTTTCGATGACGACGGTGGCGTCGCCCTTCTCGCATTCCACGACCGCCGCGTGCACCCATTCCTCTCGAAGCACACCGTCGAGACCGAGCGCGTCTGCCGTTTCGTACAGATGGCTCTTGAAGTGCGGACGATCGAGGACGAAGCGCATCCCCGCAAATTTCGCGTCGAGCGCTTCGCGTAGGCCGTTGCCTCCGTCCGCCACGCCCACGACTTGAGTGCGCGTTGACAGACCGCGATCGACCGCCGCAGAGAAAAGCTGCTCGCCGACGACGTCATACTCGGACATTGAAGCGACGAACGTGGGTGTCACTTCCTCGAGCGGACGTGCCATGCCAACGCGAATGTCGCGCCACTCCTCGAGGCGC
>JAYWEH010000716.1:0-6939 GCA_043780025.1 Deltaproteobacteria bacterium
TGTCATCGATTGGCTCGCGCAGGCGGGCGCACCGGTGTACGCGGACGAGCTCGGGCGCGTCAGCAGCGTCGAAGAGGCGATCGCACACTGCGAGGCGTACCAGAACCGCCGCGACGAGCTCGACTACGACATCGACGGGATGGTGATCAAGATCGACGATCTGGGGTATTACGATCGCCTGGGGGCCACAGGGCACCATCCCCACTGGGGCATCGCCTACAAGTTTCCGCCTGAACGCAAGCCGACGCGCCTGCTCCGGATCGCCGTGCAGGTCGGCAAATCCGGCAAGCTCACGCCGGTGGCCGAGCTCGAACCGGTACTGGTGGCGGGCACGACGGTGTCGCGCGCATCGCTGCACAACTTCGTGGAGCTGGCGCGCAAGGACGTGCGCGTCGGCGATCGGGTGTTGGTCGAAAAGGCCGGCGAAATCATCCCGCAGGTGGTCAGCGTGGAGCTCGAAGCGCGGCCCGACGGCACCCAGAGCTACGAGCCGCCGAGCAAGTGCCCGGTGTGCGGCACCGACGTGCTGAGCGAAGAGATCTTCGTGTATTGCCCGAACCCCGCCTGCCCCGCGCAGGTGCGGGAGCGGCTCGGCCATTTTGCCAGCCGGCGCGCGCTCGACATCGACGGCCTGGGCAGCGCGCTGATCGAACAGGTGACAGCGGAGCTCGGCGTGCGTTCACCCGAGCAGCTGTTCGATCTGACCGCCGAGAAATTGGCTGGCCTCGAACGCATGGGCCAGAAGAGCGCCGACAACGTGGTCGCCTCGCTCGAACGCGCCAAGACGCGCGGCCTCGAGCGAGTCTTGCTGGGGCTCGCGATCCACCACGTGGGCGAAACGCTGGCGCACGACCTGGCGAGCTATTTTGGCAGCGCGAAAGAGCTGCTCGAATTTGCTGGCCGCTACGTGGCGGAAGATCCGGTCGCCGTTCAGACGCTCTCGCCGGACAAGGGATCGGGCGCCATCGAAGGGCTGGCTCGCAAGACCGCGAGCCGCATCTTCAAGGAGTTCGACTCGGAGTCCGTGCGCGCGGTGCTCGGTGGGCTGGAAGCGCGCGGGGTCTCGCTCGTGGCCACCAGCGCGCGGCGCGCGGCCGTTGAGGGCGTGGCCGGCAAGAGCTTCGTGCTGACGGGCACGCTGCCGACGCTCAAGCGCAACGACGCCGCGGAGCGCATCAAGAGCGCGGGCGGCAAGGTCAGCGGATCGGTGTCGAAGCAGACCCACTACGTCGTGGCCGGGGAAGAAGCGGGCTCCAAGCTCGAGAAAGCGCAGAGCCTCGGCGTGACAGTGCTCGACGAGGCGGGGTTGCTCGCGTTGCTCGAGCCGAAAGGCGCCTGAGACGCGCGTCAGCGTCGAGTCGGACCCGGAGGCTATTCGGAAGGCGTGTCCACGAACACACCGTCGACCACCGGCGGGGGCGGAGGCATGCTCGGGTGGCGGGCTTTCGCCTCGCCCGCGAACGCGTCGCCGTCGTCCGTGCGCGTGGGGGACCAGCTCTGCGCCAGCCTGAGCGGCGTAAACACGTCGCGCTGCAGCACCTTCTCCGCCGTCGAGGCAAACCGCGTCGCCGCGATCGAGGCTACCAGGGCCGTGCCCCAGCCGAGCGGCCCGAGCGGTCGGCAGCCGAAAAAGTGGCTCAGACCCGGCGTCTGGATCACCCCGACGAGAACGGCCGTCGAGAGCAAGCTGGTCGTGACCACCGGGACATTGAGCCCGCCGGAGCGCAGGGTTTGGCCGAGCTGCGACCCCACCAGCGCCGCCAGCGCCACCGTGCGAGCACGGCCTGTCGTACCGGTGAGCCGGGCCACGAAATACGCCGTGGTCGCGCCCATGGCCGTCGCCGCGGCGCGAAACGCGATCTGACGATTGAGCGGGCGCCCCAGGGTTTCTTCGGGCGTCAGCGTGGCCAATACTTCGAGCGTGTCCCGCGAGGGCGGGCGCAAAGCGATGGCCATCGCCGGGGCCACGTCGGTGAGCAGGTTGACGAGCAGGAGCTGGCGGGCGTTGAGCGGCGGGCGGCCCTCGATCAAGCCGACACCCAGGGTGAAGCCGATTTCGCCCAGGTTGCCGCCGAGCAGGATCGACACGGCGTCGCGCACGGAGGCCCACATGGCGCGGCCCTCGATGATGGCATCCACCAGCGTCTCGACGCGGCCATCCATGAGCACCACGTCGGCTGCGCCGCGCGCTGCCGCGGTGCCGTTTTCTCCGATCGCGACGCCGCAGTCCGCGAGGCGGATCGCGGGCGCGTCGTTGGTGCCGTCTCCCACCATGCAAACGACGCGGCCGTTGCGCTGCAGGGCGCGCACCACGCGCACCTTCTGTGACGGCGTCACGCGCGCAAAAACAGCCACCTTGGTGATCTCTTCGTCGAGCGCCTCGTCACTCCAGAGCGCCAGTTCGCTGCCAGTCACCACACGCCGCCCGCGCAACAGATCGAGCTCATCCGCGATCGCTTCGGCCGTGCGCGGGTGATCACCCGTCAACATCAGGGTCTGCACGCCAGCGCGCCGGATCCCGACGATGGCGCGTTTTGCCGAAGGCCGCACCGGATCTGCGAAGGCCAGAAATCCCACGAACTCGAGACCGGTGACGTGCCGCGGCTCCAGCACCTCCAGGTTCGGAAACGGGCGCTCCGCTACGGCGATCACCCGCAGGCCGCGCTGCGCGAGCCGATCGACCTCAGCGAAGAGCCGCTCCCGATCGCCCTCGGCGAGCGGGCCCTTTGCGCCGCGGACGCGCTCACACAATGCCAACAGGGCCTCGGGCGCGCCTTTCACGCTCAGGAGCAGCCCGTCGGCGGTCTGGCCTAGCGTCGCATGGTAATTGCGCCCGGGCGCGAAGCTGACCTCGCTCGCCCAGTGCCAGCTTGGCGCGCCGTGTTCGACCCCCACCGCCGCGCTGGCGCCGGCGCGCCGGAGCGCGTCGTCCGTGGGATCAGCCGCTGCCGAAGAGAATTTACGCAGAGCCGTCGCGCGCATGCCGACCGCGAGAGCGCCCTTTTGATCTGCCCCCGCCTGCGCGATCGGCACAAATTGGCCAGCAGCGAACACCTCGAGCAACTCGAGCTGCCCGCGCGTGACGGTGCCCGTCTTGTCGATGCAGATCACGTCGACGCGCCCGAGCGCTTCGATCGAACGCGGATTGCGCACCAATGCTTGCCGTTTGGACAGGCGCTCCGCCGCCGAGAGCTGGGCGGCGGTGGCCAGGATGGGCAAGCCTTCCGGCACCGAAGCGACCGCGAGGCTCACGCCGGAACCGACCAGGTCCTCGAGCTTGCGGCCCCGGAGCAACCCTCCGCCGACCACGCCCACGCAGGCGGCTAGCGCCACGGGCCCGGTCAAATCCATGAGCGCGCGCAAGCGTTGCTCGACGCCACCCTGGCCGCGTGCGCCGCGCGAGCCCGTGGCGCCGTGGCGCGATACCGTCGCGTCACCGGTGGCCACGACCACTGCCAGGGCGTGACCGGCGGCGATGGCGGTACCGGCGTACAACATCGAGCTGCGATCGGCGATCTGCAGCTCGAACGACGGCTCGGCGTGTTTGCTGACCGGCAGGGACTCCCCCGTCAGGCTGCTCGCGTCCACCTCGAGGGAGCGCGCTTCGATCACGCGGCAGTCTGCCGGCACGATGTCGCTCGGGTTGAGCACGATCAAATCGCCGACCACGAGCTCGTGCTCTTCGACGTAGTGCTCGGCGCCGTGCCGCCGCACCAGCGCCCGCCCCGCGACGCCCCGCGACAGAATGCGGATGCGCCGCTCGGTGCGAAAGCGCTGCAGGCCGCCGGCGACGCCGCTCAGCCCCACCACGCCGGCGAGCACCGCCGCGTCCGAGAGCGAGCCCACCATGGCGGACAGCGCCGCGCCGGCCGCCAAAAGTGGCGCGAGCGGATTGAACAGCTCGTCCGTGATGGCTTCGCCGAGCCCCGCGAGCCCACTCGGCTGTGCGGGCCAATGCAACTTGGCGCGCCGGCGTTCGACTTCGGCCGGGACCAAACCGTGTTCCCCGCTGCCCAGGCGCATCAGCGCACCTTCGGGTTCGAGCGCGTGCCAGGGCGTCGGATCGCGCGGGGGCGGCAGGGCCTTCTGCTCGAGCGCGCGCGAAGCGCGCACGCC
The DNA here is from genome assembly GCA_043780025.1 of Deltaproteobacteria bacterium. Taxonomy (GTDB): domain Bacteria; phylum Myxococcota_A; class Polyangia; order Polyangiales; family Polyangiaceae; genus SZUA-265. Next base: position 4,117 of record JAYWEH010000716.1, read on the forward strand.
GTTGAACATCGACACCAGGGTCGCCGCGTTGACGACGAACATGACGCGCCGGTGCGTGAAAGAGACGAGCCCGCCCGCCGAGGCGACGGTGCCCAAGGTGGCGGCCGTGACCGCGATCTTGACGGAGCGCTTGGACAACCGGCGCGCCGTGGCGCACGCCTGAATCAGGAAATGCACGTCCGCCAGGTCGTTGCCGACGAGCAGATCTGCGCTCCAGGGCGTCGGATCTTCGGCGCTGCACAGCCCCACGCCGCAATCGGCCGCGGCCAGCGCCTCGGCGTCGCGCGGCGCCACCAGGCACACGCCCTGCCCTTCACGCTGCAACCTGAGCACGCCCGCGAGCAAGCCCTCGCTCTCGCTGATCACCGCGTCGGCGTTCAAATCCTGCTGCACCTCGTCGCTGGCAGAGGCGATGACCACACGCATCTCCGCGTCGTGCGCCGCGTCGATCAGCTCTTCGACTCCGATCTGCGCCAGGATCTCGACCTCGACGACGGCCACCATGCGACCGGCTCGCTCCAGGCTGAGTACGAGCGCGCCCTTCTTGGCCCGATCCCGAGCGTGGTCGCGCAAGACCACGTCCGCCGACGCATCCGAGCTGCGAAAGGGCCCGAGCTGCCACAGCCCATCCGTGCGCACCTCGAGGGGCCGCTTCGGGTTGAACAGGCGCTCGACGTTGTGCCGATCCTCCTCGCTGTCGTCCGGATCCTCGGAGACGACCGCGCCGATCACGAATTGCCGGCGGCTCGTCAAATCACCGTGCAACACCAGGCAATCGATGCGATCCAGCCGGCGCAGCACCCGCTGATCCATCACGGACACGCCGCGGGCGGCCAGCGCCTGAGACAAGCGCGAGGCGAATACGTCGCGCCCGAGCCGCGCTGGCCGGGGCAGACCGCCGAACAGCGCCGCCCCCGCGCGCTGAAAGCTGCGCGTCGTCAAGAAGCTCAAGGCAAAGCCGCCGAGCGAAACGAAGACCGCCCGATCGGCGTATTCCTCGATCGGACCGCGCGGCAGCGGCACCGGGCGCTCCCAGCGCTCCGCGGCGTTGCGCAACGGCCCTGACGGCACCTTGCACAGCGCCACCTCCCGTCGCTGCCACAGCTCACCCTGCGCGCGCACCTCACCGAGCAACGAATACTTGTGCAACCCATCCACGAGCGAGCTGAACGGGCGCTGCGCCGCGCCCTGCGCCAGGGAAGTGACCAGATTGAGTACGAACTCGGCGCGCTCTTGACCGAGGCGCCGCTCGAGGCCCCTGCGCAAGCGCGGCACCGATTGCATCAAGGACAAGATGGCCACCAGATTGCCCGCAAAAGGTAGCGTCGGCAGCGGCGATAGCCGCAGCCCGAGGCCCAGCAAGAACGCGCCGCTGTCCGTCAGGAGCTCGACCAGGCGCCGCAGCGCCTCCGATTCGTCCGCGGGGTGCCAGGGGCGCTGCTCGGCAAAGCCCGAGCGACCGAGGCCTACTTCACGTTCCGCCGCTTCGACGACCTGACACAGCTCGTCCGCGCTGTACGCGCCCCGCTCGAACGCGAACACGACGCGCTGGGTGTCCGGATTCACCTCGACCCAGGTGAGCCGCCCGAGCGACGCGCTGACCCGCTGCACCGCCGCCGCGAGACGCACGACTTCGTCCGAGCGCGCCTCGCGAAATTCGACGTGGGCGCGCGTGCTGCCCACGGCCACGCGCCGGGAGCGCGAGCGGAACAACGCCCCGACGGAGCGCAGCGCGCGGCGCACAGGCAGAAACGTGGCCATGACTCGATCTACGGCCTGCTCGGGGCCGGCGCTAGGCGCCCGCGTCGGTGCGAAAGGGTGCGGCGGGGAGGCCTGCGGCGTTTTCGAGGTTCGCATCCGGGTCAGCCGCCCAAGCGTAACGCACGGCGCACGGCTTGGGTACCCGTGGGGTGAGCAAACACACCCGTTCGCCGTCGATCTGCGCCGCTGCGGGGTGGTATTGGCCGTCGGCCCCCGCGAGCTCGAAGCCGCGCAGCTCCTCCGCGCCGCGCGCGCGCAACCCCCGCGCACTCGAGAGCTCGACCCAGGCGCGTTCGCCCGCCACTTCGATCCGGCTGAGCCGTGGCCCTCGGTGTTCCAGCGCGGCCTCGCCGTAGCTGAGCGCGCGCGCCAATAGCGACAGGCGCCGCCCCACTTCCTGCTTGTTGGTGGGGTGAATGTCGTTCGAATCGCCCACGTCGATCGTCACGACCATCGCCGCGCCAGGCTCGGCTTCAGCCTCCGCCTGCGCTTCACGCAAGAGTGGCCACGACGCGGGCGCGACGTAATTCGCGAGCTGGACGTAATAAAACGGGAACTGGCCCTGGCCCCAGCGCGTGCGGTAGTCGCGCATCAACGCGATCAGCATGGCCCGATAGCTCGCGTGGCGCTCCACGTTGCTCTCTCCCTGGTACCAGATGGCGCCGCGCAGCGCGTAACCGCAGAGCGGGGCAACCATGCCGTGAAACAGCGCAGCCGGCGTGTTCTGTTGCGCCAGGCAGGCGGGCGGCTCGGGAAACGTCTGGAACACCGCGATCGGCACGAGGGGGATTTCGCGCTCGACACGCAGGCGCCATGGCCCTTCGAGGCTGATTCGCTCGCCGGGCCGCGCGCTCGATTCCAGGTACATCTCGTTGCTGGGCCCAGCAAACCCACCGGCGCCGAAGTGATCGAACACGCGCACCGCGATCACATGGCGGCCGGCCTTGACCCGCTCTTTCGGCACGACGTAACGACGCCGTGTTCGGTGCGCGTCGAGCGACCCGGGCGGTGTGCGCCCGATCAATTCGCCGTCGAAATACGTGTCGTCAAAATCATCGACCG
>JAYWEH010000717.1:0-2940 GCA_043780025.1 Deltaproteobacteria bacterium
GGCCGGGGCGCGAAGCCCCGGAAAACGTGGCCGACCGAGTTTCAGAACGGAGAGCACTTCACGAACAACGGGTTCTATCCGGACTTCACGCGAGGGTTGAAAGCAAACGCTGGTGTGCAAATGACCAACGGTGTCGTGAAGCGCATGCTGGGCGCGGGTTTCAATGACTACATTTCCTGGTACTGCACGCACAACTCGGTGCGGTTCGTCGGCAACCAGGTCGGGGCCATCGTCAACGGCGACAACGTTTCCGGTGGTTTCGGCGTCGAGAACCTGGTCGGGCGCGAACGGCGCTTCATCGGCTGCGACTTTGTCTGCAACGAGACCGTTGGGCTCGTGAATCGCGGCAGTACCGACCTGCGCCTGGACGGCTGCAACCTGACAAACAACGGGCAGGCGAAAACTGCGGTCGGCGCGGCGCTGCGACTGACCGGGGTCTACGCCGCAACAGCGGCGGGCTATTTTGGACAAAACGGAGGGGTGCTTGTCGACCGAGTCCGCACCAGGATGCGCGGCTGCCTGACTCACGATACGCAGACCGTCACCACGAGCAAGGGTTCATCCAGTCCAACCGCGCCGACCCGGGTGTCGGTCTGGAATCCCGGCCTGTACGAGTACGGGCAGACCATTACGCTGGTCGGGTGCGGCGTCGCGGGCGCGGACTTGGTGACCCAGGTGCGCGACCTTGATGGCGACGAGTTGGTCGTCGCGAATGCGCTGTCCACATTCCCGAGCGCGGCGGGGGCTGGCACGATCAGCACCGCAGGCACTGTGCTCACCGGGGCCGGCACAGCGTTCCTGAGCGCGATTCAGGGCCGTACCTTCATCGTCAACGGTGGCAACTACCGCCGCATAGTGGCCGTGACCACGGATACAGCGGCGGTCCTGGAGTTGGCGTTCCCCGCGAACCTTGCGGGAGCAGCTTACTCGATCGTGACATTCAACGCAGCGCAGATACGGTCCCAGGAGTGGGGTCTCGCGACCAGCTCGGCGGCGCGCGACCTGACGCTGCGCGTCGATTCGCACGACTTCGGTGCCGGCAACCTGGTCGGCAACTCGAACTTGGCGCTGGAAGGCTCGATCCGCGAGGTCGGTCCGCAGCCGATTGTGTTCTCAAGCGCCGACCTTGAAGCCAACGCAGGCACCCCGGCGGTCGGCAACATTGGAGGCGGACGACGCACGGTGTGGTTGCTGGATGCGGTGGCTACGGAAAGCATGCAGGCGGAGGTGTACGTACCGCCGGCTTATGGCGTGCGAGTGCGGGCCACCTTGGTGTGGTCGAACGCCGGGGCAGGCGCCGGCGACGTAGTGTGGAACCTGGGGTACTTCAACGGCGCGGACGCAACGAACCTGAATGCCATCGATGCAGGCGGCGCCAACTTCACGGTGACCGCGCCAGCCCAAGACGTGCAAAAGAATTCCGTTGTGCCTACCGACCTCGTGGTGGTGCCAGGCAGCATCCTGTACGTGCGAATCCAGCGCACGGCGACTGACGCGGCCGACACGCTGGCCAACGATGCGGCGTTGATCGCGGTGATTCTGACCCCGGTGGGTTGAGCATGCCAGCGGCCTACCTGGTGCGCTACGGCAAGGGCTTCATAGCGCTGTTCATTGACCGGGCGCGGGCAGAGGATTTTGCTGCCAGAGCGCATGGCACGCTGCACCCACGCTACGAGGCTGCGCCGTGAGAGACGCGATTGCGCTCGCCGGCCTGCTCAGCGAGCCCAACGTGCGGGCCTTCCTGCGCGTCATCCGTGCTGGCGAGGGCACAGCCGATGAGGATGGCTACCGCCGCCAGTTCGGCGGCAAGCTGTTCGACAGCATGGCAGACCACCCGCGCGACCCGGTGACCGCCCGGCTCGGAAGCACCCAGATCACCAGCACGGCCGCGGGCGCCTACCAATTCCTCGCTCGCACATGGGATGGCCTGGTCAAGCAGTACGGCTTCGCCAACTTCGAGCCGCGCACTCAGGACATTGCCGCGCTGGCGCTGATCGACGGCCGCAAGGCGCTCGACGACGTGCTTGCGGGGCGCGTCGAGGCTGCGATTGCGAAATGCGCGCGCGAGTGGGCGAGTTTGCCGGGCAGTCCCTACGGGCAACCGACCCGCACGCTCGCGCAAGCGCTGGCCGTCTACGCCGAGTTCGGAGGCGCCAGAACGGCCCAGGATCAATCGCAACCCGTTGAGGCTAACCTACCATCACCCAAGGAGGAAACCATGCTGCCACTGCCAGCCCTCGTCCTGACCCTCGGCCAGGCCCTCATCAGCGCCTTCACGCCGCTCGCGGCCGAGAAGATCAACAAGGAGATTGCGCGCCACACCGACAACCCGGAAATCGCCAACCAGGTGACGAGCGGGCTCATCGAGACAGCCAAGACCCTCACTGGCCAGAGTGACCCCATCCAGGCCGTGGCCGCGGCGCAGGCAAGCCCGCAGATCATGCAGCAGTTGGAGGATAGCGCGCTGGCCAATCTGGCCAAACTGGCCCCTGTGCTGGACAAGCTCGCGCAGTGGGACAAAGACGCGTGGGCGGCCGAGGAACAATCTCGCGACGCAGCGGCCAAGCGTGCCGCTGAAGACCCGCATGACCAAGACAGCTTCCTGACGCGCGCCATCGTTTTCATGGTGGCCGCGCTCATGGTGACGATCGCCGTCATGATCGGTCTGATGGTGTGGGCCAAGGGGGACAGCACAGCGATCGCGGGACTGGTGGGCCTGTTCACCACCTTGGCCGGTAGCATCGCGGGCAAGTTCAACACGCGCTACGACCACCGCTACGGGTCGAGTCGCTCCAGTGGCGCCAAAGACGTTGTGATCGGGGAGTTGAGCCGGCGCAAGTAGACTGCTCGCGTTCAGTTGCGTCCGGTCGCTCCCCACAGATTACCAACGGGCGGCCGGTTTCATAGGTAATCGTGGTGCCCAGGAAGGGACTCGAACCC
>JAYWEH010000718.1:0-6936 GCA_043780025.1 Deltaproteobacteria bacterium
TCGAGAAGCGCCTGGAAGATCGCTCCTCGTTCGACTGCTATCACGACTCCGATGGGGACGGCCGGGTGGCGCTGAGTGATGGGGTGTTCACGGGCTACCGCGGCTTTGACCGCTCCCTGATCGAGCCTCGATTTCCGTTTGGCTATGGCCTGAGCTACACGACCTTCGAATATTCGGAGCTGGCCCTGTCGAGCGCCGTGCTGAGCGCCGACGTGCCGCTCGACGTCGCGCTCACGTTGCGCAACGTGGGTTCGCGCGCGGGGTCGGAAGTCGTTCAGCTGTACGTCGGCGAGCTCGAGCCAGCGCTGCCGCGGCCGCTGAGAGAGCTGAAGGGCTTTCAGAAGGTCCGGCTGCGCGCGGGGGAGAGCCAGCGCGTCCACTTACAGATCGGCCGCGATGCGTGTCGCTATTACGACGCCGAACGGCAGTGCTGGACCGTCCGGCCCGGTCGTTTCCAAGTCTGGGTGGGTGCCAATGCGCGGGATTTGCCACTGCATCAGAGCTTCCAGGTTCGTTGACGCGCTGGGCTCGTCGCCCCGTGCGCGTGTGGTCAAGGGTGTGTCGACCGAATTGACGAGCCTTTCACTCGCGGCGCACTCGCGTGCTATGCTCGGAGCTCCTGGAAAGGATAGGCAAAGTTGCCCGAACCCGATCCGACGAACGCTGAACCCAACGAAACTTCGCTCGAGGACTCCGCGGTAACGCCAGCCTTGCCCCGAGCCGCTATCCCGGCAAGGCCCGCGACGCTCTCTTCGCCGCCGCCGGAGATGACGCGCCGGCACATCCGGCTGCTCTCCCATCCGGGCGGCTACGGTGTCCCGCCGGTTCCCATCCTTTGGGGCGCAGCGACGCCCGCGGAACGCGGCCCGCTCATCGGCACCACGGGTGACACCGCGCGCCGCAACGTGATCGGCTCTCACGCGGGCTCCTACGCCGTCTACCGGGCGCTGGCGGTCGCGGCGCGAGCGCTCGACCCGGAGCACCAGGCGGATTTGACAGATACAAAGCCGACGCACACGCTCGGCCCCCATCCGCAGTGGCACGATCCGAAGCGCATCGTCTCCCTCGATCCCTACGGGGCGATCGTGCAGGAGGTCTACGCGGACTACTACGCACAGGGTTACGACATTCGCCCCACCATCGCGGTCACGGCGGCGCATCTGATTTTGCCAGAGATTGCCGCCGCGATGGCCGCGGGGCGCCTGGTCGCCGACGGGCGCGTGCTGCTCGAAAGCGGCGAAATTGTGGTCACCAAGGCCGCGATCGAGCCCGCGTGGTATCTACCCGGCATCGCCGAACGCTTCGGCGTGGACGAGGGGCGGCTGCGGCGCGTGTTGTTCGAAGAGACCGGGGGCATGTACTCCGAGCTCGTGACGCGCGGGGACCTCGAAGTGTTCCTGCCGCCCATCGGCGGCCAGACGGTGTACATGTTCGGGGACGTCAGCAAGCTGGGCAAGCCCAGCACCCACGTCACCGCGCGGGTGCACGACGAGTGCAACGGCTCCGACGTGTTCGGCTCCGATATCTGCACGTGCAGGCCGTATCTGACACACGCCGTGGAAGAATGCGTGCGCGACGCGCAGAGCGGCGGCGTGGGCGTGATCGCGTATTTCCGCAAGGAAGGGCGCGCGCTCGGCGAGGTTACGAAGTTCCTGGTCTACAACGCGCGCAAGCGGCAGCCCGGCGGAGACCGCGCAGAGCGCTATTTCGCGCGTACGGAGTGCGTTGCGGGCGTCCAGGACATGCGCTTTCAGGAGCTCATGCCGGACGTGCTGCACTGGCTCGGCATCACGCACATCTCGCGTTTCGTCTCGATGAGCAACCTCAAACACGACGCGGTCACCAAGAGTGGCATCACCATCGGTGAGCGCGTGCGCATCCCGCGCGAGCTGGTGCCGAAAGACGCCAGCGTCGAGATGGATGCGAAGGTCGCGGCGGGTTACTACACCGATAGCGTGCCGCCTGGGCCCGGTGAGCTCAGCGTGGCCAAGGGGCGCTCGTATACGGGGGCGAAAGAGGCAACTCTGGGTGCCGAGCTGCCGGCCGCGGAAAAAGAAGCGGAATGACGACAGACGCGGACGAGGCGATCGCCTATCTGCGTTCGCCGCTCGCCATTCGAGAACGTTGCGAGGGGGTGCTCGCCGCCGGGCTGCGCCGGGAGCTCGCGAATTTTGACGTGGATCTCGGGCGGCTTGGCGTCGCGGTCGACCTGACCTGGCGGGTCATGCGTGAAAACTACCCGTCCCTCGACGTGCCGCTGCACAGCCGCGCCAATCACTTCGGTGTGGGAGGGATCGACCGCCTGCGGCCGCTGGAAGCGCAGATCTCGGACGCACGTGAACGAGCGCGCTGCCTCACCGATTTGATCGTGACGAGCGTCTTGCTCGACGCGGGTGCCGGCCCCGAGTGGCGCTATGTCGAGCCTGGGACCGGGCTCGTGGTGCAGCGTTCGGAGGGGCTGGCGCTCGCGAGCTACCATTGCTTCGCGAGCGGACTTTTTTCGTCCGACCCCGAGCAGCCGCTCCAGGCGGACGCCGAGGGCCTGATGAGCGTGACCCCCGCAGGGCTTGCGCGAGGCTTTCAGGTGCGTTCGGACAACGTCCTGGTCGGGCTCGAAGGGCGCGCCGACTTGCTGGTGCGTCTGGGTCGAACGCTGCGCGCGCGGCCCGAGGCCTTTGGTGGCCTCGCGCGCGTCGGTGGTTTATGTGACCGGCTCGTGGCTCGCGCAGCGGATGGGCAGCTGCCTGCCGCACCGATCCTGGCCGCCGTGCTCGACGCGCTCGGGCCCATCTGGCCCGCCCGTACGCGCTTGTTCGAGGTGGATCTGGGGGATGTGTGGCCGCACTCCGCGGCGGGCGGCGAAGGGCCAAGCCGTGGCCTCGTACCGTTGCATAAGTTGTCGCAGTGGCTCAGCTACTCTCTCGTGTACCCGCTGCAAGCCGCGGGCATCAAAGTGGTCGAGCTGGATCAGCTCACGGGTCTGGCCGAATACCGCAACGGCGGGCTATTCATCGATACGCAGGTGCTCCTGCCCAAACATTCGGGCGTCTTCGCCGAAGTGCACTCGCCGGGCTCAGAGCTCGTGGTGGAGTGGCGGGCACTCACGGTGTCCTTACTGGATCGGCTGGCGGTCGCCTTGAGGCAGAAAGCCGGGCTGGATGCCGTGGCGCTGCCTCTCGGCAAGGTGCTCGAAGGGGGCACCTGGGCCGCCGGCAGGCGCTTGGCCGCCGAGCACCGCGGGGGCGCACCGCCTTTGCGCGTGCACAGCGACGGCACTCTATTCTAGGCAGTCTATTCTAACCCCTCGGCTCGAGCTCTATGACACGCCATCTGCACATCGTCGATCACCCCCTGGTCCAGCACAAGCTCACGCTCTTGCGGAAGAAGGACACGAGCACGCGCGCATTTCGGGATCTGACCTCCGAGATCGGAGCGCTCTTCGCCTACGAGCTGATGCGGGACGCGCCGACCACGCCGTGTATCGTCGAGACGCCGCTCGGGCCGGCGCGCGGAGTCGTGCTCGAGGGCAAGAAGATCGTGCTGGTGAGCGTGCTCAGGGCAGGGGCGGGCATGCTCGATGGCATGTTGACCGTGTTGCCCTCGGCGCGGGTGGGCCACATCGGCCTGTATCGAGACCGACGCCTGCTCACCGCGGTCGAATACTTCTGCAAGCTGCCCGCGGGCATGGAGAACCGCGACGCGATCGTGATCGGGAGTGTGTTGGCGACGGCGGGCACCGCCGCGGCGGCGATCCGGCGCGTGCAGGAGGCGCGAGCGCGCTCGGTTCGATACGTTTGCCTGGTGGCCTCACCCCAGGGCGTCAAGGCGCTCGCGGAGCAGCACCCCGAGGTGCCTCTGTACACGGCGGCGGTCGATGAGACGTTGACCAAGGAGGGCAACGTCTACCCCGGCCTCGGTGACGTGGGGGACCGCTTGTTCGGAACGAGCTGAGCCCTGGGAAGGAAACCGGGAAAGACCACAGATGCGTTGCATCGCGATCACAGGCGGTCCGGGGGGAGGCAAATCGACGGTAGCGGCGCTCGTGCGGCAAGAGCTCGCCCGTGACGTCGTGGTCGTGCCGGAGGTGGCGACGCACCTGCTCGGCGGCTTTTTCCCCGCGATCACCAATGCCGAAGAGCGGCGGGCCGTGCAACGCGCCATCTACCACGTGCAGTTGAACCTGGAGGCCGTCCACCGCGCGCGCCCTGGTGATGGAAAGGTGCTGGTGTGCGATCGCGGCATCCTGGACGGCGCTGCGTATTGGCCTGATGGTGCCGACGATTTCTGTGAAAGCGTGTGCGGCGACGCCGCGCGTGCGCTCCAACGTTATGACGCGGTGGTGTTCCTGGAGACGGCGGCGGCAGGGGGCTTGTCGATCGAGAGCGACAACGCGGCGCGCCTGGAGACGGCCATGGAGGCTCTGCGCATCGATGCACTGCTGCGCCAAGTCTGGTCGGCGCATCCGGTTTTTCGCTTTGTGCCGCACGCGGAGCTCTTCGACAGCAAAGTGAAGCACGCGCTCGACGAGCTCCGAGCATTGATCCGCGGCTGAGTCAAAAACTGTACTTGGTGGGGCTGTGGCCATCGTGTAGACCGCCGGGGTGCGATCGGCGCGCCTCGGCTTCACGCTGCTCCTCGCCACCCTGCTGAGCCCGGTGCTCCGCGTCGGCCCTGCGCGCGCCGCGCGGGTCTTCGAGGTGCCGCCGGCCTGCGGCAATCGGGCTGATTTCGAGAGCCGTCTCGCGCGCCTGCTCGGAGCGGCCGCAGCGGCGACGCCGGCCGCCGTATGGATCAGCGAAGCGGACGCGCGCGGCCAACACACGCTGCGCATTCAAATCCGCGGCGAGACGCGGCAGCTCCAGGACGCCAATTGCGCGACCTTGCTGCAGAGCGCTGTCGTGATCACCGCGGCTGCGGCCCGCGCGCTGGAGCTCGAACGCGCGCCTCCCAGGCCGACTCGAACCCGGGCGCGGAGCTGGCGCGGGCGTCGAGCTGCGGCGACCCCAAAGCCCGCGCGGCGAGCTCCCGAGCCGCCGAGCACGCTTTCTCCGGAGCCTGCGCTCGCCCGGGAATTCAGCGGCTGGGCTGTTGCCATCGGAGGCGGTGTCGCGGGCGGGGTACTGCCCGGGGTGGCGCCCCTCTTCGAGCTCCGGGCCAGCCGCGAACCGGCGCCATTCGGGTGGGGGGTTGCCCTCCTCTACCTGCCGGAGCAGAGCGCGTTCCGGGCCGGGAGGGGGGTCGACGTGGACGCGCTCGGCGGACGCGTGACAGGGACCCTGGAGCTGGCGTACCGCCTGCATCTGACCGCCGGGATCGAGCTCAATCGGCTGGCTGGCACCGCGCGAGCGGATGTGTCAAACGCGAACTCGGACACCGCCTGGCAGCTCGCGCCCATCCTGGGCCTCTCTGTAATTCCTTGGAGTATCCAGAACATCCAGGTCGAGCTCGGGGTGCTCGGGCGGGTCCCCCTGGTGCGGCCCCGCTTCGTGGTCAACGGGTTTGGTGACCTGTTCCAGACCCCGCCCTTTGGCGCCGATGCAATAATTCGGGTGGCGTGGCTTTTTCGATGACGGATTTGGGGCCCTGCCGAGATGAATGAGCGATGGCCACCGGTATCCTGCGACGACTCTCGGTGGTCGCCTCACGCCCGAGCGGTGAGGTCGCGCCGGACGCCCTGAGCCTCGATCGGGTCTACGCCCTCCATTTCAAATACGTGTGGCGTTGCCTGCGTGGGCTGGGGGTGGACGCGGGCTCGGTCGATGACGCCGCCCACGACGTGTTTCTGGTCGTGTCGCGCCGGCTGCCGGAGTTCGACGGACAGCGGGCGCAGCTCACCACCTGGCTGTACGAAATCGCGCTGCGCGTCGCTCGGCGTTACCGCACCGAGCGAGCCAAGGAGGCGCTGCGAGGCCAGTCCGGCGATGGTGCTAGTGAGAGCGATGCACCCAAGTCGGATTCTGCACCCGCCGCCGGCGTGAATCTCGATTCCGAACAGAGCGAACGGCTCGCGCTGGCCCGCCGCGCCCTCGACACGCTCGACGCCGAGAAGCGCGAAGCGTTCGTGCTTTCGCGCGTGGAGCAGTTGTCGGCGCCAGAGATCGCGGCCGTCACGGGGGTGCCTTTGAACACGGTTTACTCTCGGATCCGTGCCGCGCGTCTGGCTTTCGAAGCCGAGATCGCGCGGCTCAGTGCATCCGAGCGACGGAGACAGCCATGACGACCCGACCGCCCGAAGACGATCTTTTCGTGGAAGCCCTGCGCGCCGATCTGCCCAGCGCGCGCGACGAGGCTCGCGTGAAGGCGCGGCTGCTCTCCGCGGGTGTGATTGCCAGCGTGGTGATGAGCAGCACGAACGTTGCTGCTGGCGGTGCTGGGGTAGGTGGTGCCGCCGGCGCGCAGGCGACCCTCGCCAAGATCGGTGTGTTCGCGAAGCTCGGGTCGCTGCCCGTGGCGGCCAAGGCCGGTGTCGCGGTGGCTGTCACCGCTGCAGCGGTCGGTACAGCGGTGCCCGTGGTGCAGCACCAGCGTGAGGTAGCCCGGCAAGAGCAGCACACGCGAGCGGCTCAGCAGCTGCCACGCCCCCCGGTGCCCCAGCTCGAATCAGTGCGACGGCCAGCACCGTCCGAGGCCGCGCTCGCACCACGACCGGAGCTCTCGACGCCGCCCGTCGCAGCGCCAGTTGCCGAAGCTGCGACCGCACTGCCTTCGCAGCGAGTCGAGCGCGCGTCGAACACAGCGCGCGCGGTCGTGCCGCCTCGAGCCGAAGCGCCGGTCATCACCAAACCCGCGCAAACCGAATCCCCTGTGTCCCGAGTCGTGGAGCAGCCGGGCGCGACGGCAACGTTCAAGGAAGCCGCGCCAGAAGCCGTTCTGCCTGGGCCTCCAGCGGCTGCGGCTCCGGACGAAACCGCGCTCTCCGGGCGCGCCACCGAGAGC
>JAYWEH010000719.1:0-6935 GCA_043780025.1 Deltaproteobacteria bacterium
TTCCGATCGTCCAGCCGCAGCCGCGCCGGCGCGCCGCACGCCCGCAACTGCGGAACTGCCTCCGGTCGCGGTCAACAGCGCGTCGACCGTAGCCGCGCCCGAAAAACACGCTCGACAAGAACTACCTGTATCTGGCTCGCCAAGCGGGGCTCACGCTGCACGCCGACACGGAGGTGATCGATGTGCGGCCTGATGCGCGGGGCTATAGCGTCAGCGCGTTGGCGGGCCGCTCGGGTTTTCGTTTTGCGCGCCGCGAGCTCCGCTTCACGGCGGAGCGGGTGGTCTTTGCTGCGGGGGCCTTGGGTACCGTGGAGCTCTTGTTGCGGCTCAAAGCGAGCGGTGCGCTGCCCGGGCTCAGCGATCAGCTCGGGCGGCGTGTGCGCACCAACGAAGAAGCGTTGATCGCGGTCACCACCAACTCGCGGGAACAATCGATGAGCCAGGGTGTCGCGATTGGCTCGCTGCTGCAGACCGATGAACGCTCACACGTCGAGGCTGTGCGGTACGGGGAGGGCTCGGGCTTCTGGCGTTTGCTGGCGCTGCCTCATGTGGCGCGCGACGTGCCCGGAGCGCTCAAAATCGTGCTCGCGTTCCTGTCGGTGCTGCGCCACCCACTGCGCTTCATGCGGGCCTGGTTGGTGCCCGATTGGGCGAAGTTCACGACCGTGCTGCTATTCATGCGTAGCTTCGAAGGCAGCCTGGGCTTTCGGCTGCGCAAGGGGTTGTTCGGCGGCGGCCTCTGCACGACGCTCGACGGTGGACCAAGCCCGCGCGCCAGCATGCCGGAAGCGTCGCAGCTGGCCGAGGAGTACGCAGAACAGGCGAATGGCGTGACGGTCTCGCTCTTTACGGAGACGTTGCTCAACGTGCCGACGACGGCGCACCTGCTCGGTGGCTGCTGCATGGGTGCGGACGCAGCGTCTGGCGTGATCGATTCCCGGCATCGGGTCTTCGGCCACGACGGCCTGTTCGTCGTGGACGGCTCGGCCGTGTCGGCGAACCCCGGCGTCAATCCGAGCCTGTCCATCACCGCGCTGGCGGAGCGCGCAATGAGCTTCATCCCACCCAAACTCCAGCTTTAGGCGCTGCTTTTAGCCCATTCTTCAGCAGCGAACTCATTCAGGCTGCCGCCGGCCCACGCCGGCGGCAGCCCCAAGGACCTGTGAAGAATCCGTCTGCCCTGCAAGATAGCACGCTCCATTCGGTGCTCAAGGGCGAAATTGAAATTGAGATGCGTTTTCAGGTGCGATCCCCGGAGGCGCTGTGATCCGGTTGGGTCGAGGGCTACGTCAGCGCCCTTGGAGCTCGCATAGGCGAACCGCGGCATGCTCTAGGGTGGCGTCGTTTTTTGCGAAGCAAAGCCGTACGATGCGGCGCGTGGGCGGGGTTGCATAAAACGGCGACACGGGGATGACGGCGACGCCGGCCTCGATGGTCAGACGTCGGGCGAAATCGAGATCGGGCTCGTCCGATAGCTCGGAATAGTCGGCGAGCTGGAAGTAGGTGCCCGCGACGGGCAGGAGCCGGAACCGCGACGGCGCGAGCAAGCTGCGGAAATGGTCGCGTTTGCGTTGATAGAAGACGGGTAGCTCACGGAGCAGCTCGGGCTGTGCCTCGAGCACGTCGGCGAAGGCATGCTGCGCCGCCGTGGAGGTGCTGAAAGTGACGAACTGATGCACCTTACGCAGCTCCGCCGTGAACGCGGCAGGCGCCACGACCCAGCCTACTTTCCAACCAGTAGCGTGGTAGGCCTTGCCGAAGGAGCCGACGACGAAGCTGCGTTCGCACAGGGCTGCGTGGCGTAGGAGGCTCTGGTGAGCGCGGCCGTCGAACACGATGTGTTCGTAGACTTCATCCGAGAGCACGAAGATGTTCGTATTCTCTGTGAGCTCATGCAGAGTGTCGAGGTCGCTCGGCCTCAGCAACGCGCCGCTCGGGTTGTGCGGGAAGTTGACGACGATGAGGCGCGTCCTCGAGTTGATGGTGTCTTTGACGCGCTGCCAGTCGATGCGAAAGTCGGCGTCCAGCGGCAGGTGAATCACGCTTCCGCCCGAAAGCGTCACAGCGGGTTCGTAGGAGTCGTAGCAGGGATCGAAAACGATCACTTCGTCGCCGGGACGGATCAGGGTGGTGATCGCGTCGTAGATGCCTTCCGTGGCGCCGTCGGTGACGGTGATCTGGGTCTCCGCGTCCAGCTTGCAGCCGTAGTCTCGCTCGAGCTTGCGGGCAATTTGAGTGAGCAGGCGCGGCACGCCGGGCATCGGCGCGTATTGGTTCTTGCCGCCACGCACGTGGCGTTCGAGTGCCGCCGCAAACGCTTTGGGCGGCTCGAAATCGGGGAAACCCTGGCCCAGGTTCAGCGCGCCGGCTTGCTCAGCCAGCTTCGACATGACGGTGAAGATGGTCGTGCCCACCTTGGGCAATTTCGATTGGAGCTCGGGCATGCGGGCTTCTTTCTTCAGGCAGGGACACCGATGGCGGCGGGCCAGGCCTCGTCTCCACTCCGGCATTGCAGCGGGCCTTCTGCCGCGCTCAGGTCGAGCTTGGCGAGGGCGCGCCAGCGCCCAGCGCGTTCACTGAAAGCGAGCGAGGTCACCTTGCCGATGGCTTGGCCCGCATCGGTCGAGATGCTCGCTCCGCTTTCGAGCTTTGCGTGCGCAGGCGCGTCGATGTCGAGCAGCTCGAGCCGGCGTTTGACCTTGCCGCGCATGTCCTGCATGCACACCACTTCTTGGCCGAGGTAGCAGCCCTTGGCCCAATTGACGGCGCGGCGATCGAGCGCGGCTTCATGGGGCCGCTCTTGCTCCGTGTAGTCGACGCCGAACTCGCCGAGGCCGCGCTCGATGCGCAGCAGCGTCCAGGCTTCGGGCTCGAGCCAGCGCTCGCGGCACGCCTCCACCACATCCGGAGCTAGCTCTTCGGGCACGACCAGCGCCGCGCCGCCGAGCCCGGTCCAATCGATGCTGCCGGAGTGGCCCTGCAAGCGGCTGGCGAGCTCAGCCGCACGGGCGCTCGCTAGCGGCCCGTGGAACGCAAACCAGCGCTGCGCGACGGCGGGGCGTTCGAGCTCTGCATCCTCCATGATCAACATGCGACCGAGCTCGCGGAAGAGGGCGTCCACGGTGCCCGGTGCGGCGGCGAGCCAGAGGGCTTCAGCCTGGGACGCGGGCGCTCGCGCTGCGAGTAGCCAGAGGGCGCTCTGAATCTTGCCCAGGCGGTTCAGCGCCAAACCCCAGTTGCCCGTGCCGGGCGTGACCTCGGCGACTGCACAGGTGACGAGCCCTTCGAGCCACTTGGCGCGGTCGGGGCCGGTCACGGTCAATGTCTCCCAGCCTGCGGCCGCGGTAACGACCGCATCTCGCCGCGCGAGGTCTGCCAGATCAGGCATGATTTTGGTATATTGCAGCTGCTCACGATGTCCAGTCGGCTAACACGCCGAACGCACCTGGCGCGGGCAAAACTCGCCGTTCGAGGCGCGGAGGAGTTTTCGCGAGCGGCGTTTTGTTTTACGTGGCTTCCGGCTTTGGACTAGACCCTGTCCGCCATGAAGCCGCTCGAGTTGACGAATCGCTGGGTACTCGTGACCGGAGCCTCATCCGGGCTCGGGCGTGAGATGGCGCGGGTGCTGGGCCGCGACCACGGTGCCAATCTGATCGTGGTGGCACGCCGCAAGGAGCGCTTGGCGGAGCTCGCTTCGGAGCTCGAGAGCAGCTACGGGGTGTCGGTGCGGGTGGTGGCGGCTGATCTGAGCCAACCCGACGAAGCCGCTCGGGTGTTCGAGGAGGCGACCCGTGAGGCGCCGCTCTACGGCGCGATCTTGAATGCCGGGATCACCCACTTCGGCAACTGGGACGAGCTCACCTGGGAGGGCTACCAGAACATGCACGCGTTAAACGTGACCAGCGTGGTACGGCTGACCACATTGCTCTTGCCGTACCTCGAGCAGCGCAAGGAGCAAGGCGGCTTGATGCTGATCGCCAGCATGGCGGGCCTGATGCCGATCCCGTACCAGACCGCTTATTCGGCGACGAAGGCGTTTTTGGTCAACTTCGGTTGCGGGTTGCACCACGAGATGGAGTCGCGCGGGGTCAGCGTCACCACGTTCGTGCCGGGCGGGATCCGCACGGAAATGACCGAGGGCGTGCGCTTCAACGAGCTGCGGGGCTGGCTCATGCCGGTGGAGCGTTGCGCGCGCGAGGCGATCAACGCATTTCGTGCGCGCGCGTATTTGCACAGCCCGGGTGTGGTGAATCGCCTGGGCTCGATGGTGACACGCCTGTTACCGCAGCGCTTTTTCATCGCGCGGGTGGCTGACCAATATCGGCGCTCGCTCGAGAAGAATCGCTGAGCGCTAAATCGGCTTGGATTCAGTCAGCCGGGGCTCAATCAGTACAGCGCAGCGAGGTGCGCTCTTCGGCGTCGCTGCAGCGTTGCCTGGCTTCGTCGCAATAACGCTCGGTGGAGGCGGCGTTGGGGTCGCGCTCGACCAGGCGACAGATCTGGGTGGCCAGGTCGCAGATGGATTTCTTGCGATCGCGTGCGGATGGGCAGTCGGGCGTCGACAGGGAGACCTCGCGGTCGAGCCGCTGCATCAAGGTGTCGGGGGCCTCGAGCCCGCTTCCGCTCGCGCCGGGTCTGGCGGCCCGCGCGCGCGGCGCGCTCGGTTTGCTGGGACTGCGCGCTTCAGCATCAGCCGCCGATTTGGGCGCGGCCTGCGCGGGCGGCGCCGCGCTGGGTTCAGCACTTTCGGCCCGGGAGGGGGCGGCTTCCTTTTCAGCCGGGGGGGCGGGCGTGCTCGTCTCTTCGGCTTCGGGAGTTGTTGGCGCCTGGGACTCGG
The DNA here is from genome assembly GCA_043780025.1 of Deltaproteobacteria bacterium. Classification (GTDB taxonomy): domain Bacteria; phylum Myxococcota_A; class Polyangia; order Polyangiales; family Polyangiaceae; genus SZUA-265. Next base: position 4,838 of record JAYWEH010000719.1, read on the forward strand.
GCACGGCGGGCGGAGGTACTTCGCGCGACGGTTCCTGGCTCAAGCAGGCCTGCGCGAGCGCGGCGAGCGCGAGCCCCAATGCGAATCGGAGTGGGCTCGGGAGGCGGGGGGAGCGCGGGCGCGCTGAGGTCACGGCTCGGATTCCTTTCTCGGACTGTCGGCTTCGGCGCCGTCCAGGTGCTCGTCGAGCAAGCGCTCGTTGACGCGCAGGGCTTTCATGTAGCTGGCAGCGGCGGCGGTCTCGTCACCGAGCTGCGCGCGGGCCTGGCCGTCTAGGGCAAACAGCTGGGCCAGGAAAGGGGAGGGCGGACCGTCGAGCTCGAGGCCTTGCCGCGTCCATTCCAAGGCGGCGCGAGGTTCACCGAGCCGTAAGGCGACCTCGGCGAGCCGGCAGAAGACGTCCTGCCGGGCCCAGCGCGCGTCGGCTTCATCGAGGTTCTGAGACGACAAGTCGAAAGTGAGCGCCGTCAGCGCTCCGCGCGCGGCTTCGAGCTCTGGCTCCGATCGAGCGGTATCGGCGAGCTGATGGGCGTGCTCGAGCTCGGGCTTTTTTAGATTCGGCAGCAGGCGCGCTCGAGCGCTGCGCGCGCCTTCGGCAAGGCCATCGGGTGCGGTTCGAGCCAGCGCGCCGAGTGATGGGGCGGCCCCGGCGCGGCCCTTGGATTCCATCGGCGCTTCCGCGGCGGGCGCAGCACGATTCGCGACGGCCTTATCGGTCACGACTTGGTCGGCTTTTGTTTCAGCGGCCCATGTCGCCGTCGGCGAGGCGCTGGTCAACGAGGCCTGATCCGCTTCTCGAGAACTCACCTGAATGCCTATCACCACCGCGGCGGCGGCACCCAAAAGGCCTAGGGGCATCCAGAGAGAACGCCAGAACGGCGCGCGCGCAGGCGCACTGGGCCGCTCGGGCAGCGACGCAAACAATTGATCGCGCAGCTCGCCGCGCCGCCCGGGGTTCAGCCGCCCTTGATCGGTGCTGAAGCGTAAGAGCGCCGCCGTTTCGAGCGCGGTGTCGGGCAACTCCGCGCGCCCCGGGCGCCCATCGAGAGCGGCTTCGAGAGCGGCCGCTGAGGCGAGCTCTTCCGCATCGGGGGGATCGAGGGGGGAACGCTCAGTCATGGCGGTGCGTCCGTGTCATGGGAGAGCTGCCCCTGGGCGGCCAATTCCTCCCAGCGTTTGCGGAACGCGCGTAGCGCGCGCAGTATTAGCACGTCGAAGGTGCCGAGCTTCACCCCGAGCCGCTCGGCGCAAGCTTCGCGCGACTGGTCTTCCAAAAATCTCAGCTTGATGGCTTCGCGATAACGTTCGTTCAACGCGGCGAGCGTCGTGTGCACGGCTTGCCCCACCGAATGCGTGGACCACGCGCTGTCGAGCAAGTGCTCCGGCGATTCGGGGCTCGGTCGCAGTGGTTCGAGCAAGGACTCGAAATTGGCCAGCGCTCGGCCCGTGACCTTGCGGGCTCGGTGCATGTCCAGGGCCTTGTGTTTGGCGATCGTGGCCAGCCAGAAGTAGATGCTCACCTCGCCGGGCCGATAATCGCCCAGGCGCTGAAACGCCGTTCGGAAGGCCTCCGACAGGGCGTCTTCGGCCGCGGCTCGATTGCCGAGCAAGGGATACAAGACGCGTTCGTACAAGCGGGTCGCAAAGGCGTCGTAGATTTCCCCGAACGCTTCGCGATCGCCGGCCAGGACTCGCTCCACGCGCTGGCGTTCCCAGCGGCGTTGGCCCAGATCGTTCAGGTCGGCATCCACGAGACATCGTTCGGAGGGCACTGTCGGCGGATGACAGGTACCCTCATGGGTTTAACGCGCGGGAGCCGGACAGCTTACAGTGCGCCTGTCGGCCCGGGCCACGTTTTCGCCGGCGGCCGAAAGCAGCGGGCTCAGCTGTTTCCGTTTGGGCCTCGAGCCGGTCGCCTGGGGCGCGGGGGGTGGCTAGGTCCAGCCAACGCACGTCACGCCGAGTGTCTTGGGAGGACTCGGGTGTAAGGCGCGAGCCTGCGGCCGCGTTGGGCTGTCACGACCCGCCATTCGAGGAGCCAATACGCATGATCGTCCGACATCGAGGTTTGGTGTGCACTCTCACTCTGTCCGTTTCG
>JAYWEH010000720.1:0-2936 GCA_043780025.1 Deltaproteobacteria bacterium
CACCATCGACTCGACGATCGAATGAGCCTTGCCCTCGCGCAGCTAGTGATACGTCAACGCCACCAGCAGCGCTGGGCTGGTCGTGGCGACGTGGAGCCAATCGCTTCCGCCGTCATCCTCGCCTGATACCACCACCACGGTCGTGCGCGCGAGGATGCCCAGGCTCCATTGGTCGGCCACCCACACGTCGTAGCCGGCACCAAACGCGAGCCCTGCGCCGAGCGCGAGGTACTCGCTCTGTTCCGTCGCTTCATGGCCGAACACGCGGGGCGTCAATGTCGCGAGCGCCAGCGTCAGATCCAGGTGCGTGCCGCGCCGAGGATCGGGGTACCAGATGACGAAGGGCCCGATCAGCGCCAGATTGCGCAGGCCCGGGTCCAATTCAGCCGGAGGCGCCTGCTGCCGGCTCCGGTAGCCCGACGCCAGCAGATCGGTCCCCAGGATGCAGCCCCCCAGCACCCAGTGCTCGCCAATGCTGCCCCCTAGCGAGAAGTCGCCCACGGTGGCGATGCCGCGATTCCGGCCAAGGATCTCGGGCTCCGAATTGGAGGAGAAGAGTCGTTCGTCGTAGGCGGCAAAGCCGGAGCCGGCGCGGAAATAGAAGCCGTCGTGCAGCCGCGCGCTCGGGTCGACCGGCGGCGGCGCATCCACCGCTACGGCCACCACCGAAACCGACATGGCCGTGGCGGTCGAGAGCGCTGTGACGAGTTGGCCTGTGAGTTTTCCGGATGAACCGCGCATGGCGACCCGGAGTGCAGTCTTCGTGCCATTGGCGATCGGCCTGCAAATAGCTAGATTATGGCCATGCTGCCTCTGCGCGTCGACGTGTGGTCGGACATTGCCTGTCCCTGGTGTTACGTCGGCAAACGCCGGCTGGAGGCGGCCCTCGCCCAGTTCGCCGAACGAGATCACGTCCACGTCGAATGGCACTCGTTCGAGCTCAACCCGGAGGCGCCGCGGCAGCTGCAGGAAGAAGGCAGCCATGCGGAACGCCTCGCGCGCAAGTACCGCATGTCCGTCGCCGACGCCGAGCGCCGGGTCGCCCATCTGACGGAGCTGGCCCGAGCCGACGGCATCGCGATGGACTTCGAGCACATTCGTCCGGGCAACACGTTTGACGCCCACCGCCTGGTGCACCTCGGTGCGGCACGGGGCAAACAAGACGCCGTCAAGGAGCGTTTCCTGCGCGGCTATCTCAGTGAAGGGGAGCCCATCGGTGAGCCGGAGGCGCTGCTGCGGCTCGCCGTGCAAGCCGGCCTGGACGCCGACGAAGTGCAAGGCGTGCTGGCGAGCGACTCTTACGCCAAGGAGGTGCGCGCGGATGAAGCGGACGCCGCGCGGCTCGGCATTCACGGCGTCCCGTTTTTCGTGCTCGGTGGGCGCTGCGGTGTGTCCGGTGCACAACCCACCGAGCTGCTCCTCTCGGCGTTACAAAAAGCCTACGCAGAATCCGTGCAACCTGAGCCCGACCTCACGGAAGGCGCCGCTTGCGGCCCTGACGGCTGCTGAGCTCCGGTTCAGAAAGCGCGTCGAAGTTCGCGCGTCACGCTGAAATCGCCAGGCCACCGTCGACGCGGATCTCGCTACCGTTGATGTACGAAGCCGCGGGGCTGGCCAGAAACAGCGCGAGCTCGGCGACTTCCTCGGCTTCGCCGAAGCGACCGAGCGGGATACGCGCCAGGAACTTCTGGTCCACGGCCGCTTGTATCTCCGGCGGCAAACCGAACTTGCCCTGGATCGCTGTGCGTACGACGCCCGGCGAGATGGCGTTGACGCGAATCTGGCGTGGCCCGAGCTCGACGGCCAAGCTGGGCACCAGCGCCGATAAGGCGCCCTTGCTGGCAGAGTAGGCCGAAAACGCTGCGACGCCGAGCGCATTGGCCACCGAGGTATTGAAGATGACCGAGGCGCCCGGACGCAGCAGCGGTGCGAGGCGTTGCAGGGTGAACAGCGCGCCTTTCACATTGACGTCCATCTGCTCGTCGTAGTGCGCGGCGCTCAAACCCTCGAGCGGAGCCAGGGCAGCCACACCCGCGTTCAGGAAGAGGACATCGAGCCCCCCGTAGTGATCGGCGACATGGCGCGCGAGCCGCTCCGTGTCTTCGACACGCCGTGTGTCCGCGCGCAAGGCGAACATACCCTCGGGTAGTTCCCGGCCCAGAGCCTCCAGGCGGTTCGCGTCCACACCGGTCAGCGTCACGCGCGCACCGGCGCTGTGGAAAGCGAACGCGCTAGCTCGTCCGATACCCGTCGTGCCGCCGGTCACGACCGCGGTCTTGCCAGTGAGATTTCGTTTCAGGTGAGTTGAAGTATCCATGTGTCTGTCCTTTTTGGTATTAATTGACCAATCAGTCAATATTAGCTCACGCGAACTTGCATGCGCGCCCTCGGCGCGCCTCACGGCATGTCGAGCAGCCGTGCCGCGCTCTCTGCCACACCGCGCACGAAGGCCCGATCACGATGGGCGCGCGCCACCACGGAGATGCCCTGCATCATCGCCAGGATCGCGCTTGCCACGGCTTCGACGTCGAGTTGCTTCGATACCTCGCGCTCGCGCTGCGCCCGCTTCAGCGCCGTGATGAGCCAGCCTTCCATCAACTTCAGCTTGGGGGCGAGCACGTCGGCGATTTCGGGATCCCGCACGCTCATCTCGGCGACGCAGTTGCCGACTAGGCAACCATTAAAGTCGGGAGAACTAGCGACGTGCTCCCAGGAGGCAATCAGCCGTTCGACGTTCTTGCGCGGCGACCCCGGTGCTTCGAGCAAGGCCAACATGCCCGGCCGCAGTACCGTTCGCTCATAATGCTCCACGACCTTTTCGAACAACGCTCTCTTGTCACCAAAGGCGCCGTACAAGCTCTGCCGCCCGAGGCCCGTCACGTGCTCAAGCTCCGACAGACCGGTGCCAGCATAACCGTTTTGCCAAAATAACGCGG
>JAYWEH010000721.1:0-2931 GCA_043780025.1 Deltaproteobacteria bacterium
GCTGCACCTTCGAGGGCCGCACTCCTCACCGCCGGACGGACCGCGCCGACCCAGCGCTCCGGTTCGGAGGAACGCGCCGCGAAACCCGGCCCTGCCGAGACGACGAACCCGATGCTGATGCATCCAACCACTACGAGTGCTTGACGAAGGCTCAGCATGACCACCAGTGGCCCAGCTTAGCACACCGATCGTGGCCCGAGCGCCTACCTCGCCGGACCGCGCTGCCAGCCCTGTTCCAGAACGGTACAAATAGGGGCGTCAGAACGCGCCGCTGAACCCGCCACCGGAGGCGCCGCGCGCAGGTTGCCCGGGGACCAGTGCTCCCCCCAGGTTCAGCCTCGGCCCAACCTGCTTCAGCGGCCCCAGATCCCCTGCGTCGTATTTCAAGCTCATGGACGGGCGCCAGTCGGGACCACTGCAATGAAACGGACTGCAGTCGCGTTCTCGCTCGGGCAGGCTCACCATCTCGCCGGTGAGCGACAGGCGCCCGAGCTCCCAGCGCCCGGTCTCGACGCGCATTCGGATCTCCGAATCGGCGAAGTCTCGAGACGCCTTGCCGCCGTGAGGCTCACGCCAATATTGGGGCCAGAGCCCCTCCGAGCGCTGCAGGGTGGGCGCCGTGGGGAGGACCGGCGCGGGCAAGCTGAGCCGAAACTCCGGCACAGGCGCGAGTACCCAAGGGGCGGGCGGTGGCTCTGCTCCGGCGCTGCTGCTCGCGAAGACCACGCCAGGCAGCAGTGACCAGCGAACCGCGTCCGCCCTCGCACGCCTCGGTCGCGCTGTTGACCACTCGAAACCCATCACGAACGGACGGTAGCGCCGATCGGGGCGTGGCGCACGCGGCTTCACCCGACTTTTGGCCTCGATTCCGCGGGGTTGACCGACTAGCGTCGCGCCATGACCGAGATGCCCAAAGCCTACGACGCTGAGGCGGTGGAGCCGCGCTGGTATCAGTTCTGGCTGGAAGAGGGCGTGTTTCGGGCCAGCTTGGACCCTGACGACACGCGCGAAACGTATGTGATCCCGATGCCGCCGCCCAACGTGACGGGCTCGCTGCACATGGGGCACGCGCTTTTTGGCACGATTCAGGACGCGCTCGCGCGCCATGCGCGCATGCGCGGGAAGAACACGCTCTGGCAACCGGGCATGGACCACGCCGGCATCGCCACTCAACTCGTGGTGGAACGCCAGCTCAAGCGCGAGAATCTGACCCGACACGATCTCGGTCGGGACAAGTTCGTGGAGCGCGTCTGGCAATGGAAGGAACAGAGTGGCGGACGCATCCTCGAACAGATGCGCACCATCGGCTGTTCGGCGGACTGGGAACGCCTCAAGTTCACGATGGATCCCGATCTCTCGCGCGCGGTGCGCGAGGCCTTCGTGCGCTTGTACGAAGAGGGGCTCATCTATCGCGACACGCGCCTGATCAACTGGGACTGGGAGAGCCAGACGGCGCTCAGCGATCTCGAGGTCGAAAACGAAGAAGCCAACGGGGAGCTGTACGAGTTCGCCTATCCGATCATCGATCCACCTCCGGGAGCGCCGAGCGAGCTCGTCGTCGCGACCACGCGCCCCGAGACCATGCTCGGTGACACGGCGGTGGCGGTGCACCCGGATGACGCGCGGTACACCGCTCTGCACGGCCTGAAAGTGCAGCACCCGTTCGTCGATCGGCAAATCGCGATCATCACCGACGCCATCCTGGTCGACAAGGAGTTCGGCACCGGCGCCGTGAAGGTCACGCCCGCGCACGACTTCAACGATTTTGCGACGGGCAAGCGGCACAAGCTCGAGCAGATCAACATCCTCACGCTCGACGGCCGCATCAATGACCGCGGCGGGCGCTTTGCCGGGCAGACCATCAAGGAGGCGCGCAAGGCCGTCAAGCAAGCGCTGGCGGAAGCGGGGCTCGAACGCGGCAGCAAACCGCACAAGCTGCAGCTGCCCAGGTCTCAGCGCAGCGGCATCGTCGTCGAGCCGATCATCTCGACCCAATGGTTCCTGAATACGAAGCCGCTGGCGGACAAGGCCCTCGGCGCGGTCGCCAGTGGCGAAACGGTGATCGTGCCGGAGGAGTGGCGCAAGACTTACGATCACTGGCTCAACAACATTCAGGATTGGTGCATCTCGCGCCAGCTCTGGTGGGGGCACCGCATCCCGGCGTGGCACTGCCAGAAATGTTCACACGTCAGCGTGGGGCGAAAGGACGTGACGGCGTGCCAGAAGTGCGGCGCGCCTGAGCTCGAGCAAGATCCCGACGTGCTCGACACCTGGTTTTCGAGCGGGCTCTGGCCGTTTTCGACCCTGGGCTGGCCCGACGACACGCCGGCCCTGCGGCGCTTCTATCCCGCGCACGACATGGAGACGGGCTACGACATCATCTTCTTCTGGGTGGCGCGCATGATGATGTTCGGCATCCACTTCATGGGTAAGGCGCCGTTCCGGCGCGTGCTCCTGCACGGCCTGGTGGTGGACGAGACCGGCGACAAGATGAGCAAGGTCAAGGGCAACACGCTCGACCCGCTCGACCTGATCCACGGCGCGGATTTCCGCAGCGTCGTCGAGAAGGCGCTGCCTGGCGCGCCCTTTGACGAGGCTTTTGCCAAGTTCAAGAAGTCGTATCCGTCGGTGGCCGAGCTGGGTCAGGGGTTTCCCAAGTACGGCACCGATTCGCTGCGGTTCGCCCTGTGCAGCTATTCGCCGCAAGCCCAGCGTATCGCGCTCAGCCCGAAACGGATCGAAGGCTACCGGCATTTCTGCAACAAGATCTACAACGCCGTCCGCTATTCGCTCACTTACGTGGCGGACGTCACGCCGAATCGGGAGCCGCCGGCGCCGGACCTGGCGGTGAATCGCTGGATCCTGTCGCGTCTGGCGCGCGCCGTGGAGCAGAGCAGCGCCGGTATCGAAGGCTTCCGGCTGGATGAAGGT
>JAYWEH010000722.1:0-6914 GCA_043780025.1 Deltaproteobacteria bacterium
CCGGCTGGTGGCCAACCTTTACCGGGCGGGGGTCACAACCCCGCAAGGTCCCAAATGAAGTTTCTGTCTCGGTTACACGACATCCTCCTCATCCAAGCTTTCGCAACGCAATCAACGTCGGAGTTGGGCAAGTCGCTGTCTGAGTGACGTCGCACACGTCGGCTCTTTGGCTCCGTCCTTCTTTGCTTCAGACACCGTAGTGAAGCCTGGTTCTACGAGGCCATCGGGCAATCCCAGTGAAATGTATTGGCCTTCCCAAATCCATTCGTCGCGAGGACATGGGCGACTGTCGCCTGCGCTGACGCCGGATCTGGACCAACACGGGGACCGATCCAGACTTCGGAGATGTCGATTCCGCGCAGAGATACGTACGGAACGATACGGTCGGCTCCGGGGCGGTGCTCAACTTTGGATGGGTCCGTCGTGACGGTGAGAAGTCGCCATTCGCGCTCTTCGCGGAAATGATGATTCTTGGCGGCCAAGGCGAGTCGGAATGCCGAGTCCTGCAGTCGCTCAACGACATCTTCTTTGTAAACGGCCATATCGTACGCGAACCACTCCTTCGCCGCACGTTCGAGGTCTCCACGCCCGTAAATGCAATTGACCGCGTCGGTCACCACCGACGAACGGAGATCCACATTCAAGACAGAGTTCGTCGACATGGCGAGGCAGTAGCCCGCGCCTTTTCTCGCGTACTCGCGCCACTGCGACAGGATTTGATTGTCCTCCGAGAAACAACTGACGAAAAAAGAGCCTGTGGACATGTGCTCGACCCAGTTGCAAATCTGGCTGGCCACTTGCTCACCAAGGTCTCGACTCATGGCTTTCACCACGTCTGTGACAATCGACACTCCGAAGCGTATCTCCCCGTGGTCGTTGAGGAAGCGGTGATGCGTTCCGCGGATGCTTCTGTCCTTGACGATTCCCATAAGGCCGGCAGCGTCTGTGTAGTGGAACAACTTGGAAGGTAGTGGCTCGCGCCACCGTGGAAGGTCAGAGTCATTGACGGCCATGACGCCATTGTACGCAAGGTGTCGTACCCGAGCAGCTGATCAACACCGAAAAAGGCAAGTCTGAGCGCCGACCACCGAGGTCTGAGAGGGCCCTAACGCCGGGAGCGTCTTGAGAGCCGCCCGAACTAGCTATCAGGTCGCGCTGCGCGCTTTGGGATGAAGATCTTGGGTAGATGCCACCGCCCCATCCGTCCTCGCGCGGTGCGCTGCGGGCGGTGGTCTCCCCGCAATCACCCTCGTTGCCCCGCGTTGCGCGCTCGAGGGGCCAGCGGACATTTGAGGCCGCCCAAATCGGCTTGGCGGGAGGCGGGTTGTACGCTGCCGCGCTGCGGCCTCCCTGCGCCACCAGACGCCGAGTGACAAGCTCGGCGCCGGACCAGACCTAACAGACTGCACTGCGGTCCCGGGCGCCGCTCCGCGCGTGCGCTCCAGGTCGCTGTCGCCCCCAATTGCACGCTCGATATTCTCTCCGATTCGGCAGTGCGGCCCCTCCCGCGGCGCGCCGGGCGCGACGCTTGGGAGCGGGTGGCGGCACGCGCAGGCGGCTGCCGCCGAGCATGGCGCGGGAGGCTAGCCCCTGATTCGGCTCGCGTGCATCGAGGCCGAAGGATCGTCGGTTCTCAGGCTCGCCAACGGCTCAAAACGCCCGCAGATATTGCGACGGGATGGGTGCCGTGGCTCCGAGCGCGCGCGCGGCGCCGAGCGGCCAATACGGGTCGCGCAAGAGCGCGCGGCCCAACAATACCAGGTCGGCGTGACCGTCGGCGATCACCGCCTCCGCTTGCTCAGCATCCGTGATCAGCCCGACCGCGGCGGTACAGATGCCCGCTTGCTGGCGGATGGCGGATGCAAATGGCACCTGGTAGCCCGGGCCGAGCGGGACCTTGGCCGCGAGCGAGCTGCCCCCCGAGCTACAATCGACGATGTCCACTCCGGCGGGCTTCAGGCGCCGCGCGAGCTCGACGCTGTCGGCGAGGGCCCAGCCCCCTTCCAGCCAATCCGTGCAGGACAGCCGCACCGAAAGCGGCAAGTCGTCGGGCCACACCTCGCGCACGTCGCGCACCACCTCGAGCAACAAGCGGCAGCGGTTCTCGAAGCTGCCCCCATAGGCGTCGCTGCGCGTGTTGGAGAGCGGTGACAGGAAGCTGTGCAACAGATAACCGTGCGCGGCGTGCAACTCGACGAAACGAAATCCCGCCCGGAGCGCCCGCTCGGCGGCGCTCCGAAAAGCGCCGCGGATCACTGCCAGGTCATCCAGCGATGCCGCGGTGGGCACCTGCGCCTCCGGTCGAAACGCGAGCGCGCTCGCGCCGATGGGTAGCCATCCACCTTCCGCCGCGCTCAGGGGTTGCCCACCTTGCCAGGGCCGCGCGGTGCTCGCCTTGCGCCCGGCGTGTGCCAACTGGACCCCGGCCACTGCGCCCTGGGCCTGGACGGCCGCCGTGACGCGGGTCAGCACCGGGATGTGCGCATCGTCCCAGATCCCGAGGTCGTGCGGGGAGATACGGCCCCGCGCTTCGACCGAGGTCGCCTCGGTCATGACCAGCCCCGCGCCGCCCACCGCTCGACTGCCCAGGTGCACGACGTGCCAGTCGCTCGCGAACCCGTCGATTGAACTGTATTGGCACATGGGCGACACGCCGATGCGGTTACGCAGCGTGACGCCGCGCAGGTCGAGAGGTTGGAACAACTGAGCCATGTTCCACTTCAGCCATCCCGGAGCCGAGAGCGCAAGCCCCTCAGCGTCAGCCCGCCATACCGCCTGCGAGCGTCACGCAGATCAATCGTCCGGCAAACCCTGGGCGCGTCGCTCGCGGATGTCTTTCAGCTTGGCGTCCAGCTGGGCGCGGCGCGCGATGAGCTCCGGGCCGCGTACGAACGGCGGCGCGCTCGGGTCACGCTGGGCCGCGCTGTGAGCCAACGATTCCTCGAACGACATCGACATCTTGTCCAGATCTTCATCGGAGACCAGACCGGCTATGGCCCGCTCGCCCGTCATGACAAACGCGTCTGCGACGTTGCGGACAATCCGGTCCGCCTGCTCCTGGAAGGGCGCGTTCGGCTCGAGCGGGTGAAGCTGCGCATCGACCAGGCGCTCCTCGGCCTGCTCCGCCTCGACGAGGCGCTCGATACGCTCCCGCGCCCGCTCGCCCCGAGGGCCCGGCAGATCGACATCGGCGACGTCCAGATCGGGCGGAAGCTGTAGCCACTTGGGTGCTCCGCACGTCACGGCGACGAGCAGACAACCACCCAGCCCAACGGCCTGGAACACACGCGCGCGTCTCATCAGACCCGCATCGGTCACGCAGCGAGGGCAGTTGCGAACAATTTCGAGAATCGTCGAGGCGCTCGCAAAGCCATCGATGTTCCACTTCAGCCATGCCGGAGCCGACAGCTCGAGTCCGGCGGGGAAGGCGCCCAACCGCCGACATCGGGACAGCCCGGTCGCGCTCGAATTCGCGGCAATTTCCGGCGGTGCCGCGCGTCCCAGCGCGCCGCGACATTTGTGCCTGTAACTTGCGTTACAGGACACTAGACTAACTCGATATGTCCATGCTTGGCGGCCGAACGGGTCGGGGGTGCGCTTTGTCTTCCGCTGTGTCGAGGCTGAGCCTCGCGCTGGCAGCGCTGGCTCCATTCGGGTGCGCTCGGGTGCCGGGGGAGGCGCCGGCTGCACGAGACGACGCGGTGATGGGGCAACACTCGGTCTCGCTCACCGGCGCCGCGATGCCCGACGCGCTGACGCTCTCCTTCGCGCTCGAGGGCCATGACTATCGCCTGGCACTAGAGCGGGCGACTCCGCCTGTGGATCCCAGCTATCGCAGTTATCGGGTCAGCGCTGGGCGGCTCGTGGAGTCCGACACCGTTCCGGATCTCGATTGCCTGTACCGCGGCGTGGTGGAGCCGATCGACGGCGCGGAGGCGGCTCTCGCCGAGCCAGGGTTCGCAACCGTCAGCCTGTGTGGAGGCGCGGGCGCCGCCCGCGGACAAGGCGTCACCGGCTATGTGCGCGCGCTCGGCCGGCATTGGAAGTTGTCCCCGGATCCGGCGGCCACCGACACCTCGGACGGCGTCGCTCACCTGGCGTTGCCATTGCACCGCGGTGATACGCCTGGCGCTGCCATCGAGGTCGCGCGGCCCACGCGCCTGCTGCGCCAGTTCGAGACGCCGTTGGTGACCTTGCCCTATCTGGAGGGCACCCCGTCCGAGACGAAATACATCGATCTCATCGTGGTGCACGACGCCGCGCGCAGCGACAACCTCGGCAACCTCGCCGAAGCGGACGGCATCTTGTTCGTGGAGACCATGAACTCCCTGCTCGAGCAGAGCGGGCTCGTGCCGCGGGTCCGCGTGACCCTGCGCGCCCAGGTCCGCTTCGACGAAGATCCGTATACGCCGGAGCTCCAGGGCCAGGAGGTCAATCACGAGGTGCTGCTGCGTGACTTCCTGGATTGGGGCGCCGCCGCGGATCTGCCCGCACATGACGAACACATGCTGCTCAGCGGGCTCGACTTCCTGGCTAACACGGTGGGTTTTGCCGGGCTCGACGTGGCCTGCAACCCGGGCTCGAACGGCTTCATCCTTGAGGCGGACGACACCGGGGGAGGTTTCCCGATCCTGTCTGCCGTGCACGAGATGGGGCACACGCTCGGCATGGACCACGACGATGGCGTGACGTGCCCGAATCAGGGCTTCATCATGGCCTCCATCGGTTGCTCCAACTGCGGCGGAGACGTGGAGTTCTCGAGCTGCAGCATCGATCAATTCAACGACTACCTGAATGGTCCCGCGTACGCCGAGGGCGCGTTCTGCGCCGACGACGTGCCAGCGGCCGCGGCCGTGGCTTCTTGCGGTGACGGCGTCGTGTCCGCGGGAGAGACCTGCGACTGCGGCGCGAGCGACTGCAGCGATATCGATCCGTGTTGCGACGGCGCGCGCTGTGAGCTCGAGGACGGCGCCGAGTGCAGCGACTACAATGACGGCTGCTGCCAGGGCTGCAGCGTGGTGAGTGCCGCGGCGGCGAGTGTGTGCCGTCCGGCATTGAGCAACTGCGACACCGCGGAGCGCTGCACCGGCGCCAGCAAGGATTGCCCGCCGGACAGCTTCGCCTCTGCAGGCGGCGTTTGCGAAGACGAGCGAGGGAACACCGGCAGCTGCTACCTCGGCGACTGCCGCTCGCGAGGCACCCAGTGCGAGCTCATCGCCGAACAGGCGGGCTTCCCGAACATCGGTTCGCCTGGCCCGAACTGCGACCTCGGCTGCGGCGAAGTGATGTGCGGCGACGACAACGGTTGCGTGCGCATCCAGAACACCGCCGTGATCGACGGCGTCAGCTGCGACGCGGGGCAATGTGTCGGGCAAACGTGCGTCGCGCTGATCGACCAATGCCCCGGTGATCCACTAAAAGCCGAACCCGGCGCGTGCGGCTGCGGCACGAGCGACGCCGATCCCGACGGCGACGACGCACCCAGTTGCGTCGATGGCTGCCCCGCCGACGCGAGCAAGCAAGCGCCGGGCGAGTGCGGCTGCGGCCAGAGCGACGCGGACTCCGACGCGGACGGCGCGCTCGATTGCCGCGAGGATTGCGCCACGGACTCGGCCAAGCAAGAGCCCGGTGTGTGCGGCTGCGGCCAAAGCGACGCGGATTCCGACGGCGATGGCACACCCAATTGCAACGACCAATGCCCTGACGACCCGGGCAGCGTGACGGCCGGCGCCTGCGGCTGCGGTCGCCCTGAGACGGATAGCGACCAGGACGGCATCGCGGATTGCGACGACGCCTGCCCCAATAACCCCGACCGGAGCGAGGAACCGTGCGGCTCAGCCGCCGACAACGCGGTGTCAGTGAGCGCGTCGGCGAGCGGCGGTTGCAGCGTCGCCGGCCCGGCCCGATCCAGCCGCGAGCTCCAGACATACGGGCCCGCCGCATGGTTCGCGCTCTTCGCGCTCGCGTGGGGCCGGCGCTGGAGTGTTTCGAAGCGGCGCGCCTGACAGCGGGAGACGACTGACAGCGTCCGCGATCAGTCTGGGCGACCTCAGTCTGAAGAAGACCTCAATCCGAAGACGACAGCTCTGACAGAGCTTTCGAGAGCTGTGACAACACCTCGCGATCGAAGGTTTTGCAACGCAGGACGTTGGCCTGCCAGCGCGCTTCGCCGCGAAACTCCCAGTCCCACGTACCGGCGACCCGCGTGGAGATGCACAGCGCCGTCCCCGCGCGCCCCGCGTCCAGACGGTAATCGACGCCGTCGATCTCGAGCTCCGCCAAGGCGGCCTCTTCGAAGTTCACACTGGCGGAGTTTGCACCGCTCGGGTCCGCACTGCCGGAGGCTGCTTCCCCACCGCGCGATGGCCTGCCGCTCTGTTGCTGGCTGATCTGTTGCTGGCTGATCTGTTGCTCGCTGATCTGTCGCTCGGTGCCCGCATCCAGGTCTGAACTGCTCATTGGTTCAGTGTATCAACCCAGACGAGGAAGGGCAAGGGCGCCGGGAGGACACCCGACGAGACGCGGTGTTCTCAGCGGTTCCAGCGCACGAGCCGCGCCGAACGCCGATTCCAGGCGCGCGCGAGCGTGAACTGAGCGATCAACCAGTAGCCGGCCGTGAGCAGCACCGGAAAGCCCAGCAACGACGGACCCGGCACTGAGAACCCTCGCGCGAAGAGCGTGAGGAGGATCGTCGCGAGCAGGCCAAAGGGCGCTCCGAGCAGCAAGGCGCCCGCGCCGGTGCGCCAAACGCCGATGCGCTGATTGCGCGCGGGCCTCAGAAAGAGCAGCGGGCCCCAATTGGCGTCGCGATCGCAGAAGTCGACGAAGGAGCTGTCGGGGAAAAAACTGTTAGAAATCATAGGTACTGGGACCCCACGCCACAGCCAGCGAGGCGCGTAGCAGAATGCTACGTG
>JAYWEH010000723.1:0-2927 GCA_043780025.1 Deltaproteobacteria bacterium
AGTGCGGGTCGAGCGCGGTGACCGGTCCAGCGGATCCGGAAGCGCCGTTCGTCGAGTTCCAGTGTTGGTTTGATGCCAGCGACTATTCGCGCGCTTTGAAGGCGCTCGAACGTGCCTGCACCGCCAGCTCCGACGATCCGGCGTGCCTGTTCAACCGGGCGCTGGTCCACCACCTGCTGCTCGAGGATCCGAAAGAGCCCGCCGAGGAACATTGTCGGATCTCGCGCGCCAACTACGCCGATTACCTCGCCGGCAATCCACAGGGCGAGCAGGCGGCCGAGGTGCAGAATGCGCTCGTCGAGCTGGCCGAGATCTGCGAGACAGCGCCCGCTGCAGCGGCGCCAACACCCGTCGCCCCGGCGCCCCCATTGTCACCACGCCACGACACCAACGACCGAGCGCCTGCGCCCGAGCGGCCTGCGAATCCCGCGCCGGAGCCCCCCGTGCTGCGCGCGTCGTCCGTCTTGTTCGCTACCGGTGTCGTGACCGCTGCGGCGGCGGGCGTGTCACTGTTGCACGCCTGGGAAAAGCATCAGCGGCTCACCCGCGGCGATGAGGGGCCCGCTCCCACGCCCCTGAACCAGAACCTGGAGAAGGATCAGAAGGACGCGGGCTACCTGGCGCTCGGCCTCGGCCTCACCAGTGCCGCCCTGGTCGGCACGGGCATCTACTTTCTAGTGCACGAGAGCCGGCTCGACGGCTTGTCTCTCGACGTGGCTCCCGGAGTCGCCCGCCTGGGCTACCGGGGTGACTTCTAACGCCGGGGGTGTGCTCGTCGTGGCGCCCGGCGCTTTGTCGTTCAGCCGCTTGAAGGGCAGCGTCTTCTTGGGCACGCGTTGCAGGCGGCGTGGGGGCGCGGTCATCGGCGGTGTTGTAGGCGCCGGGCTGGGAGCTTCCGCCACGGGGGCGGCCTCGAGTTTCACGGCTGCCGGCTCCGTCTCCGGCAGTGGCGGGACACTCGTCGTGGTGCGCACTCGGGGCACGTTGGGAGCTGCCGGAACCTCAGCGCGCGGCGGCGCTGGTACGGCCGACGGCTGCTGAGCGACCTCCGCGACCGGGGCGGGGTGCGTGGGCGGAGTCGCCGGCACGATGTTCAGCAGCTCCTGTTTTCCTTCGTGCAGCACCCCGGGCGCCCCACTCGTGGCACCCGTGTTGGACGCGCCCGTGCCTGTGACAACCACATCACTGGACGGTTGTAGGTTCGTCGAAACGGAGCTCACGTCCCGCTCGGCCTCACTCGCCGATGACGCGGCCAGCATCAACCCGAGCGCCGCACCTGCTATCAGCTCCAGCTGGTGTTTGAACGCCCGTCGCGAACGCCCCGTCCAGCCCGGCAACGCGTCGAACGCCGCCAGGGCCATGCGCGCGTCCTCAAAGCGGCGGGCCGCCGTGCGGTTGAGGCAACGCGCCACGAAATCATCCAGCGGCGGGGTCAGCCCGGGTCTGAGCTCGCTCGGCAAGGGCGGCCGTTCCCGCTGGTGCTTGATCAACATCGCCCCGAGCGAGTTTTCGAGATAGGGCAGCCGCCGCGTCAACATCTCGAACAGGACCACGCCGAAGGCGTACACATCCACCGCCGGGGTCAGGTTCTTTTGCCCCTCCAGCTGCTCGATGGCCATGTATTGCACAGTGCCGATGCCGCGCTGGTATTGGCTCGCGCGCAGCACGGCATCTCGCTGCCGCGACAGCCCAAAATCCATGATCACGGCCTCGAGCCCGCTGGTGCTCCGGCGCAACATCACGTTGTCGGCCTTGAAGTCCAGGTGCAAGACACGCTTCTCGTGGGCCGCGCACAACCCGAGCAACAGCTGGCGCGCGATGTTGCGCGCCGCCGGCAGCGGCAGGGGCCCGCGCCGCAGCCGCGCCGCGAGCGTTTCCCCCTCCAGGTATTCCATCGTGAAAAACGGCACCGACGGCCGATCGCCCTCAGCATCCCGGTGCTCTTGCAACGAGTGGATGCGGCAGATGTTGGGGTGCGTGATGACGTCGGCGTTGCGCGCCTCGTCGAAGAATTTCCGAAGCGCGCTCGGGTCGTCGCAG
Source organism: Deltaproteobacteria bacterium (assembly GCA_043780025.1). GTDB lineage: Bacteria > Myxococcota_A > Polyangia > Polyangiales > Polyangiaceae > SZUA-265. Next base: position 2,041 of record JAYWEH010000723.1, read on the forward strand.
CTGGTGCAGAGCGGCGTCTTCACCGCCACCACCTTCTGCATCAGGTTGTCGTGCGCGCGGTACACCTCCCCCATCCCGCCTTTGCCGATGAACCGTTCGATGCGGTAGCGCTCGGCGATCAGGCTGCCGACACCAAAGGTGGTGATCCGGAACGGCGGCGGCAGCTCTTCGGACGGCACGCGCACGTCCCCGAGCAACGCGTCCACCAGCTGCCAACAGGGCTGGCACCCGTCCAGATGGCGGTCCACCTGGTCGCGCTGCCGGGTGGTCGTGCGACCCTCCAGGTAAGCCAGGATCTGGTCCTCGCTCAGGCAGCCAGCGCTGCTGTCGGACAGCGGAATCTCACTCGCCCGGGGGCTCGGCAGGGTCTTCGAAGAGCTTGGCTCGGAGGAGCTCGGCTTCGAGGAGTTCCGTCGCGAGGAGGTCACCGGTGAGGAGCTCGTCGTCGCGGAGGTCCTTTTCGAGGCGGCCCGCGAGGAGCGATGCGTCTTGTCGTCGTCAGCCATGACATGCCTCGTGAGACCTCGGTGCTCCTGCTGCGCGGGGTCGGGAACCCTTTGCTCTACGGCCTCTTGCCGCCCTTCGTTGCCTTTACCTATCCCCCCTGAGCCACTGCCTGGACTGCTGCCGCTGGCGGGTGCCCTTGGACGCTGTTTTTGGCCCAGCTGTCGCGGCCGACTTACGTAGGCGTGAACGTTCGCTAACGCGGCCGGTACTATACGCTTGCTCCTTCGGGGTGAAAACTCCCATCCTGACCCCGCCGCGACCCGCTCCCGGCGGCCCGTCTTAAGAGATGAGCCGAAATGATCCGTTCTGAGCCCCCCGCGTACACCTGGTTGATAGCGTGCGCGGCTTTTGTGCTGGGCTGCCCGCCGGATATTGATTGG
>JAYWEH010000724.1:0-53414 GCA_043780025.1 Deltaproteobacteria bacterium
TCGGGACGCCGTGAGCGCGACGCTCAAAGCGAGTTCCGAAATGTTCGCAACAGGTGTGATTGAGCGCTGCCGCCAAACGGTCACGAAAGCGTCAAAAAACCCACGCTGATGGGAGCTTCAGAGCAGCACCGAGTACGGGATCGCCGGCGGTCCAGTTTCGACGCGACGCTCGAGGAAACCGCGGCACTGAGTCGTGCGACTAAATGCAGCGATGCGCGTCTTCGCCGCCGCAATTTCCATAAGCCCCGAGGCGACGTGGGGGAATGCCACACGCCCGTCTGCTCGAGGCCCAGACTGCGTCTAAAAACGTTGCCTCACGAACGGTGGCCGTTCGAACGAGCTCGCGCGGCACGGCGCTTCACGCGCCCCAACTCCTCGCGATCGACGACCCAACCGCGGCAGCTCGGCGAACCACATAGACATGGAATCGCCGATTCCGCGGGCCAGCCATAGTCGATGGTGAGTTGCTCGCTCGGACGGACCGTGCGCAGCGCATGCACCCAGATCTGGGGCGGGGCATGCCGCGTGCTCTCCCACTCGAGCAGCTCGCAGTTCGGCTCACAGCTGTGGTTCAGGTAACGGAACGGCGCCTTGGGATCGAGCACGCCGAGGTCACCCATGTCGACGACGTAGTCGGGATCGTAGTCGTCACTCGTGATGAGCTTCCCTGCCATTGGGCCAATGGTCTGCCGCTTACGAAAGAGCTTGCGGGCGAACAAACCCTTGCCGGCACTGGTCGGCTTGACCGCTATGACTTTGCGCCATTCAAATTTTTCTCGAGCCGTTTTCTTGGGCACGGCTTTCGACGCGGCTGGAGGTGATGCCGCTCGAGGTGATGCCGCTCGAGGTGATGCGGACCGAGCCGATTCGCTAGAGGATGGGGTGCGTGGTGGGGTTCGCACGGTGGTTGGCGAGGCGGAGGCTCGCAGACTGGAGGCTCGCGAAGTGGAGCCTCGCGAAGCGGAGGATTGTCGAGATTGCAGATGGGTCTCGCTGAGATGGGGTGGGCGCGGAACATATTCGTACGTCCGACTCAGTCAAGCCTCATCGCGCGCATCGCAGATTTGAAATGACATCGTGCGAAAGCGTTACCGGCTCTCGGCACAGTCGCTCGAGATCAAATGTGTCACGCAATTCGGAGATCTGCGGCCGATCGTCGAGTTGAAATCCGCTGCTCGCCGCGATCCACCCCAAGATCGCACGCGCATCGGTGCCCGACTCGCGCAGAGACGCGAGGCTCAGATCATCAGCGCGTTTGGCGAGCCGGCGGCCAGACTCATCGAGCACTAACGGCACGTGAAACCATGCGGGCGCGACCAATTCGAGCGCGCGCCCGATCAAAATTTGACGCGCGGTGCTGGAGAGCAGATCGTCGCCTCGAAACACTTCTGTGACACCCTGGGCGGCATCATCGACGACCACTGCCAGCTGATATGCCGGGTGACGCGCACGATTGGTGAGGACGAAATCGCCCACGTCGGCGGCCACGTCGAAGCTCTGAGGCCCCAAGATGCCGTCGCAAAATGACACGCTACCGTCGGGAGCACTCAATCGGAGCGCGCTCGGCCTATTTCCGGCCACAGCCGGCCTAGAACCAACCGGCCGACACGTGCCCGGATAACGCAGTTCTTCGTCGCCGCGCTGCGGGGCGCTCGCGGCCTGCTTCAGATCGGCGCGCGAGCAGAAACATTCGTACGCGTGACCCGCGAGCAACAAGGACCGAGCTGCTTCGCGCACGCGATCTAGACCCGTGGACTGCAACACGGCGGGACCATCCCAATCGAGACCCAGCCACTCGAGATCTTCGACCACCCCGCGCACGAGTTCCGGGCGGCAGCGAGCCGCATCCAGATCTTCGAGCCTCAATCGAAGCTGCCCGCCCCGGCTCCGCACATGCGCCCACGCGAGCACGAACGTGCGCGCATGGCCGAGATGCAATCGACCACTCGGACTCGGAGCCAACCGGCCTACGATCGCAGCGGGCTCCGCCATCAGATCCAGCCCCATAGATTCGTCACGAGCTCGATGTGTAGGCAAGCCTTGGGGCCAGCGCCATGGGCTTGACGCTGATTACGGGCGCTGGGCGACAAGGCCTTGACGCTCCCCGACTGCACGGCGGCCCGCAAGCGGGCAACTCCGTTCATGAACTGGATCATCTCAGACGCTGGCGCGTGTCTTGCTTGCGCGGGTACCATGTCGATGAGTGTGGACGACGAGGACGAGGAGCGTGCGCCGGTCCGATTGAGCGGTTTCGATTCGAGCGCGCTCAGCGCCCTCGATCTGCTGGCCTTGGCGAGCCGCGCTGCGGCGCGCATCGCTTGTGAGCAAAGCCTCGCGGTGGAAGCCGCGGCGCGGTTGCTCGAGCAAGCCGCCCTCAGCGAGACCACCGTCTGGGTCGCCGGTGACGCTGCCGACGAACACACGCGTCGCTTCGAGGCCGCGGGGCACCGCACGGCCACGCTCGTCGATCTCAATCGGCTGCCGCAGCGGGTCCACCAGGGGGACCTGCTGTTTGTGACCGCCGTCGACGAGGCGCCGTTACCCTTGCTCCTCGAAGCCAGCCGCCGCGGCGTCGACATCATCGTCTTCACCGGCGCGGAACGCATCGACTTCGATGCGGGCGTCGTGCTTTTCGTGGCCTGCCAGGACCCGCGCGCCGTCGAGCTCACGCATAGCTTCGTGGTCACTGCGCTGTGCGCGCAGAGCGTGGACCTGGATCAAGCCGAATCAGCGGCCTGAAGCCGTGGCACGGCCCATCGCGATCGCCACCAGCGACGCGCGATCACCAGGGCGATGATGAAGGCGTGGTAGCCACGCAGGCCACTCGCCTCGTCGGCATAGATCGGCCGCACCGGCGCCTCGGCGATCCGGCAGCGTAGCGCCGCCAGCATGCCGAGCAGGTCATTGGGGTACCCGTAGCGCGGCCACAGCTCAGCGAGCGGCAGCCGGCGCGCGGCCGGCGCGGACAGCACCGTGAAACCGCACTGGCAGTCGTGCACGTCGAGCGACGTCGCGAGCCGCGTCAGCAGCGACAGCACAAAGCTCCCCCAACGGCGCGGCAAAGGCATGTGCGCCACCTCGGGGTGAGCCAGTCGATTGCCTTTGGCGTAATCGTTGCCCCCCAACCAAACGGCCCCGAGCAAGAGAGGCAGCTCCGCTGGATCCATCTGATCATCCGCTGCCATGACGGCCAGCAGATCGGAGCCGACCGAAAGCGCAGCTAGGTAGCCGGTCACTATCGCGGCGCCGACCCCGCGGTTTTCGCCGTGCCGGAGCAACGTCACGCGCGGATCACCGGCACCGAGAGCGCGCTCGCGCGTCGCATCAGTGCTCGCGTCGTCCACCACGAAGATCGCGTCCACGTATTCGGGCAGTTTGCCCAACATGCGCGAGATGAGCCGTTCTTCCTGAAAGGCCGGAACGACAACGGCCACCTTTGCGCCCTGCCACATATTCAAGAGCGCCGTGGCGAAACCTGAAGAGCCGACACGAGCGCCGGAGCGTGCCCCGCCGCACGAGCCGCTTCTGCGCGCGTTCGCAACTCCGAGTAGCCACGGCCATCGGCCTGTCCCCGCTCCACGGGCAACCCGCGCTGCTCCCAACCGGGCAAACGCCGCCCAAATTCGTCGCGCGCGCCCGAGAAGCCGCGCGCGAGCTCCACCAGATTGACGAAGCCCGCTTCCACCAAGCGTTGCACGGCAACATGCGAGCGCGCACCCGAGCGGCAGCCAATCATCAGCGGGTCCGTGGTTCGGAACAGAGCAGACATCACACTCGAAAATTCCGGGTTATCTACCAGCCGGTCGCCCTCGACGCACTGCAATGGGACGTTGAGTGCACCGGGTACGCGCGCGGCTTCAAATTCGAGTTCGCTCCGAACGTCAACGTAGGTATACCCATGTTCTAGCCAACGATGGGCCTCCTCCGGTAGCACCCGCAACACGTTTGACACAGCCACGTTCTAATTTTCTCGGCTCAATCTACATTAAGCAAGGGCGGCGTTTGGCCCTGAGTCGAGATTTATACGCTGGCGAGCGAATGTTGACAAAAACGACCGCGGCGTACTTCGCGGCGAGCGCAGCCGTGCGACGCTGGGCGGCTTCGATCAGCCTGTCAAAGTGGAAAGAAGGCCCCGCCCGGTGACCCGAGAGAACGGATCCGCAACGCTTCGCATCGTGCCTCTCGGTGGCCTCGGCGAAGTCGGCATGAACTGCCTCGCGCTGGAGACCGAGCAGGGCATCCTGGTGCTCGACTGTGGCATCACTTTCCCGGAGGACGACCACGGAGTCGACCTCTTGCATCCGGATTTCAGCTACCTGTTCGAGCGCGCGAACAAGGTGCTCGGGGTCTTCTTGACCCACGGCCACGAAGATCACATTGGGGCGTTGCCGTACCTCCTTTCCAAATTGAACGTGCCCGTGTGGGGTCCAGCGCACGCGCTCAAATTAGCGCTGCGCCGCGTGCGTGACTACGACCCCAAACAGACTCTGAAGGTCGATTTCAGGACGGTCTCGCCGCGTCAGGTCTATGAGATCGGCCCGTTCCAGGTCGAACCTATCCGCGTCTCGCATTCGATCATCGAGGCCACGGCCCTGCACGTGCGCACCCCAGCGGGGAACCTGATTCACACCGGGGATTTCAAGTTCGATCGGGATCCTCCCGACGGCGAACCAACGGATGAAGAACGCCTCACGGAGCTCGGCATACGGGGCGTCGATCTCTTGCTCAGCGACAGCACCAACATTGACAACCGCGGCTCCGCCGGATCGGAGAGCGGCGTCGCCGACGCGCTCGAAGACGTGATCGGCAGCGCCCGGCAGCGCGTGCTCGTCGGTCTGTTCTCGAGCAACATCCAGCGCCTGATCAGCCTGGGGCAGATCGCCAAGAAAACCGGGCGCAAGATCGGCCTGCTCGGCCGCAGCCTGCGCACGCACGTCGAAGCGGCGCACGACCTCGGGCACCTCGCATGGAGTAACGACAGTCGCGTCACGAACGAAGAGCTCGCCAGCTGCGCACCCGCCGATCTATTGGTCCTGGCGGGTGGCACTCAGGCCGAAGCGGGCTCGGCCATGTTCCGGCTCGCGCGCGCGTCGCACCCCGCGCTCCGCTTGAGCGCGGGTGACCGCGTGATCCTGTCGAGCCGGGTGATCCCCGGCAACGATCGGCGCGTTTCGCGCATGATGAGCGAGTTATTGCGGCTCGACGTGGACCTGCACACGCACTCGACGAAGAGCGAACTGCACACGAGCGGGCATGCCAATCGAGAAGAGCTGCGCCACATGATGGCGCTGGTGCGGCCACGTTGCTTCATCCCCGTGCACGGCGCGCGACATCACCTGCACAATCACGCGCTGCTCGCGAAAATGAGCGGCATCGAGGATTGCCTGGTGATCGAAAACGGGCAGGTGGCTGGGCTCAGCAACGGGCGCCTTTCCAAACTCGAGCGGGTCAGGTCGGGGCGCGTCGCCATCGATCGCGGACGGGAGCCACTGACCGCGGACGTCTTGCATGAGCGCGCTTCACTCGGACGCACCGGCATCGCGCAGGTTTCCCTGGTGCTCGACCCAAGCGGCGCGCTCAAAGGCGAGCTGTTGCTCAACACCTTCGGCGTGGTCGCTTGTGAGTCGGCCGAGGTGACGCGAGAAATCGCCCGCGAAGGCGAGCGGCTGCTGCAAACGCAATCGAAGCTGTGGGAGAGACGCGGGCGCGACGCGCGCGAAGAGCTGGAGAAGTTCTTCGCCTGGCGCCTGGAGCGGCTCGTCGGTTCGAGGCCCGCCGTCTCGGTGCACATCAGCCGGCTGTGATCGCTGTTTTTCTGGCGTCGCCTGCGGCGCCGCTCGTTCGGTGTTTCGACATTCCCCGGGCCGCGCTACTCACCGGTGCCCGCTCGGCGGCGCTGGAGCTCAGGCCCCGAGCGGCAGCGCTGGCGGCCGCCCGCACGACGTGCATTCCTTCGGTAGGTGCTGGGCGTGATAGAGCGCCGCGCAGGTCGCGCACCAGCGGGCGTCCGCTTCGAAGGTGATGGGCACGTTGCTCGCGGTGCAGCGGCGGCCGGCCACTTGCAGGTGCGGCGCCGCCAAGAGCTCCGACGTGTCGTGCTCGAGCTTCGGCAAGCGCTCGTGAGCCTTGGGTGAAATGTCGACGCGAGCGCCGATGCGTAGCGAGGCCTCGCGCACGATGCGTGCCGCGGCGAAGGCGTGCGCCGGCAGCACCACACGATGTTCTGCGGTCGCCGTGGCGATGCGCAAGCTATCATCCGAAAGCCGGATGCTCTGGATGTCGCACCAGGGGACCCGCGCCGCTTCATGGGGCTCACCCAAGATGACCCCCAGATCACCGACCGTGATGCTCGGCGGGCGGCGCGAATTGAGCAGCAGACCCGCGATCAGAAGCAGCGCCCCGGCGCCCCAAGCAATGCCTGCGCCCCGCATCGGCAGCTCCGCCAGCAATGAGCCATAAACCGCCGCCCCGAGCGCGGCGGAGCCCCCGAGGCCGAGCCCCAGCGCGGTCCGCGCGCGAGCCGTGCCGAGCGGGGCATAGCGGCGTTCCAGGCGCGCTGACGTCGCTGATGAAAGGTCTTCCGTACGACGTTCGCCCGAGTTCACCACACCCCCAGCCTATCACGAGATCGGATACGCTCGCTCCATGGCGCGACGGCTGCTCTTCGTGTTACCCGCGGTGGCCGCCGCCATCGTGCTCTGGGCCGTCCTGTACGCGGGCGTATCCGAGCCGGTGCTCGCGGTCCAGATTTTTGGCGGTCCGAGCGGCTCCGCGCCGCGTAGTCTGCTGATCACCGCGCTGCGTACGGATGGCAGCCGAGGGGTACTGGTTCCGGACTTGCCGCTCCGGCTGGGCGCTCGCGCGGGTGGGGCCAACGCCGTGTGGACGGGGTCCACGGACGCCACGGGCCACGCCGAGGTGGCCCTCGAGTGGTCGGGCAGCGCCACCGCCCTGCCCGAGGTGACCGTGATTGCGACGGAGACCGGCGTGGTCCTCGGCCAGGGCACGCTCGACCTGTCCACCGAACGTTGGCTGCGCGGCGCGCGCCAGCAAGGGGGCTGGCTCACCGGTCTCGTGCAAGGCGAACTCGAGCTGCGCGTGGCCCCGCTCGAGGGCGCCCTGGCGGTACCGTTCGAGACCCAGTTATTGGTCGAGATCACGAAACAAGCGGCAGCGCCCCTCGGCGAGGTGGCTCGCCTGATCGCCGAGCTGGATGGCGCCGCGCTCACTCTTCCAGCGTCTTCTGAAGCGCTGTCGAGCGATCTGGCCGGAAAAGCGCGCCTGTCGCTCAGGCCCGAGGCCCACGCCGTGTCGCTCCGCTTGCGCGCCGAAACTCCGAGCGGAGCGCGCGGCGAATGGTTCGGTGCCTTGCCGGTCGTACCGGGCGCATTGCACGCAGAGCTCGGCACTGGACGCTTGCGGGTGCGTTCGCCCATTGAACGAAGCCACGCCTATGTGAGCCTGATCACGCGAACGGAGCGGCTCGGGGGAGCCATCCTCGCCCTGCAGGCGGAGCCGCACGGTGACTTCGAAGCGGAGCTGAGCCTCGAGCCCCCTTTGCTCGAACGGCTGCGAGCGGAGCCGAGCTGGGCAGTCGTTTCCAGCGAGTTCGACAAGCGTTCACCCGCGGTCGTCGGTTGGCCCATTGGCGCCGCGGCTCGGGACCTGCCGCCGCACACGCTCGACGTGCCGGACCAGCTGCTGCTCGACGCGGCTCCGGCCGCTCTCGCACTAGACCGCGAGCTCAAGCTCGGGCGCCGCCGCCTCGCAGCGGGGCTTTTGTTGGGGGTCGGTGTGCTGATGACGGTGCTGCTCTGGCGGGAAGTTCAGAAGCGCCCGAGCGACGCGCTGAGCGACGCCCTTTCGGGTCCGGACGGAGCAGCCCTCGGCCAGAGCGGGGGTTGGGTACTCTGGGTCGCGCTCGGGCTCATCCTGCTCGCCGTTCTTGCTCTGACGTATTTCAGCCTGATGCGACGCTGAGCCTTTGCATCGCGCGGCCGTCAGTTGTAGAGCCGAAGCTCGATGCGAGGCCGGATCCGTCGCCGCTTGGCGCTCGCCATCGTGCTCACGGCGCTGACGCCCGTTTGCGTGGCGATCATGCTGTCACGCAGCATGTTGACCCAGAGCTCGCAGCGCTTCTTCCTACCGGAAATTGGTCAGCGGCTCGGTCAAGCGTTTGAGCTGTACCAAGACCTGGCCGTGGCGGTCAAAAGCCGCATGCGCTCCGACGCTGAAGCGATTGCGCGCTCACCCGGGTTGCTGGAAGCGGTCTCCTTCCGAGACAACTCCGCGCTCGAGCGAGCGCTCCGAGCGGAGCTCACGCGCTATTCCGACCTGGTCAGCCTTTCGGTGCAGGACGACACGGAGCAGCCGCTCGTGGAGGTGGAGCGTGGAGCTCCCGTCGACCCCGAAAATGAGCTGCTCCTGCATGTGAGCCATGTGATCTCTGGCGGCCTCAGCCTGGAGGCCGTGTTCTCAGCCCCGCGGGCTCGGTTCGAGCACCAGAAGGAAGAGATGGGCCACTTCATGGAGACGTACGAGCAGCTCGTGCAGCGGCGCGAAGCCGACGAACGAACCTATCTCGTCGCGTTCTCCGTGCTGCTCGGCATCACCATCATCGCCGCCGTAGGCGTCGGCAGCGCGCTGGCGCGAGGTGTCTCGACGCGCCTCGCGCGGCTCGCCGGCGCGACGGAACAGGTCGGCAAAGGCGACCTGCGCCTGCGCGTGGAAGTGAACGGCAGTGACGAGATCAGCGATCTGGCGCGCGCCTTCAATCACATGTTGGGCGAGATCGAGACGAATCGCGGCCGCATCGAATACCTGCAGCAACTCGCCACCTGGCAGGGCATGGCTCGGCGCCTCGCCCATGAGATAAAAAATCCGCTCACGCCGATTCAGCTCGCGGTGCAGGAAATTCACCAGCGTTATACCGGGACCGATGCGGCGTACCGACAGGTGGTCAATACCACCCTGGAAGTCGTCGAAGCCGAGGTCGGCACGCTGCGCCGTCTGGTCACCGAATTTTCGGATTTCGCCCGCCTGCCGGCGGCCAAGCTGTCGGACGACGACCTGTACGAGTTTCTGCGCGCTCACGCGGGCCAGCGCTGGCTCACCAACGATCAGCAGGCGGTGAGCGTGCGCTTCGAGGTGCCGGTCGCAGGCCCCGCGCCGGTGCGACTGGATCGGCAAATGTTCCGCCGCGTCTTGATCAACCTGATCAACAACGCCGCGCAGGCCACCGCGGGCCTGTCCGGCGAACGGCTAATCGTCGTGCGCGCCGATCGCAAAGACGACAAATCGTTCTACTTGCACGTGGACGACAACGGGCCCGGCATCCCCGAGGCGCTACGCCCGACCATCTTCGATCCGTACGTGACGCACACGGCGGGCGGCACCGGCCTCGGCCTGGCCATCGTCAAAAAGGTGGTGCTCGAACATGAAGGCGCGATTGACGTGGCGAGCAGCCCGCTCGGGGGCGCGCGCATCACGCTCTCGTTACCCATCGCTTCCGCCGCGGAGAACCCCAGCCCCGCGTTGCGCGAAAATACCGACCTGAGCCCTCCCCCTCTGGGAGAAACCGCCTGAGCACCATGTCAGAACGCAACAAGTCGAGCGCCGACAATCGCAAGTCCTGGCAACCCGCGCTAGCGGTGTTGGTGGCCAGCGCGGTCTTCGGTTATGCCGTCTTGCCGCGCTGGTCCGGGCGCGCCGTAACGGCCAGCCACCTCATCGGCAAACCGGCGCCTGATTTCAGCCTGCCCGTGTTCCACGGCGGAGACGAAGGCAGCCGCATCCGCCTGAGCGCCATGTCTGGCAACGTGGTCGTGCTCGATTTTTGGGCGAGCTGGTGCGTGCCCTGCATCGCCCAGGCCTCGATTCTGACCCAGCTGGTGGCAGCCGGGGTAGACAAGGACGTCGCCTTCGTTGGGATCAACACCGCGGATGACCCGGGCCGCGCCCGGCAATTCGCACAAAGCCATGAATTGCCCTACCCGAGCGTGCTCGACACCGCCGGCGTCGCGGATCTCTACGGCGCGAGCAGCTTGCCGACCCTGGTTGTCATCGATCGCGGCGGACGAGTCGTGAGCGCGAGCGCCGGCGTCGTCAGCGCCGGCGAAATCGCGAAGCTGATCGCTGGTGCGGGCTCCAACTGACATTGATCCTCTGACACTGATATAAGGGCTAAATCACGCCGATGTCTCCATTCGAACATTCGCTCTTGCTCGGCGTCATTCAGGGTTTGACCGAATTTTTGCCCATCTCGAGCGACGGGCATCTGGCACTCGCTCAGTTGCTGCTCGACGTGGACGGTGGCGGCCTCACGCTGAGCGTGCTGCTGCACACCGGCACGCTCTTGGCGACGCTGATCTACTTTCGCGAGCGCATCGCGAAGGTCGTCGTGGATCTGTTCCGAGAGCTGCGCCAGGGAAGCTTACCGAAGCCCGGCAGCGCGGGTTGGGACGCCCTGGTGGTCGTGGTGGTGAGCGTGCCCACGGGCATCATCGGGCTCTCGCTCCGAGATGTGGTCGAAGGCTGGACCAAACAGCCGCTGGCAACCGGGCTGGGCTTCATCGTGACGGCGCTCGTGCTCATCTCCTCGCTATGGGCACGTCCAGGGCAGAGCTCATCCCCGTCACTGCCCGCGGCGCTCTTGATTGGCATTGCTCAAGGCCTGGCGGTCGCGCCGGGCGTTTCCCGCAGTGGCTGCACCATCGTGGCAGCCCTATGGCTCGGCGTGCGCTCGGAGCGAGCGTTCGAGCTGTCGATGTTGATGAGCATTCCAGCCGTCACGGGCGCCGTGTTGCTCGAACTGCGTCATCTGGACGCCCTCAACGGCCACGCGTTACCGTTGATCACGGGGGCGGTAGTGGCCTTTGCAGTGGGGCTGTCGGCGCTCGCACTATTACGGCGCATGGTCTCGCGCGGTCAGCTCGCCTGGTTTGCGCTCTGGGTGCTGCCGCTCGCCCTGGCGACGTTGGCGCTCGCGAAGGCATTGCCGTAATCCGCCCAAATTAGCGAAGCGACACAGGAAACACCGCCAGCCAGCGTCCCAGGTCGAGCTAGGACGCGGATGGCGCCCCGCTACCAAATGGGTCATATTGGTCATATGGAGAAGCGCTCGTTTGCTGACGTCAAGGCACACCTCTCCGAAGTCGTGGACCAGGCGGAGCATCGGGGGAAGAAAATCCTCATTCTACGCCACGGCAAGCCGGCCGCGGCGATCGTTCCCGTGAGCGCTCTCGAGCAGGCAAAAGCGCAACGAGCGATGACGCCGAGCGAGGCCGAGCGTCGTCTCGATGAGCTCGCGCGAGAACTCATGGGTGATTCCGAGTTCTCTGCCGTCAATGACCTACTGAAGGGGCGAAGGTGAGCGAATACGTCCTCGATGCCTCGGTCGCAGTCGCTGCGGTGCGCCCCATGGAACCGTCTCACGCGGCCTCACGAGCGCGGCTAACGCGGTTGCTCGCCGGTGCGGATGAGATCGTGGTACCCGCGATTTTTGATGTCGAAGTGACGTCGGCGCTGGCGCGGGCACGCGCCCCGGCAGCGGCTGCGCGTCGCTATCTCGAGCAGGAGCTCGGTGCGCGCCGGCTCATCAGCATCGGACCCCGCGCCGCCCGCGCCATCTCCGCTATTGCCGCGCGCACCCAACTACGCGCAGCGGACGCGATCTACGTCTGGGTTGCATGCAAGCACGCTCTCCCGCTCGTGACGCTCGATCGCGAGATCGCCGAAAAGGCCGGGGCGCTGTGCGCAGTCGAAGCGCCGTGAATAAACCGTCGCCGCCGGCGCTCGGCCTTGCTCATCGCGCTAGGGGCTTTGTTCGTCGCAGCGCTGACGATGGCCGCTTCAGGGAGCCGCCGGGCGGAAGTGTACGGTACCGACTGGTTGCAGGAAGCCCCGTGCGTTGACGAATTCGGCGTCGGTGAAGACGCCGACGAGCCCCTCATCCGAGAGCCGCAGCGTGAGCATGGAGTCGCGCTCGGGCGTGGCGGTGCAATATTCCCGGCCATTGAGCACTTCGCAATAGCAGACGCGGTCGGAGCACAGGGCGAGCTTCTGGCAATCGATGGGCACCTGCTCGTCGCCAAAGAAACATGCGCCGCTGTCGTCGACGAGCCAGCCTTCGTTCTCTGGACAGGTGTCGGACGTTTGTAACGCACACCAGGACTCGAAGACCTGCGTCGTACTGTAGTAGAGCTCGAGCTTTCCATCGAGCACGCGCCCGTCCAGAGAGAACTGCTCTTCAGTTTGCGACGTGAGACCTTGGGCCTCGAGGTCGACTTGCTTGAAGCCGCCACCGACACGATGGGCAAAGCCCTCCGTTGGAGTGACCGTGCGGCCAGTGGCGAACGGCGAAGTGATGTCGAAGTTGGGATCCACCGTGGGGTAGCCCACGTCCGGATCGGTCGCCGGAGCCGGCGGCGTGCCGATCCCGAAGGTGATGGCGCCCACCGGATAGGGCGAGCCGATGTCGGTGAGCTCGAGCCGGATCAGCGTCGAACCCGAGGGAAAACGGTAGGCGGGTGGCTCGTCGTCGGCGTTGCTCTGGAGCGCCAGCGGATCTTCGGCTTCGCCGATCCACACACCAGCGAACTCGGTGGCAAACTCCGCGACGGGTGGCAGCGCCGTTGCGGCCGGCGGCTCCGGCTCATTCGGCTCCTCTTGAGCCAGGTCGCTGGTGGTGTGACCGAGGTCGTTTACGGGCGACTCCTGACACGCGAACGCGAGCACCAGCGTGAGCGCCGTGATGGCTGGATGACTGAGCGATGAACGAAGTGAGGTCATGCTGATGAGTACCTTCAGCGCTTCAAATTCGACGTGCTCTGACGCATTTGTTCGAGGAGCTCGAAGTTGATGGGCGGCTCCGTGGTGCCCTGGCCCGCGCAGCTCTCCCGCAAGCTCGCCGCATAGGCGGAGTCGGGCGCGCGCTCGAGCAGGCTCGCGGCGAGCGCTTTCGCCTTCGCGACCTGGCCCGCATCGCACCAGGCGTGTGTGCGGGCCACCTCGCGCTCCTCGCGCAGCACCTCGATCGGCACGCGCGCGTCGAGCGTGTCGAGCTCCCGGAGCGCGCGCATCGGTTCTCCCGCCCGCGAGAACAGCTGTGCCTTGCGCAGCTGCTCGATGGCGAAGCGTAGTGAATCCACGTTGGACGGCTGGCTTCGCGGCTTGTGCTGATGAGGTGGGCGCGACGGCGCCGGAGCGCGTGCGGCGTCGCTCGGGAACGTTTCCGTCTGCGGTTCACCGGCAGCGGCGACGTTCGACGGCTGCGCCGCGGGCACAGCGCCCAGAGCTGACGGCCCGAGGTCGCCGTTTCCTACCGGGACGCTGACGGCAGCCTGCCCGGTGCGGCTGGGCGGCTCGTACGGCCCGCCCGCGCGGTCGCGCCACGCGAACCCGATCGCGACTCCCGCCGCCACCAGACCGGCAGCGCGCACGACGCGCAGCACAGCGGATGCGCGCGACGGCACGGGCCCGAGCGACGGCAGAGCGGTCAGAGCACCTGACAACTGTTCGTCAACGAGCGCGCGTGCGGCCGCATTGGCTCCGGCACCTCTGCGCGCTCGCGCGAGCAGATCACCCAATGCCATGTCGAAGGCCCCGTCGTCGTCCGCTCGCGCGGCTCGCTGCAGCGCCGACATCAATTCGTTCGTTCGCGGACTCATTCGGCAGCTCCCTGTCGCGATAAAACCCAGCGCTTGAACGCGCGGCGCAGATCGCGCACCCGGTGGTAGACGGTGTTGCGTTGAACGCCGAGCAATTCCGCCGTCTCTTCGGCGCTCAGCTCTTCCAGAAATTGACTGATGAAGAGCACGCGGCGCGGCTCGTCCAGCGTGGCCAGGAACTCTTGCACGAGCCGCAGCGCGTCGGCGTCGGCGCGCGCTTCGTCGGGCTGCGGCCGTTCGTCGCGCAAATCATCGTTCAGCGGTGCCGCACGGCGCTCGTGCCGGCGCTGCCAGCGGCGGTGGTTGCGGGCCGTGTTGAGCGCGATCGAAAACAGCCACGTGCGATAGGTTGACCGCACCTCGAAATGGCTCAGCTGACGGTGCACGGCCAGCCACACCTCCTGAGCCGCATCGGGCAGGGCGGGCGTTGGCACGCCCAGGTGTCGCAACGTCCGATACGTAAAGTCGAAGTAGTCACCGTACAGCTGCTCGAAAGAGGCGGGCACCGAACTAATGGCCGCTCGCCGTGCCGGGTCGAGATCGAGCCGTTCCAATGGCAAGTGAGTAGCCGCCGCGCCCGGGATTCGACGTTCGTCGCCGTCCTCGCGCAGCGAATCTCGAGGATTTTCCGGCAGGGCGGTCAAGTTACCGCAGTGGCACGTCGATACCGACAGCTGCTCGAAAGCCAAACAGCGGGATACGATGCACGATCTCGCTGTCGTCCACGCGAAAGCTCCCGCGCACCAATGGGTGCAAAGCCCCCACGCGCGTCGTGATGCCAAAGCCATCGAAGGGCGCCGCGCTGAAGCCCAGGCTCACCCCCGGCGCCGCCCACAGGTTACGCTTCTCGGCGGCCTCCCTCAGCCCCACCCCCTCCGAACGGAGCTCCCCGAGCTCGACCAGTGCGCACGTATCGATGCCACGCCCCCACTCCCTGCAAGCCCGCAGCCCACCCGACCACAGCCCGATCTCCAGCGATTCGCTCACCGAGAGCCGCAGCGCCACCGATGGCAGCCCGAGCACGTACAACCCCAGCGCGAACCTGCCGAAGCGCAGCTTGGCGCCCAGCGCGGCGCCCAACGCGGCCGAGCCCAACGTGTACGGATCGAGCAGCCCTTCCAGCTCGAGCGCCGTCGTCACACCGAGCCCGCTCAGCTCGAGCTCAGACGCAGCGCTGGGCTCCGGCTCGGCGCTGACCTCGGAGGCGCCAGACGACACAGCATCCAACGGCTCAGTCAACGCCGAGACCCCCTGCTCGTCATTCGAGGCGACACCGCCGTACCCATCGTCGGCCTCATCTCGACCGCTGCGCAAGGCGAGCACGATCGCAACGGCAGCCGCATCGCCGAGTTCCTTGCAATCCGCGCCGTACATCACGCGCCGGCGCACGCCGCCGCTATCCCCGAATTCGAGCGCGAGCGACCACCGACCACCCGTGTGCTCGATCGTCCCAATAATCCGTTCAAAGCGCGACCAACTCACGTTCTCCCGGGCCACCAGCGCTTCCACCTGCGCTACCACCACCTCTCGCTCCGGACAGCGCGGGGGAGCTCGCCAGTGTAGCCGCGGAGCATCTGCGGCCCCACCTTCCGGTGGCTTTGCCTGTGCATGTGACGTGGCCACTGCAACGAGCAGCGCATGAAATATCAGCGCGCCGGCCGCCATTCGCTCGACGCGGCGATCGACCCGCTTTTGCAGCATGCGCACAAAGGTAGCGGCTCGCGCTTACCCCTGCAATCAAAGTCGGTGTGGCGGGTCCGGATGAGGCGGGGACGCGCGTGCTCTGTAGCGACCCGGGCAGCGTGGCGCCCTTCACAGCTGCGTGGTAGTCTGGCGTTGAATGGACGCCCTGGATGACGTGCTGCGCGTCGTCGCTAGCTTGAATGGGGCTGGCGTCGAGTATGTGATTGTTGGTGGGGTCGCCATGAATTTCCACGGTCTGCGTGGCGACGCCCCTGACGCTGTATAGGATGAAAAAGGACACGGTCCGTCCCATCGACCACGCTGACGCTAACGCGCTCGTCGCTGCGTTCCACTTGCGTGAAGAGAAGTAGATCCCAATGCCGGTATTCAAGTATCGAGATATTGCCGACATGCCCCCGCTGCCGCTCGTACCGATGGATCAGCGCGCCGCTCGGATTCGTTCACTTTGGCAGCGGGCTCATCTGATCGGTGGTGGCGTGATCTCGCGCGGTGTCCTGCGCTTCCGCAGCATCGACGATGCGAATTTGACGCGCACCCGCGCGACGCTCGAACGCATGGCGCATCGGGGCAAATCGCTTGCCAAGTGAACGCGCTAGTATTCTCCCGCTCGATGCTTGCCGTGCGTGTCAGTCACGAAGCCTTCTGTGGCGATAAACCTGTTCGGCTTCCGCTACATCCGCGAGGGCTGGGGCCTCGCCAACGTGTTCCATCACGAGCGGATCGGCGCGGACTTCACCGCCCCCAAGACCGCTCGTAGCCACCCGGCATCGTCGTCATGACGCGTCGGGAGGCATCCTCGCGTTGGCGGTGTACGACGTGTACGAACACAGTGACGGCGCTGACAACTGTGTCCGTCCGCTGGAGCGCACCCGGCCGCGCCACCATCAGTGTGACGCCGCCCCGCGGGGTGTGGTGTAGGCCCGGTCGGCAGGAGAGATTCCTGCGGCATAGGTGGCGGAGGTGGCAAACGTTGCGGGTGTGCGTCCGCCGGACGGACACGTGCGGAGCGCAAACCGATCAGCGCGCGCGGGAACTGCGCCGGGGGCGTTTTGAGGCGGGGGATGCCTTGCGAGCGGGCTTCTCGCGTGGGTTGACCTGGGCCGCGCGCTCGCTCGTGCCCCCGCCTGCTGTACCCTGCAGCTTGCGCAAATCATCGCGTAGCCGCGCAGCTTTCTCGAATTGGAGATTCTCCGCCGCGAGAAACATCTCTTGCCGTAGCGCGACAATGCGCTCCATCAGATCGTGATCGGGCGCCCCGTCAACGCCAGTGACCGCCCGGTTGGTTCGCGCCGACTTGCCCTCGCCGCCTTTGCCGCGCCCGGACGGCACGGCGTAATAGTCGCGCTCTCCGCTCTGCGCCACCACGTCCAGGATCGCGCGGCTGATTGTCGCCGGACTGATGCCATGTTCTATGTTGTAGAGGCGCTGCATCTCGCGGCGCCGCGACGTCTCATCCATGGCGTAGCGCATCGCCGGGGTGATGCGATCGGCAAACATCAACACGCGGCCGTTGACGTTACGCGCCGCCCGCCCGATCGTCTGGATCAGCGAACGGGCGCTGCGCAAGAAGCCCTCCTTGTCCGCGTCGAGGATGGCCACCAGGCTCACCTCCGGCAGATCGAGCCCCTCACGCAGCAAGTTGATGCCCACGAGCACGTCGTATTCGCCCGCGCGCAAATCGCGCAGCAGCTCGATGCGCGCCAACGTTTCGACGTCGGAGTGCAGGTAACGCACCTTGACGCCGAGCTCGGCATAATACTCGGTCAAGTCCTCCGCCATGCGCTTGGTCAACGTGGTGACCAACACGCGCTCGTTCTTGGCGGCGCGGATGCGAATCTCCTCGAGCAGGTTGTCCACCTGCCCGCCGACGGGGCGCAGCTCAATCTCCGGGTCCATCAGACCGGTGGGACGGATCACCTGTTGAACCGGCTCGCCCTCGTGGCGCGTGAGCTCGTATTCACCCGGCGTGGCCGAAATAAACAGCGCGTGTTTGATGTGCTTCTCGAACTCTTCGAATTGCAGCGGGCGGTTGTCGAGCGCGCTCGGCAAGCGAAAGCCGTATTCCACCAGCGTCTCCTTGCGCGATCGGTCGCCGCGAAACATCGAGCCGATCTGCGGCACGGTCTGGTGCGACTCGTCGATGACCAGCAAGAAATCGTCGGGAAAATAATCGATCAGCGTCGGCGGCGGCTCCCCCACCAGGCGCTTCGACAGGTGGCGCGAATAGTTCTCGATGCCCTGCACGAAGCCCATCTGCTCGAGCATCTCGAGATCGTACGACGTGCGCTGCTCGATGCGCTGCTTTTCCAGGAACCGGCCCTGCTTGTCGAACCAGGACAGGCGCTCGCGCAGCTCCAGCCGAATCGCGTCGATGGCGTGATTCAACTGCTCCTTGGGCGTTACATAGTGTGATCCCGGGTACACGGCGTAGCGATCGAGGCTCCCGAGCACACGTCCGCGCAGCGGATCGACCCGGCTGATGTTATCGACCTCGTCGCCGAAGAACTCGACCCTGATCGCCTCCGCCTCTTCGTAGGCGGGGAAGATCTCCACGACGTCCCCTCGCACACGGAACGTACCGCGGTGAAAGTCGGTGTCGTTGCGCTGATACTGAATGTCCACCAGGCGGCGCAAGAGCACGTCGCGTCCGATCTCTTGACCCTTCACAATCTCGATCAACAGCCCGTGATAGCTCTCCGCCGAGCCGATGCCATAGATGCAGCTGACGCTGGCCACGATGATCACGTCGTCGCGCGACAACAGCGCGTGAGTCGCAGCGTGGCGCATGCGATCGATCTGGTCGTTGATGATCGCGTCCTTCTCGACGAAGGTGTCGCTAGCCGGCATGTACGCTTCCGGCTGGTAGTAATCGTAATAGCTGACGAAGTAGCTGACCGCGGCGTCCGGAAACAGATCCTTCATCTCGCCGTACAGCTGCGCCGCCAGCGTCTTGTTGGGCGCGATGATCAGCGTCGGCCGATCGTAGGCCTGGATCACGTTTGCAACGGTGAAGGTCTTGCCGCTGCCCGTGATACCGAGGAGCGTCTGGCAACGTTTGCCTTCGCTCAGCCCGCGCACGAGCGCCTCGATAGCCTGAGGCTGGTCGCCGGCAGGCTCGAAATCACTGCGGAGTGTGAAACGAGACATGAGTGGAACGAGCAATATCGGCTAGTACGCCGGTTCCAATGAAGCGATGGGAATTTCGAATGCCCCGGCTGGGGCGCGGGCATCGAAATTCCCGGCTTTGCTACCGATTTGAACCGGCTCCTCCTCTACCTTTAGCTTGGTTTGCTGAGGAAGAGCGCGCGACCCGCGGCTCACGGGAATGTTCCGAGTTCGGGCAAGCCGAGGGCGTCGGGCCATCCGCGCGAAACGTTTAGGGCTTGTATCGCCTGGGCGGAAGCCCCCCGACACAGGTTGTCGATGGCACACATGGCGAGCAACGTGCCGGTGCGATCGTCGAGCGCGTACGCGACATGCGCGCGGGCAGAACCCCTCACCCACAGGGTGTCGGGCAGCATTTCACCGCTGAGCACGGTGACCAGCGTATTTTCGTAGCGGCGCAGCGCGGCCGCGCGGCAGGCCTCAGCGGTCACTCCGGCCTTCGCCCGCGCATATGCGCAAGACAAGATCCCCCGCGTCATCGGCAACAGGTGCGGCGTGAACGTCACTTGCACCGCGCTGCCGGCCAGCGCCGAGAGCTCTTGTTCAATCTCCGGGATGTGGCGGTGCGCCCCGGCCACCCCGTAAGGTCGAAACCCCTCGGCGGCCTCCGCGAACGGACGTTTGCCCTTACCCGCTCCGCTGACGCCGCTCTTGGCGTCAATGATGATACCGGAGGTCTCGATCAGACGATCCGACAGCAAGGGACCGAGAGGCAGTAGCGCCGACGTCGGGTAGCAGCCCGGTGCCGCGATCAAACGTGCGCCCGCCAGCTCTTGGCGATGCCACTCGGGCTGGCCGTAGACAGCCGATGGCACGAGCTCCGGCACCGGGTGGCGGCCGTACCAGCGTGCGTATTGCTCCAGGTTTTTGATCCGATAGTCCGCCGACAGGTCCACCACGATCAGGCCGGCCTCGTACAGCCACGCCACGCGCTCGGCGCTTTCGCCGTGGGGGAGCGCAGAGAACACGACGTCCACCTTCGAGCGCAGCGCAGCCACTCCGTCGCGATCGAGCGACTCCACCACCAGGCGCTCCAACGCCGACACGCCGAGCAGGAAGGGCAGCACCTCGCCGAGACGTTGACCCGCCTGGCTACGCCCACCCACCCACGAAAGCTCGAGCCGCGGATGGCTGTGGATCAAGCGAATCAGCTCGCTACCCGTGTACCCGCCGGCGCCGAGCACACCAACTCTGAGCCTTTCCATGGCCATAATCCTTTCTTCGGCCCCAAATGCAATCAGGCTGCCCACCCTGGAGGATGAGCAGCCCGTATTCTGCGCCGTCGATTGTCGCCTAGCGCTTCGAGTACTGGAAACGCTTGCGAGCGCCGGGCTGCCCGTACTTCTTGCGTTCCTTCTGTCGGGAATCTCGGGTCAAGAAGCCGGCCTTCTTGAGCGACCGGCGCCGTTCCGGATCTTCCGCGAGCAGAGCTCGCGCGATACCGTGACGCATGGCCTCGGCCTGGGCGCTGTGCCCGCCGCCGCTGACCGTCGCGCGCGCGCTGTACTTGTCGTTCAGCTCCAAGGCTTCGAGCGACTGGCGCACGACCATGCGCGAGGTGGCGCGCTCAAAGTATTCGTCGACCGGCTTGCCATTGACGGTGATCGTTCCGTCGCCGGCGCTGAGCCACACGCGGGCGATAGCGGTCTTACGTTTTCCAGTCGCGTATTGTGCGGTAACTTCAGGCATGTCTATCTAACCGTCAACTCTGTCAAACCAAACTAAACCGTGAAGGCCTTGGGCTGCTGCGCCGTGTGCGGATGCTGATCGGCAGCATACACCTTCAGCTTCTTGAGCAACTGGCGGCCAAGAATGTTCTTGGGCAACATGCCCTTGACCGCCAACGTCAGCGGCGCGTCGACCTTGTGCTCGAGCAGCTCGGCATAGGTGCGCGTGGTGAGGCCACCGGGATAGTTGCTGTGGCGGTAATACAGCTTCTTGTCGGCCTTGCCACCCGTCACCTTGATCTTCTGGGCGTTCAACACGATGACGAAGTCACCCGTGTCGACGTGGGGCGTGAACGTCGGCTTGTGTTTGCCTCGCAACAAGCCCGCGACCTTGCTCGCGACTCGGCCCAAAGGCTGATCCTGGGCGTCGACCACCCACCACTTGCGCTCGGTCAGAGCGTCTTTCGGCTTGGCAACAAACGTACGCATGGCTTCCCTGACGATTCGGTGAGCGGGAGCTTCTAGCGGCATCGCTCCGCTCCGTCAAGCGAGCCGCAGCCCTCCGTCCAAGGTCTCGTGGCAGGTTTTGAGCCCGCGGTGAGGTTCGCCGCAGAGGTCCACCAGATCAGCCAATTGGCCGGCAAAGGCCGCACCTCAATCCCAACTCCAGGGAGGTGGTTGGCGCTCCTTTGGTGACCCAGGGGGCGGATGTCTCCCAGAAATGGTCAAAGAGACACGCGCGGAGGGTCAACCTGCTCGAGTCATTGCATATTTCTAGGATGCCTCGAAGGCGCGCCTCGCCGATGCCGTTCTAGACCGTTAAACCTCGTAACCCCCGCGCGTTTGCGCCGTCCTCGCCGGGGCCGGATTTCTGCCCGCCCTCAAAGACTCATGCATCCCACGGGAAACCCAAAGCTGGCTGAGTGGCTCGTCACCGAAGGACTGATGAGCCCCGAGCAACGAGAAAAGGTTCTCAGCCAACAGCAGCTCCTGGGTGGACGCATCGAGGAGGCCATCATCGATCTGGGTGTGCTCGGCGAGCTCGACTTGCTCAAGTTCCTCGCCAACACCTATCGAACGCGCTTCGTCTCTTCGGAGAAGCTCGCCAAAGCGCAGATCGAGCGCTCTACTCTCGAGAAGGTGCCAAAAAAGCTCGCCGAACAGCTCACGGCGTTTCCCGTGACGTACGACAGCGCGAGCTCGACGCTCAGCGTGGTGGTCGCTGATCCCGACGACACCAGCATGTTACGCGAGATCCAGCTGGCGACGCGGGTCAAACACGTGAAGGCCTTCGTGGGCCGCCCGCTGGGCGTCAAAGCGGCCATCGCCAAAAACTACGGCGGCGACATCCACGCCTTCGCGCGGCTCGATCGCAACGCGCACGAGCAGTTCAACAGCATGATGGACGTGTTCGAGCGCAACCTGGTCAGCGAGGAATCGATGGCCGTGGCGTTGGCCGAAGAAGGGCCGATCGAACGCACGCTCACCGCCGCGCAGATGGCGAGCGGCAGGCCAGCAGACTCGAAGCTGGGCGACGCGGCTTATCGCGAGACCCTCAACGTATTGATCAGCCTGCTCGAGAGCGCCCGTTCGGATTTGCGCGGACACTCTGCCCACGTGGCGCGCCTGGTGGGAAAAATCGCCGAACGCATCGGAGTCGCTCCGGCGCAATCCGCCGCGTATTGCATCGCAGCGTACTTGCACGACCTGGGCAAGATGGGCGACCAGCACCTGACAGCGCTGAGCGTTGGCGTCAGCACCACCCAGCGCGGTCGCGCCGAGCAGTCCTACACGGCGCCGTGCCGCATGATGGAGGCGGTCGAGCTCCCGCACGACACCGTAGAAGCGCTGGAGAACATGTACGAACGCTTCGGTGGGGACGGCTTACCAGGGCGTCGCAGCGGCAAAGACATCCCGCTCGGCGCGCGCGTGCTAGCCATCGCCGATACGTACGCGGACCTCACCCGCAACCCCAAGAACCCCTTCTCGAGGACGCTCGATCCGGAAGCAGCCTGTGACGTCCTCAAACGTTACGCGCCGAGCCTGTTCGACCCGAACCTGGTCACGCTGTTCCGGCACACCGTCACCGGTGACGACTTGAAAGCGCGCCTGCTCGCCAACCGGCACACGGCCCTGATCGTGGAAACCGACCCGGAGGAGACCACGGTGCTCGAGCTGCGTTTGATCGAGCAGGGCTTCGAGGTGCGCGTCGCGCGCAACGTCGAGGCAGCGTTGAAGGAGCTCGCCAGCGGCGAGGTCGAAGTGGTGGTGAGCGAGCTCGACCTGGGACCACGAGACGGCTTCGGCTTGCTCTCGGAAGCGCGGCAGCAGCCCTGGGGCAAAGAACTGCCCTGGGTGATCCTGACCAAGCG
This sequence comes from Deltaproteobacteria bacterium, assembly GCA_043780025.1. Lineage (GTDB taxonomy): Bacteria > Myxococcota_A > Polyangia > Polyangiales > Polyangiaceae > SZUA-265. Next base: position 22,576 of record JAYWEH010000724.1, read on the forward strand.
CACCGGCCGCCAAGACGCCGATCGCGCCTTCGAACTGGGCGCGGATGATTACCTGGCCAAACCGGCCAGCCTCGGCCTGCTCGTTACCAAACTCAAACAAATCATGGATCGGCGGGGGCGCGGTAGGGGCGGCCGCGGCGTTTCGGGGTCTCTTCAGGAGATGGGCCTACCCGACATCGTCCAGGTTTTGATGCACGGCCGAAAATCGGGGGCGCTCAAGATTCAGGCGTCCGAGGGCAGCGGCGAGATCCACTTTGTCGAAGGCCAAATCTATAATGCCCTGTTCGGCAAGAAACGCGGCGCCGAAGCCTTCTACGCCATGGTAGCGCTGCAGGCGGGACAATTTGCCGTCGATCCGAGTTTTGTGGCGTCCCAACGCGTCATGGAAGATTCTCCCGAAGGTCTGTTGCTCGAGGGCATGCGCCGCCTCGACGAAGGTGTGTCGGCGTAGCCCGCCCGGGTCACGCCGCACCTGGTGACGCTGATCGCGACTATGGACAGCACCCCTCCCCCGCTCGTTGGTTTCAACAACAACGTCCGCTATCGCGGGATGCGCTTCCACATCCAGACGGAAGATTCGGGTGTCACGCGTCCACACATCATCACCCACCTGTTCGCGGATGGCGGGCACGTAATCAAGAGCGTGCGGACCGACTATTCCGAATACGTCAATCGCCCTGATCGCCCCGCGGTCATCTCCAAGCTCATGCGCGATCAACACCGCGCCATGGCCCTGGATCTGCGCGACGGCCACCTCGACGAAAAGATCGGCCTCTGCCCGAGCCCCGACTCCGAAGCGCCGCCGACGGAGGCCGACGCTGCGCCCCCGTCACAGATCGCGGAGGAGTCCGCGCCCTCGACCCACTCTCGCGGCGCTGCGAGCGCCGGCCGTGAACCGGACCAAGCCGCCCCCGCCTCGCGCCCCGGCGAGAAGCGCGGGCGCACCAGTACGACGCCGAGAAAACGCTCCCAACCCCCCACGCGGAAAGCCGGTCGGCCCTCCGCCGCGCTGCCCAACAAGCCTAGCGGGGAATCGATTTTCGGCACCACCCAGCAGGAATCGCTGGATGACGTGATCCTCAGTTACGTCACCACCACCAAAAGCGGCCCCACCACGCGGCGTTCCAAGTAGCACGCGGCGCTTTCCTCGGCGCGCACCTTGGTGTAAGTACCCGAAAGTCGTAAAGCCGACGAACGGCGAGGTAGCCAAGTGGTTAGGCAGCGGTTTGCAAAACCGTTATACGCCGGTTCGAATCCGGTCCTCGCCTCAAGACAAATCAGCCGCTCCGAGCGCAGCATGGGGCGGCGCGGAGGCGCGCTGGCGCGTGCCGATCGCGCGTGTTACCTGCCGACGGATGATTGTTGCATCGCCACGCTCCGGGCCAACGCTGCGCTTTCCACAGCATGAGCGCTTCACGTGCGCGTGCTCGCAGGTGTCGGCGAGGAAGCGGGTGAGCATGTGGCGCGTGACGACAGGATCGGGATTGGAGTCAATGGGCAGCGTGGTCGTAAGGCGCGTGGCGTTCGGGTTCTGGGCGCTCGGCACCTCCCTTCTGCTCGGCGCGTGCGACACGACGAACAATACCTACGTCGAGATCAACAAGGCCCCCAGCGCTGATGCGGGCCGTACGCCCGAGCCGCTTGAGGGCGGCGTTTACCCATCGCTAGGCGCTCCCACTCCAGACATCGCTCCGAACACGCTCGAGCTCGACGTCTTTGGAGCGGTCGGTAATCACTACTGGCTCGCTGTCTCGGAGAAACAACTGAACGGCATGAATAGAGCCTTCGGCGGCGGCGACTTGCTCGATCGCTATACGCCGGCGTCGGGAAACGGTACCGCCCACTTTGCCGACCGCTTGGTGGTGCAGGCGGCGGGGCCCTCCCCCAACACGGCAGACTTCGGCAAGGTACAACTGAAGCTCGTCGGGCAGTCCACCGGGCGCGCTTTGACCGAGACCACTCTACCCAACTTCAAGCTCGACGCCGACGAGTTCGTGGAAGGTAACCGCATCGGTGGCGTCGAGCACCTGCGCCTCAACAACGCCATCCTTGGCAGCATCTATCGCGAGCGGCTGGTCTTGGAGATTTACCGTGCCGTGGGCTACCCCGCGCCACGCAGCACCTATGCGTGGGTGTCGACGTCCGTGTGGGGTCCGGACGTGAACGTGCCTTACATCGCCGTGGAGCCCTACAAACGTCAGTTCTGTAGAGACCGCGAGGCGGAGCTCGGCGGCGGCTGCGTCAACATGTGGGAGTTCGCCGGTGACTTTGGTCTAGGCGTACTCGGTCTCGCCGATAGCTGCCAATTCGAGGCATGTGACAACACTCGGGTGACGGAGCTCGAAGAGCTCGTGCTAGCCACTCCGGCGGGCGAGGGGTTCAAGGCCGCGCTCGCCGCATACATCGATTGGGATGCGTTCCATCGATTCCAGTGTCTGTCGTGGATCCTGCGAACCGGAGACGACTACGTTTACACCGGGAACAATGTGCTGCTCGTCGAACGAGCCGACGGCAAGTTCCAGTTCATGCCGTATTCAATTGATTTGAGCCTGAGTGATGATTGGAGCGTGGGCATTGCTGGTTCCAGCACCATTCCCACGGGGTGCCAGGGCGACCCGGCGTGCTGGGCCGACACCGTGGCGACGTGCGAGTCCATGATTGACGCGTTTACATCGGCGCAGCCCGTGGCCTTGCTCGACGCCATTCATGCCGAGCTCGAGCAGGCGGACATGCTGCGCTCCGGCGACGAGCAAATCTACCAAGCCTTGCGCGGAGTCCTCGAGCAGCGCATCGAGGAGCTCCCGGCGGAGTTGGAGCTGAACCGCGAGCTGCCGGCGTTGGAATGCCAGCTCCCACGCGTCCTTTGCGGGAACGAGTGCCTCTTCGCGGAGGAATGCCCCATCTGCCCACCGACCGCTCCGGCACTCGACGCACCGGACGGCGGTGTGCCGGCAGACGTCCCGCCTCCCGATGGCGGCGCGGCGTGCATGCCGGCAGAAGTGCTCTAAAACCGGCCAGGTGCGTCACGCCGATGCGCCTGATCCCCACGGCGGACGCGTGTCGGACCGTGGCGTGCGGTTGCGACGGGCAGCTGGCGGACAGTGCTCGTCGCCCCATAAACACGTCCAGCGGAGTGCCCGCCGCACGAGTTTCGTAGCCGCGCAGGCAGAGCCCGGCAGCTGACTGCCGCCGAGGCCCGCCGGAAGGCGCGAACGAGCACCTTCCGGCGAAGCCCGACGCGCGCTCACGCCGCTTTTTCGTCCACCGCCTCGGCGGACTCGCTCTTGGAGGACGGGAGCCGCACGTCACCCGACCAGAGCGCGGTCAACGTCTCATCGAGGACGGCGCGGCGGAGCTCGGCGGTTTCGAGCAGCGCTGCGCGTGCCTTCTCCCGGCCGTGCCCGATGCTCTTGCCGTCGTAGACGTAGTGCGAAGCGTTGCGCACGAGGACCCGAGCGGCAACCGCTGTGTCGAGCAGGTCCGAAGCGATGTCGATCCCTCCGCCCCAGCGAATGTCGAATTCTGCCTCTTCGAAGGGCTGAGCGCACTTGTTCTTGATCACTTTGACGCGCGTGCGATTGCCGATCACCCGGTCGTCCACGCTGACCTTGCCGATGCGGCGCACGTCGAGCCGCTGGCTCGAGTAGTACTTGAGCGCGTTGCCGCCCGGCGTGGTCTCCGGGCTGCCGAACATCACGCCGATCTTGTGGCGCAGTTGATTGACGAAGATCAGCGTGGTGTTGCTCTTGGAGGAGATTGAAGCGAGCTTGCGCATGGCCCGGCTCATCAAGCGAGCCTGCAGGCCCAGCTGGTTGTCACCCATGCTGCCGTCGATTTCGGCCTGAGGCACCAGTGCCGCCACCGAGTCGATCACGATCAAAGCCAGTTCCTTCGATTTGGCCAGACTCTCCACGATGTCGAGCGCTTGCTCTCCGCTGTCCGGCTGCGCCAACAAGAGCTGAGCCGTGACTACTCCAGTGGAGCGAGCATACGCCGGGTCAAAGGCGTGCTCCGCATCGATGAACGCGCACAGGCCGCCCGCGCGCTGCGCTTCGGCAATGGCGTGCAAGGTCAATGTGGTCTTGCCGCTCGACTCCGGCCCGAAGATTTCAATGATGCGCCCCCGCGCGTATCCACCAACGCCGAGCGCTCGATCCAGCGCGAGGCAACCGGACGAGATCGAGTCGATGGCTCCAGTCGATTCGCCATCGAGCACGCGAATGCTCTCACTTCCAAACTCTTTCTGCACGGTGCTCGCCAGCTGGCAGAGCGTGTCTTGGGGTCCTCGTTTTTCTTCTTTGGCCATGGGTGGTCTCCGGGGCGGCAATTGACGCAGCAATTGAGTCACGTCGAGCCCTGCGAGCCCAACATGGGCCCGCTCTTCTGCGCTCGACGATGCCCGAGAGGTGCACCGGGCGTGCCCGGCTGCGGGAGCCCCGCGCGGCGGCCAAAGCAAATCTCGAGCTGGCTCAGCCCTGGCTCGGACCTGGCGAAGGCCAGCCACCGCTAGTACGCCGGTTCCAACCGACTCCCTCCAACTCAGACGAAGAGCATGCGCCAGCGCGACAGTGCGTAGCCGAGCACGATGAACACACCGATCACCACTGCCCAGCGCCGCGCGCCCGTCAGCCATGGAGCCTTGGACACGGACATCGCCGCCGACTCCGGCACTGGCTCTCGACGGGGCATCACTTCACTAGCGCTCGGGATGGAACCCGGATCGAGGTCGCTCGCTGGGCTGACCTCGACGATGGGGGCAGACCCAACGGGCCGACCCGTGCGGGAACCCGCGCGGCCCTCGGGCACGAACGAGCGATTCACGGGCGGAGCCGAATCGTCATCCGAGAGAGGCGCCACGCTGTCGATTGCCGGAGCGGCCGACACGGAAGGCTTGGGCGGGCTCGGCACCATCGGTGTGACCCTGACCGGACTGGGTGCCACCGGTGTGACCGGGGAAGCCATGCGCTCCGACTGAGCCTGCTTTGTCGCCTCGTCCCGGCGGCGCATCTTGGGCGGCCGCTCCGTCACCATGGACGTCGGATCGGGCACAGGGGGCGCCGCGCTTTCGATGCGAGCTTGCTGGCGTTCCACGCGCTTGCGCTTGGCCAGCTCGATGAGCTCCTGGGGCGCCGTGTAGGCGCGCGTATGGTCGTCGCCCGCGCCCGAGAGCTCGAGCAGATTCTTGGGCACCTCGCCGACAATCGTGTCCTCCGGCCCGTCGAGGTCATCGATACCGACGGGCGGGCTCGAATCGGTTTCGTTCTGCGGCAAGCGCAGCGGCGGGACGTTGTTCCACGGCGTCAACGGCGCCGCGGGCGCGCGGTCCGACCCGAATGCACCATCGCGATCGAAATCGTGAGGGTCCGCTGACGGCACGGGCGTCGTGACGCGGGCAGCTGTCAGCTGAAACGGCGCGCTCGGACGCTCCCCTTCGTCCTCTGACGAGCGCGCCGGCGCGGCGTCAAAGGAATCACCATCCACACTTTCCGGATCGCGCGGCGCGGGCATCGGGATGGGGATGCGCGAGCTAGAGCTGCGCTTTGCGGGGCGAGGTGGGCGTGGCGGACCCGAAGCGGATGCCCCGAGCAGCAAGGGCGAGCTGTTCGAGGATTCCTCCGGCGGACTATCGGTGTCGTTTCGTGTTGGATCGGCTGCCATCGTCCTCATCTCGCGTGAATTGATCTCGCCCTCGCGAAACCCAACATGATCAACGGCACATGCAGAGAAGTGGCCTCGGAGTTAACCATGGGCTCGTGCGGAAAAATTTGCCAAGCAAGAAGCTACTGGCGGAGCTAACTTCAGTAGGCCCATGTAGCGGACTCACCGAAGCCGCAGCTACCCTCCCACGCGGTAAGGCAGGCGCCAACCAGGAAAGGCCATGTGACGAGAAGTACGACCCAATGCCCAAAAATGAAACCCGGCGCTGCTCGGAGCTCTCGGTTCCTCAGAAGATGATGCGCGGGGGCACCGGCACCTGGCACTCGTTGGCTGGAGTCAGCCAGCGTAGGAGGTTGAGCCAGAAGCGCGGGATGTCGAGCTGACCCATTTGTTCGGTAGCGCTGCAGGCGGCGCAGACCTGCTCGCACTGCGTGCAAGACGTCGAACACGACGTGCAGCCCTGATCGCAACCGCGCCGGCAGGTGCCCCCGTCGGCTGCTTGTTGCCCGCCTTCGCAGGGCTGAAGCTGGCAACTCTGGCACTGCTGCTCGCAGGACGTGCATTGTGTATTGCACTGGTTGCAGCCCTGTTGGCAGGGCGTGAGCGGGCGATTGGTCATGGGCAACCAGAGCGCATCTTGCGTAATCCACTCGTCCGCGAAGGCGAACGCGTGGCCCGCCCCGAAGGTCTTCGCCATGGCCAGATCGTACGCGCCCTCGCGGATGATCACCTCGCCGTCCCCTGTGACGGGGTAGGCGTAATAGATGCCCATCGCCGAGAGGCCATCCATCGTGGGGTGCGCCGGGCTGACGATGCCACGGGTGATCATCGGCGGAGCGCCCGTGCCCAGAATGCCGGCGCCAAGGCCCTGATAAGCGTACCCGAGGCCGAGTGGAGCGAGCAGCGCCGCGACGGGCGCGGCATCCGTTTCACGATTCGAGTAACCCGCGAGGCTCATCAAGCCTCCACCCTCGACCTCCACCCATTGCCTCAAAGCGTCGATATCCGCGGCGCCATAGCCGCCCGAGTTGGCGCGTTCGGACATGTTGCCGACGACCAGCACCTGCAAGCCGGCGAGCGCCTCGGCAGTGAGCGGGTCGCGAGCGCCGATATGCGCCACGGGAATGTCGCTACGCTCCTCGAGCCAAGCTTCGAAAGCGCCTGTGGCGTTGCCGGCATCCGACGCCAGAGCGCCGAGGAAGCCGATTTTCAGGCAATCGCACAGGCCATCGGTGCCCTTGTCGACGTCATCGATGATGCCGTTTTCGTTTTCGTCGATGCCGTCACACGCGAGCTCGGTGCCGATGTTGGTGGGGTTGCCGTTCTGGTCGACGGCGGGGCCGTCATCGAGGATCAACTCGTCATCAGGGCCGCCCGGGCCACCCGGTGTGTTTGGGAGCTGAGGAATGCCGTCGGGATTCCCCGTGCCAACACTCGCCGGATCGGCTGAGGAACCGCCCGCGGAACAATGCCAGAGCGCCCCTACGCAGAGCGCGAGGGTCACCCCATGAGTTAGTACTTTCATGAGCGCTTCCTCCGTATAGCCCGGGGCCGGCCGGCGGACAACGTGTCACCTCTATGGAGGACGCCCTGGGGGTGAACGTTCGGCGCCCCAATTCGCCCCGCCCCGAGATGCTCTCGACCATAATCGACGCCCCTACATGTCCTCCTTCGCGTGCCGGAGCTGCGGCCGAAATTTCACGGTTGCCCGGGCCACGCTGGACAAGTACCCCACCTGGCAGCCGAAACAGTGTCTGCGCTGCCGCTCGACCGAGAAACCGGGCAAGGGCCGGCCTCCGAGCGGGACCCGGAGCGCCGAGGCCAAGTCCCCCGATTCGGCGCCAAGGACGCCAGGGCGGCTCAAAGGCGGCGCCGGGGAGCGGGACCTCACACTGAAAGAGGTCCTCGAAGCCTATTCTGACGGTCCGACGACCGGCGTTTTTACGGATGGCGCGGCTCACCCTAACCCGGGCGCAGGTGGCTGGGGGGCGGTCTACGTGGTGGACAACCAAGTGATCTCCGAAGCACGGGGCTCCGAACCGCACACGACCAACAATCGCATGGAGCTCACGGCCCTGTTGGCTGGCTATCAGATGGTCCCCGTGGGCCAGGCCGTCTCGGTGATGACCGACAGTCAGCTCTGCGTCGATACGGTCAATCAGTGGGCGGCCGACTGGGAACGGAATGGCTGGAAACGCAAGGGAGGGCCGATCAAGAACTTGGACCTGGTGCAGGAACTGTATCGAGTGGCGCGGAGCCGGCCGGAAATTGAGCTGCGCTGGATCAAATCCCACAACGGGTACCTTTGGAACGAATACGCGGACGCCCTCGCGACTGCGTATCGCCGAGCGGGGCTCTGAGGGGCTAGATTCCAGGCCGTTCGGCCCGGATTAGGGTGGGCTGCCAAAACGAGGCACCTGCGACTACTCACGGTGCGTGGCGATAGCGCGAGTATCCCCCACTGCCGTCGGCTCGATGCATGACGCCGAGAGCGGCGTGACCCCTCCCGCCTCGCGCGCCGAGAACCGGAAAACCGAGCGCAATCCGAGTCACTCGAGCAGCCAAATCCCGAGCAAAATCCGCAATGCCGCGCGGCGGCGAAGCCAGAAAACCCTTGCGACTCGGGTAGCTTGGCGACAAACTCTGGCGTATCCTCGGGCGTCGTTTGTGCCGCTGTCGATTTTTTTGCGGCGCCCGATCTCCGCGCAGCCCCCGACTCACCGCCTACTCCCATGACGCGACTCACTGAGCCATCGCTACTGCCGACGCCGTCGCGCAGGGAGTACTCGCCGGGAGATGTGATCACGGGCAAGTACCGCTTGCACCAGTTGCTTGGGGAAGGGGGAATGGGCTCGGTCTGGGTCGCCGAAAACATGGCGCTGAAGGCCAACATAGCCCTCAAGTTGATTCGCGCAGATGTCGCGGAACCCTCGGCAAACGAACGGTTCTTGAGTGAAGCCCGCTTAGCCGCTCGGCTCCAGCACGCCTCCATCGTCAGGGTCTTCGACTTCGGCACGACCGAAAACGAAGAGCCGTACATCGTGATGGAGCTGCTCGAGGGCGAAACGCTCGGGCAGCGTTTGACTCGGCTGGGCTCGATTGACCCGACAGAGCTCTGCCAGACGCTGCTGCCGATCATTGATGCCCTTCATTCGGCGCACGGCCATGGCGTGATTCATCGCGACCTGAAGCCGGACAACGTCTTCATCGCCAAGACGGACGGTGGCGGCGTGCAGCCGAAGCTCCTCGACTTCGGGATCGCCAAGCTGCGGACCGAGAGCACGTTCCACACCACCAAGCTCACCCAAGCCGGCACCTTGATCGGCAGCCCTGACTATATGTCGCCCGAGCAGGCGCGCGGAGAGCTGGATCTCGACCCCCGCAGCGACGTGTGGGCGCTCTGCGTGCTGGCCTACGAATGTCTGGTTGGGAAACCCCCGTTTCACGGGGATAACTACAACGCGCTGCTCTGGTCGATCATCCACGACGAGCCGGTGCCAATAACCGTCTTCCAAGCCGGCGACTCGGAGCTGTGGAGAATCCTGAAAACGGGTTTCTCCAAGGACCGCAACGGTCGCTGGGCGAGCGCGCGCAAGTTGGGCGAAGCGCTGGCCGGGTGGCTGGAGAATCACGGCGTCGTGGAAGACGTCTGTAATCGCTCCTTGCACGCGAGCTGGCTGCCCGCCGAGCGGCCCACGCGGCCCGAGCTGGCGCCGTTCAACGACCTGACGCCGCCGCCGCAACGCGTCTCCTCACACTCCGCCCTGGTGCAGTCGCCGACGCTGCCCGGGCTACGCCGGCCGCACACGATGAGCCTTTGGGTCGCCGGTGCCGGGCTGGCGACTTTGATGGGCGCACTATTTCTGACCGGCAGCGACGACGACGAAGAGGCAGGGTTAGCCGCACCCACGAGCTCGAACACCGAGGTCTTCAAGGCAGAGCCCGCCGCTCGTCCCGGCACCGCTGCGGATGGCCACAACTCTGGCTCTGGCAACGCCGCTTCTCTCAACGCCGGGTCTGGACGGGCGGGAGGCGTATCGGCCGGTTCGGCGTCGCCGAATTCGCATCGAGGCAGTGGTGGGCAGGCACCGCTCGAGGGGTCCGCCAACAAGCCAGCGTCTTTGCCGGAAGAAGATCGGCCGCTGAACGTCAACGAGCTCGACGAGGTAAGAGACAGCAACTCGTCGAATGACGACGACGACCGACCGAAGCGGCGTAGCTCCACGCGCACGGTCCGCGCCGCGAAACCGGCGGCCGTCACACCCGCCGCGTCCCACACCAAGCAGCAGCAGCCAGCGCGAAGCCCTCGAAAAAAAGAGGCGTCGGAGCCAAAGTCCGACACCGAATACGATTTCGGTATTTGAATCCCGAGCTGTTAGCTCTTCGAGCCTTCGGCTCTGTTAGCTCTTCGAGCCTCCGGCTCTCTGTGACTCCCCAGCTTCCGGCTCGCTGTAGCTCTCGCGCCTCCGGCTCGCTGATGCCTGTTGCTGCGCGGCGAGGGTTGATCGCATGTTCGCCCGGGCATGGGTATTGGACCGAGCGAGAACCCGCTTTCCCGAGGCCTGCGGGTCTATCGCAGCAATCGCATGGAAGCGCTCGTGGACGCGCTCGGCGACGTATTGAGCACACCCCTCGCGAACCCACTGTCGCCCGAGTGCATCTTGGTGCCCGGGCGCGGCGTCGCGCAGTGGCTGAGCATGCGGCTGTGCCAGCGCTTCGGTGTCTGGGCCAATCCGCTCTACCTTTTTCCGCGTAACTTCACCACCTGGGCCCTCGAGCGCGTGCTCGGCAGCCGAGACGAAGCCGTCGAGACGTTGGACCGCGATCGCCTGATCTGGGTGTTGTTCGGCACGTTGCGCCCGGAGCTCGGGCGACCCGAGTTCGAAGCCCTGCGGCGATACGTCCAAGGGGATCCCAACGGCGTCCGTTACTTTGACCTGTGCGAGCGCATCGCGTTCACGTTCGACCGCTACGCGATCTACCGCCCCGAGCTGCTCGAGAGCTGGGAGCGCGGAGCGAACCTACGCGAAAAAACAAACGAGGAAGCACCACAGCTCCGGCTGTTCGCAAAGCCGGACGACACGCAGCGCTGGCAGCCCATCTTGTGGCGGGCTCTCCGGGCACACCCCGGCACGGCGCACCTCGGAGCGCTGGAGCGGCGCTTCTTGCGCAGCCTCGACAAAGCGCGGCGGCTGTCGAACCTGCCGGCGCGCATCTGCTCGCTCGGCATCACTCACCTACCCCCCAGCTATACGCGCATTCTGGTGGCGCTCGGCGCACACGTGCCGGTGCATCTATTTCAGCTCGAAGCCACGGAAAGGAGAGCGGGCGACGACAGCCTCGAGGCGGCGCGGCCGAGCCGCTCCGTGCCGAGCGAGCTCGCGCGCACCCACAACCCCTTGTTGGCTTCGCTCGGGGTGCTGGCAGGCGATTTCGAGCGCGTGTTGTCCGCCGAGCTCACACGGCAAGAGGTCGCCGCCGACTCCGTGGCGCTGTTCCAGCTTCCCGAAGGAGGGAGCCTCTTGTCGCAGCTGCAGCGCGAAATCTCGACCGATCGTGCTGCGGCCCCGGCAGCGGCACTGAGCGCAGTCTCGAACGACGAATCGATTCGCATCCACGATTGCCACAGCCCGATGCGCGAGGTCGAGGTCCTGCACGCACAGTTGATAGATCTCTTGGCGAAGCCCAAAGGCATCGAACCGCGCGACGTGATCGTCATGATGCCGGACGTCGAAGTGTATGCGCCGCTGATTGAAGCGGTGTTCCAGCGCGGGCGAAATGACCCGCAGCGCATCCCCTACTCCATCGCCGATCGTTCGGCGGAACGCGCAGCCCCGGTCATCGACGCGCTGGAGCGGCTGTTCGAGCTCGCCGATCAGCGGCTGACGGTGTCACAGGTTTCGGATCTGCTGGCGCGCGAGGTGATCGCCCAGCGCTTCGACATCAGCCCTCGCGAAGTCGAGCAGATGACCCGCTGGCTCGGGCAAACCAACGTGCGTTGGGGCATCGACGCGGAACATCGAAAACTGCACGGGCATCCGCCCGCCTTGGCCAATACGTGGCGCCTCGGCCTCGAGCGGCTCTTGCTCGGATATGCCGTTCACCAGCCGACTCCAGAGTTGCTGGGTGAGATGCTGCCAGCGCCGTCGGCTGAAGGTATCGAGGCGCTCGCGCTCGGCAAGCTCGCCGAATTCGTCGACACGTTGTTCCGGCAGCTCGGCGAGTTAGGTCGCGCGCATCCCGCCGCAGCGTGGCCGGCCGTGGTGACCGAAGCTCTGGAGGCGCTCTCCGTGAACGACGCCGACAACGCCTGGCAACACCAGTCCGTGCGCGATGCGCTGACCGGGCTCAGCGAACACGCCGCCAGGGCGGCCTATGCGGAGCCGGTGTGCAGCCGCGCTTTCGCCCGCTTGTTGTTCGATGCGGTGAACGCCGCCCGCGCCGGAAGCGGTTTCATGGTCGGCGGCGTGACGTTCTGCTCGATGGTGCCGCTACGCACGATCCCGTTCCGCGTGGTGTGCATGATGGGGCTGTCGGACGGCGAATTTCCGCGCCACGACGTGACCACCGACTTTGATCTGATCGCGAGCGATCCCCAGGGGCCGCGCCTCGGCGATCGCTCGGCGCGCAACGAGGACCGCTACCTGTTTCTGGAGGCCATCTTATCCGCACGCGAGCGCTTGATCATCACCTACACGGGTCAGAGCATCCGCGACAACTCCGCCCTGCCTCCAAGCGTCGTGTTGCGTGAGCTGCTCGACTACCTGGAGCGCTACCGCCCTCACGGCCACGCCGACCAACCGTGGCTGGTGCGCCATCCACTGCAGCCATTCAGTCCGCGCTACTTCGATCGCAGCGACCCGCGATTGTTCTCATACGAGAGCCGCCCACTCACGTCGCAGAGGCCGGGCCCGAGCGGCGCGGCCGCCCCGAATTTTTTCCCTGAGCCTCTGCCGCCCCCGATACGAGCGCCGATCGCCCTGGCCGAGCTCACGCGGTTTTTTGCCAATCCCACAGCTCATCTGCTCGAACGCCGCCTGGATCTCTTTCTCAAAGATTTCACGCAGGAGTTACCCGACCGGGAACCGCAAGAGCTCTCGCCGCTCGAGGTGTTCACCGCGGGCGACGAGCTGCTCGCGCTGATCTTGCGCGACACGCCGCTCGACAAGGCCATGCGTTTGGTGGCCGCGGGTGGGACGTTGCCGCTCGGCGCTCCCGGCGAGCTTGCATTCCTCGAGATTTCGGCGTCGGCTTTGCCCATTGCCGAGTGCGTGCGGCGCGCGAAGGCTAGAGGTCCGAGGCCACGCCTCTTGGTCGACGCGAAGCTACCAACGGGGCGGCGTGTGTTCGGCAGCTTGACGGACCTATTCGGCCCGGGTGTGCTGCACCACCAGTTCGCGCGCGTCCGCGCCAAACAGCTGCTGTCGCTGTGGATTCAGCACCTCGTCTTTTGCTGGCTATCGCCCGCGGAAGCCGAAGCCAAAAGCACGCTGATCGGGCGCCCCGAAAAAGACACGGGCCGCCGCGTCGTGGAGTTTCGCCGCGTGGCAGAGCCGGCCCAGCACCTCGAAACGCTCGTCAAGAGGTACGATCAAGGGCAAGCGCTGCCGCTCGCGCTGTTTCCCACGACGTCGCTCCTGTACGCGGAGCTCGTGCGCAACCAGAAGGTCGACCGCGGCGTCGAGGGGCAGTTGCAGAAATCGTGGGAGCAGGAGCTCTCGGAAGATGTACGGCTCACTCGCGTCTTCGGCTCGGGCACGCTGCTCGAGGAGGTGCGTCCGCTGGGAGCAGGGCACGCGGGTTTCGAAGAGCTCGCGCTCGAGACCTTCGAGCCGCTGCTCGAGCATTGCAGCGAGCCGGAGGAGGACACATGAAGTCCTTCTCCGTCACCGAGATTCCGCTGCGCGGCCGCAACATGGTCGACGCCAGCGCCGGTACGGGCAAGACCTACGCCATCGCGACGTTGTTCGTGCGCTTGCTGCTCGAAACAGAGCACCACCCGAGCCAGATCCTGGTGGTGACGTTCACGGAAGCGGCCACCGCAGAGCTCCGGGGCCGAGTCCGAGCCCGGCTGCGCGAGTGCCTCGAAGCCGCGCGCTCCGCGCCGGTTCCACCGCCCACCGCCGATCCGACCTTGATCGAGATCCTGTCTCGCGCCGGCGATACGGTGCGCAGCGCGCGGCGTCTGGAGCAAGCGCTGTACGAGTTCGACAAGGTCGAAATCTCGACCATTCACGGTTTCTGCCAGCGCGTGTTGATGGAGCGCGCCTTCCAGACGGACGTCGCATGGGGCAGCGAACTGTACGGCGACGCGCGTCCGGTGATCGACGACCTGGTGCTCGACTATTGGGCCACCGTCGCGGGTCCGGCCCAACCGGAGTTCCTGGCGCACATGCGCAAAGGGTCGAAGTTCGGCCTCGATGCTGCGCGCGGCCTGGCCTACACGGTGCAACGGACACCCGAGGGGGCACTGGTGCCGGCCTCGGCGGGGCACGGCGATCCGCCCGATTTCGAGCGGTTCCGCGCAGAATATCGGCGGGTGCGGCAGGTCTGGCAACGCCACGACGTGCTCGCTCTCTTGGCAGGGAGCAAGGTCAAGAAGCAGTCCTACAATCGCCGCCACACGCCGCGCTGGGTGAAAGCGGTGAGCCAGTTCTTTGCGGGCGAGCCGAGCCTGTTCTCGAAGCCGCCGGACAGCTTCGAGCGCTTCTGCAGCGCGCGCCTCGCGCAGGCGGGCGGCGACGACCTCTGCACTCACGAGCTGGTGCTCGCCTGCGACGCATTGCTCGCGGAGTACCAACGTCTGGAGCTAGCGCTCGAGGCAGAGCTCTTGCGCTTCAAGATGGGTCTGTTGGATTTCGTGCGTGAAGGTCTATCCAACCGAGCTCGCCAGACCGGGCAGTTGTCGTTTGATGACCTGCTCCGCCGCGTGCAACAAGCGCTGACGGGGCCCGGCGGCAAAGATCTGGCGCTGTCCGTGCGCCAGCGTTACCCCGCCGCGCTCATCGACGAGTTCCAGGACACCGATCCGCTGCAGCTCGACATCTTCGAGCGCATCTACGACGCGCCCAACGTTTCGTTGTTCTTGATCGGCGATCCCAAGCAGGCCATCTACTCATTTCGGGGCGCGGACGTGTTCAGCTACGTGGCAGCGACCCGGCGCACGTCCCCCGATCGGCGCTACGGGATGACCACCAACTATCGCTCCGATCCAAGTCTCGTCGCGGCGGTCAACCACCTGTTCGAGTCGAGCGCCCATCCTTTTCTGTTGCCGGAGATCGGCTTCCAGAGCGTGCGCCCCCGGCCTGGTAGTGACGATGGCCTGACTGACGCGAACGGCAACAACGCTTCGGGCCTGGTGGTCGCGTTCGCCGACTCGGGCGAGGCCGGCGGGAAACCCCTCGAGCGCGAGTGGGAGCTGCGCAAGCTTCCGGAGTTCGTCGCCAGCGACATTCAGGCGGCCCTCGCGGGCGGGCTCGTCTACCACGGTGTGAAAGTGGCGCCCGCCGACATCGCGGTGCTGACGCGCACCAACGACCAGGCGTTCTTGATCCAGGCCGCCCTGCGCGCGCGCGGTGTGCTCAGCGTGGTGCTCGGAGACAAGAGCGTCTACGCTTCCGCGGAGGCGCGTGACGTCGAACGCGTGCTCTCCGCCGTGCTAGAGCCGAGCAGCACGCGGCTCGTGCGCGCGGCCATCACCACCGAGTTGTTAGGCGTATCGGCGCCCGAGCTCTGGGCCCTGGACGAGGACGAAGCGGCATGGGAACGTTGGCTTCGGACCTTTCACGAGCTCGCGGCGATCTGGAGCCAGACGGGGTTCGTGCAGATGTGCCGGGTGATGTTGTCTCGCTGTGTCGTGGAGCAGCGGCTGCTCGCTCTGGGCGACGGCGAGCGGCGGCTGACGAATGTGTTTCAGCTGATCGAGCTCCTGCACGCGGCCAGTTGCCGCGGCCACCTCGGCCCGAGCGGTTTGCTCTCGTTTCTGAAGCGGGAACGCCGCCGTCGCGTGGTGGGCGTGGAGGCCGAAGCTGCGCAGATTCGGCTCGAGAGCGACGCGGCGGCGGTCAAGATCACGACCATGCACAAGAGCAAAGGGCTCGAATATCCGGTGGTGTATTGCCCCTACCTGTGGAGCGGCACGCTCTTGCATGCGAGTGACGCGCGGGCGCCGAAGTTTCACCAGCATTCGGGCCAGCTCGCGATCGACATCGGCTCGCCAGACCTCGAGGCGAACAAGGAGCGCGCGGGTTGGGAGCAGTTCGCAGAGAACCTGCGCCTCGCGTATGTCGCGCTGACCCGGGCTCGCCACCGCTGCACCGTGTATTGGGGACGGATCAGGAGCTTCGCCACTTCGCCGCTCGGCTACCTGTTGCACCCGCCGCCGGCCGGAGACGGCCCGCCGAGCGTGAGCGAGATCAAGCAGCACCTCGGGAGCCTCGATGACGCCACGATGCTGGCCGAGCTCGAGCGCCATAGCGGCGCGGCGTCCATCGCGATTGAACGCGTCGCGCTTCGCCAAAGCCCGCTCCGAGACGAATCGGACACTAGCTTGCCTGCTCCGGCCTTCATCGCGCGCAAGCCGGAGCGAGCGATCGATGACCGCTACCGGACCAGCAGCTTCTCCGCGTTGACGCGCGACTCCGAGCTCACGATCACCAAAGAGGTGGACGAACACGTCCGCGACCATGACGCGGCGGCGCGCCCCGCGGAGTCGCCGGCCGCTCGGGAGCAGAGCGAGCCGCCGATCCGGCTCTTCGAGTTTCCGCGCGGCGCGAAGGCGGGCAGCTTCTTCCACGACGTGCTCGAGCACCACGATTTCGCGAGCGCGCGGCCCGGCGCGTTACCCAAGCTCGTGGAGACGCGGCTCGGGAGCTATCGCTACCCGGTCGATACTTGGCGCGAGCTGGTGTGCCAGCAGGTCTGGGGCGTGCTCGATACGCCGCTGCACGCGACGGGCGAGGCCGAACCGCTGTTCCTCGGCAAGGTTTCGCTCGCCGAACGCCTGAGCGAGCTCGAGTTCTGTTTGCCCGTGGGGGGGTCACCAGAACAGCGCCGACCGCTCGAGCCGAGCGGCCTCGCACGCGCCTTTCGCGAGCACCCGAGCCCGCTCGTCCCGGCGCGCTATGCAGACGACCTCGCGCGCCTGCGTTTCGTGCCCCTCGAGGGTTTCCTCCGGGGTTTCATCGATCTGGTGTTCCGAAAGGGCGATCGCTACTACCTCGTCGACTACAAGGCGAACCACCTCGGCGTGCACGCCTCCGACTACGGCGCGGCCGCGCTCGGGGTGGCGATGATGGAAGGCCAATACTTTCTGCAGTACCACCTGTACGCGCTGGCGTTGCACCGACACCTCGCCCTGCGCGTACCCGGTTACGACTACGAGCGAAACTTTGGCGGCGTCTTTTACCTGTTCATCAAGGGCATGGGGCCCGATCACGGGTCGAGCGGCGTGTTCTTCGAAAAGCCGCCCCAAGGTAGGCTACTTTCGCTGTCGCGCGCGCTGGAGCAACCATGACTGAGCCCGCCTCGAGTCCAAAGGTGCCGGAGCGCGGCCTGCTCGAGCTGTTGCGAGAGCAGGAGGTCATCTCCAGCCTGGACTTCCACTTTGCGCGGCTGTTGTCGCGCATGGCGGACAGCCCCGAAGAGGTGCTCGTGTGCGGCGCGCTGGCGAGCCGTGCCATCCAGCTCGGCCACGTCTGCGTCGAGCTCGCGCGCATCGCCGATCGCTCGCACTTCGAGCTCGACGAAACCTCACTCGGTGGCGCGCATTGGCCGGAGCTCGCGCAGCTGCGCCAGGCGCTGCGCGACAGCCCGCTGTGCAGCGACGGCGCCACGGCCGCCACACCGCTCGTGCTCGATAGCCGCGATCGGCTCTATCTGCAGCGTTATGAGAGCTATGAGCGCTCGCTCGCAGCGGCGCTGTCGGCTCGCGCTCGGCGCGTGAGCGACGTCGACCTCGAGTTGCTCGCGCAGGGCCTCGACCGGCTCTTCCCGGTGCCATCGGGGGCGAAAGCGGAAGGCGAAGCGGGCGTCCAGACGCACCGGCTGCTCGCGAGCGTCGCCACGTTGCACCATCTGGCGGTGATCTGTGGCGGCCCGGGCACGGGCAAGACCACGACGGTGGTGAAGGTGCTGGCACTCTTGCAGGAGCAGGCGCTCGCGCAGGGCAAACCGGCGCTCGAGATCGCGTTGCTCGCACCGACCGGCAAGGCCGCGCGCCGGCTCGCCGAGGCGGTGTCGAACGGCGCCGAAGCGCTCGCACTGCCGGACGCCGTGCGCGCCGCGATTCCCAGGGACGCATCCACGATTCATCGTGCCCTCGGCGGCACCCGCCGCGTCTCCGGGCGTTTCGGTCACGACGCGAGCCGGCCGCTTTCGGCGGACGTCGTCGTCGTGGACGAGGTATCCATGGTGGACCTGGCGCTCTTGTACCGCCTGGTCAGCGCGATCCGACCTGACGCGCGGCTGATCCTGCAGGGGGACAAGGATCAGCTCGCGTCGGTCGAAGCCGGCGCGATTTTGGGCGACATCTACGACGCGCGCGCCGCACGGGCGTGGTCCGTCGATTTCGCCAGCGTCGCCACGCGCGTGACCGGTGGGCATGTCACCGGCAGCGCCGTCCCGGCGCTGTGCGATTGTCTCGTCAACCTCGAACAGAGCTATCGCTACGGGAAGGACAGCAGCATCGGTCGGCTCGCACGCGCCATCAACGCGGGTGACGTCGATCGCGCCCTCGGCGAGCTCGAGCGGTCGCCCCACGGCGAGCTCGACTGCCAGTGGCTCGAACCGCTGGCTTCCGCGCTCGGCCAACGTTCCGCTCTCGTGCCGATCGCGGAACGAACCGTCGCCGGCTACGCCGCGTTCATCCGCGCAGCCGATCCACGACAGAAGCTGGAACGCCTGTCGGACTATCGCATCCTGTGCGCTCACCGTCAGGGCCCCCGCGGCGTCACCGGGCTGAATCACGAAGTGGAGTGCTGGCTGGCGGACGCGGGACTGATCGAGCCGGGCACCGCCTTCTACGAAAACCGACCGATCATCGTCACCCAGAATGACTACGCGCTCGGCCTGTTCAACGGCGACGTGGGCGTCGTCGTCAAAGACGAAGCGGGCCGCCTGCGTGTGTGCTTCGAGAGCGCCGCTGGGCTCAGGATGTTGACGCCCGGCCGTCTGCCGCCGCACGAGACGGTATTTGCCACCACCATTCACAAGAGCCAGGGCTCGGAGTTCGATGCCGTCGCGGTGGTGCTGCCTGATACCGCCTCGCCGCTTTTGGGGCGCGAGTTGCTCTACACCGCGGTCACGCGCGCGCGGCGTCGCGTGGATCTATTCGCGCGGCGCGAGGTGCTGCGCACCGCTCTGACACGTTCCGTCCAGCGCCCGAGCGGGCTCAAAGACAGGCTCTGGTCGGCGCTCGGCTGAGCCCGTTCCGCTCGGACGCTGAGATTCGCTCGCGGAAACCGCGCAAATGCGCCGGTTCGAAACGTTTCCCCAGGGTTGGGCTCGGGCGGCTTATGGGCCAAGACGGCTCAGCCGTCCCTACACTGAAGTCCCGGTGCCCGAGCCCAAATCCCAAACGGTCCACAAGGACAAGACGCCCCAACCGTTTGGGCCTTTCGTGCTGGAGCGACGCATCGCCATCGGCGGCACCGCGGAAGTGTTTTACGCGAAGCCGCGCACGGGCATGTTGCCGGCGCCGGAGCTCGTGATCAAGCGGCCCTTGTCCGAACGCAATGAGGAGCAGTTCGAGGCGCTCAACCGCGAAGCGGAGCTCCATCGCGCGGTCCGCCACGGCAACGTCGTGACCGTGTTCGGCGCAGGCATGGTGGGCCGTGACCCGTACCTCGCCATGGAGTACGTGGACGGGGTCGACCTGCACCGGCTGATGCGCCTCTCCGCCAGCGAGAACCGCGCCTTACCTCCAGCGCTCGGCGTGTACATCGCCCACGCGCTCGCGCAAGCACTACACGCGGTGCACTCGGCCTGTGATGAGCAGGGCATGAGCTTGCACATCACCCACGGGGACGTCTCCCCCTCCAACGTCTATCTGTCAGTCAAGGGCGAGGTCAAATTGGGGGACTTTGGCGTCGCCCACGCCATGCGCGGCCCCTCTCGCGATCCCAGCGCCAGCGTGAAGGGCAAGTTCGGCTACCTCGCGCCCGAACAGCTAGAGGGCAATCCATGCGACCACCGCTCTGACATCTTTGCGCTCGGCGTCGTGCTCGGCGAGATGTTGATCGGCGGGAAGATCTTCCCCGGGCAGGGCCAGCTGGCGATCTTGCTATCCATCCGGGAGGGCAACATCGAACCGCTGCGCCGCGCCGCCGATCAGTTTCCACCGAGCCTGCTGGAGGTGTGCACGAAGGCGCTGGCGCGTAACCCGAGCGACCGCTACCCGAGTGCCGGCGACCTGGCCGAGGCGCTGAGCCCGCTGCTCTCGATCACCGAGAAACGCGACGCACTCGCGGAATGGATCAGCTGGGCGCGCGACGTCAATGTGTTTGCGCGCCAATTCGAGCACCGCTTGCGTAACACTTCCATCGTCAGCGTATCGCCCAATGTCAGTGGTGCGCCCCCCGATCGCCCCCGGGTCGAAACGTCCTCGGTGCGGCGTAACAACATATTGGTCCACACCAACCTGTCGTTTTCCAGCCTGCTCGATCTCGCGGCCACGGGGCACTTGCTCTTGGATGACGAGGTCTCGGTGGTCGGTGAACCGTTTCGCCGCGTGGAGTCGATCGCCGAGCTGTCTCGCTATCTGATGCCGTCGACCACGACGACGACGGGCCAGTTGTTCCAGCCGGGCGTCCCGGATTTCACCGCCGAACTCGGCGAAGTGCCGATGCTCGATGTCCTGGCGCGCATGCGCCGGCGTCGCGAGAGCGGCGCCCTGTTTGTGGCTCGCACGAACCGCAAGGGGGAACCGGATCGCAAGGACATGCATATGAGCGCGGGCCGCCTCGTGCACGTTGCGTCCTCCGACCGCGAAGAGTTGCTCGGCCAATATGCCTTGCGGTTGAAGCTCATCGATCAAGCGCAGCTCGATCTGGCGCTCGCGAATTTGCGTCAATATGCTGGGCACCTGGGCGAGGCCTTGATCGGCCTGGGCCTGGCAGAGCCCACGGCGGTGTTTCGTGCGATTCGCAGCCAAGGGCGGGACCGAGTCGCGTCCTTGTGTGTATGGCGCGAAGGGCGCGTCCACCTGTATCGTGGCGCGGAGATGGGCCACGTGCAGTTCCCCTTGAAACTGGATCTGTCGGTACCGATGATGGCCGGGGCGATGCTGCTGTCACGACAGGGTGAAGACCCGCTGCGAGGCTTGTCGCGCTTGCACCCGGGCCGCCGCTTCGACGAAACCGCTGCTCCGGAGGAAATCGCAGACGTGCCGGCAGCACTGCTTGGGCTCATCCAATTGATAGAACCCGGGCAAACGCTGGCCAAAACACTCGCAGAGCTCACTCGCTTCGAAGCGGGCGGGCGCGCCATCCCCGAGCGCGAAGCCCGTGCCGCCGTGGCCGTCGCCATAGCTCTCGAGTGGATCCGCGCCGATTGAGCGTGCTCAAACCGCGTGAGGGCGAGGTCCAGCGTCGAAGGGGCGCGAATGCGGCTCTTCGTCACGTTGCGTCTCCCCCGCGCGACTGAGGCGCTTCCAGAGAAAGTAGGAGATCAGTTGAGCCCCGAGGAACAGGAGCGGCACGAGGGCGATCGGAAACGGGTCCCCCGCCATCAGATGCGAGCCGAACGCGCCCAGTACGTCGAAGGTAAAGCCCGCGTAGGCCCACTCCTTCAACACGGGCCAGCGCCCATACAGAATGGCCGAGATCCCGAGCAGCTTGGCGACGCCCAGGATCTTCATGAAATAGATCGGATAGCCGAGCGCGCTGATTGTGGCGACCATGGCAGGTGCCTCGATCAGGTATTGCAACGCGCTCCAGCCCTGCAGCAGCGTGAACAGCAGCGTCACCACCCAGTAAACCACCTTCAGGTTCTTCTGTTGCATACAGGCTGTTGCAGAGCACGAAGCGTGCCACGGCTCGGCGGGCACCGTCCGTCAAGCGGACGGACTACTCGGGAGTCAAGCGGACGGACTACTCGGGGACGAGTTCCATCTGCTCCAGCAGCGCGGACGCCGGGAGCTCCGGGCTCGCTCCAGGTAGGCGCAGCCAATACCCCACCGACGCGAGCAGACTCCCCTCGGGCCCCTGTGAACGCAACACGCGTAACACCCGCCCTCCACGTGCTCCGAGCGCTTCGCTGAACAGATCGAGCCGGAGCTCGAGCTCCAAGGGGTGCGTCGCCCGTATCTCAAAGCGCCTGCAATCCTCGGAGCACACGGCCGCCGCATCGTCACTCGACAGCATCTCCTGACCTGCGTCGTCGGTTACCACAAAATCTTACTCATGCAGCTCTCATACCGAGAGTGCCAGGCGCTATGCCAAGGCCTGCGTGATACGCTAAAATTACCAATTATATCAACTACATTGGGCATACGCGCGGCGCGCGCGGTCACCCGCGAGCGTTCGACGCGCTCGGGCAACTCATGCGCGAGCGCGCTCAACTGTCCCACCTGCCTCACTCGCGCAGTGCGAAAAATGCACTCCGAGTCACTGCGCCATTGCCCGCACGCCTGGGGCGCTTTGCGCCACCCCTCTCGTAGCGCCTCACCTTGCCGGAGCGGTCCCAGTCCGTTAGACGGCGATAATGCCCGATCGCCAAACCTATGCAGGCTCATGCCACTGCGGAAGCGTCCGCTTCGACGTCGCCACGGATCTGAGCGAGGTCATTTCCTGTAACTGTTCGATCTGCTCGAGGACGGGGGCGCTGTTGACCTTTGTATCTCCGGATCAGTTTCGAATGAAGTCGGGGGACAGCGATCAAACGGACTATCAGTTCAACAAGAAGAATATCCATCACTTGTTCTGCAAGACCTGCGGCGTACGCAGCTTCGGCCAGGGCAAGGGCCCGAGCGGCCCGATGTACGCGATCAACGTGCGCTGCCTGGACGGCGTCGACATTGCCTCGCTGAAGGTGAAACCCGTCAACGGTAAGAGCTTCTAACCCGCTCTCAATCTGCTAGCGCGCTCGCGAGCGCACGCCGGGCGATACCGGCCAGCACCGGGTTGGTGTGTTGATAGTAGGGCAGCGCCACGAGCCCGAAATAGATTGCCCAGTTGCGCCCTCGCCCCC
Source organism: Deltaproteobacteria bacterium (assembly GCA_043780025.1). GTDB lineage: Bacteria > Myxococcota_A > Polyangia > Polyangiales > Polyangiaceae > SZUA-265. Next base: position 45,421 of record JAYWEH010000724.1, read on the forward strand.
AGCTGGCCTCGTCGGTCGCCAGCGCGGATCGAATACGGCGCGCGCGTCGGCGTCGAACAGATTCCAGGCCACCATCAGATCACACGCCGGATCTCCAACGCCCAGGCAACCGAAGTCGATCACGGAGCTCAGCCGCCCTTGGAGGACCAACAGATTGCCGGAGTGCAGGTCACCATGCACCCAAACCGGCTCAGCCTTCCAAACGGGCGCCGCGAGCGCAGCTTCCCACGCAATGCTCCGGAGCGCCACGATCCAGCGCGCGAGGTCACGCGCGAGCTGGTTCATGTCCTTCACGCGCTCGGGCGCCACGGTTTCGCCGTCGAGCCAGCGGTACACGGACCACGGCCACGGATAGCCTTCGCCCGGCTGACCCCGAGCGATCGGCGCGGGTATGGCAAAAGGTAGCTCGGGCTCGAGCCGGGGTAACCAGCGCTGCTCGAGCTCCACCTGCGCCACCGCTCCAGCGATCCGCGGCAGGCGCACCGCCAAGTCGTCACCGAGCCGATCGTCCGCGTGCATGCGCCCGGTCGCCATGGCATCTCCTGTCCGCGTCAGCGCGACGACATCGGGCCTGCGCCGCAAAATCCAAGAGCGAAGGAAGAGGGCCCGAGCACACGCCAGGCCCCGTCCCCGAGCCGGCGCTCAGTTCTTCAGCGCCGGAATCGAAACGCCCGCCGGCAAACCCGCAAATCCGGCGACCACCGTCTTGATCCCCCGTTCCTTGAGCTGCTCTTCAGCTCGCAGCAAGGGATTGTAGTTCTGCAGATTGCGCTCCCCGTTCGGCGCGCCCGCCTTGAACCAGAGCCGGCGGCTGCACGCCCCGTACATCAGCGGCATGTACGGCAAGAACTCGCTCGAGCCTTCCGTCGAGCGGTGCGAGAAGAACGCCGTAAATCCGCCCTTCTTGATGTTCGCGAGCGCGTCCTTCAGGCTCTTCACCCCCACCTTTTTACACGCCTCGAGGATCCCCTCGAGGTCACCGCGCGCGTTCAGGAACTGCTCCACGAGATCGGCATCCGCCAGGCCCAACACGACCTCGATGGCGAGCCGCGTCTCAGTGAAGGTGCCGGCCTGGTTCAGTTTGATCAGCGCGCTGTTGCCGGCGCGATCCTCGCGCTTCTTGCCGCAGAGATAGGGGATGATGAAGCGCAGCTGCGTCACCACCAGATCGTCGAGCACGATCTGGACGCGGTCACCGTATTTGGCGTTCATCAGCTGGTGCGCGGCGAGATCGTGTTCGGAGCCGGGATCTTCCATGCTCACGAAGTTGTCGGCGCTCTCCACGACCGAGCCGTCGAACTCGATCAGCTCTTCGCGCGTCTTCCTACCGAGTCCGGAGAAGCGCATGTCGTACATGCCCTCGGCGATCAAATCCTCGCCCTTTTGCACCTCGCTGAACGCGTTGTCGGTACCGATCGCGTAGTCACTCGGCGCGAGCCCGAGCTGCTTCGCGCATTCCTTGATCCGGCTCAGGCCTTCGAAATTGTCCGCTACCGGGAACACGAAACCGCGCTCCTTCGCCGTGCCCGTGGGCAGGCCGTCGCGCACCAGGTTCTTCTCGAACTGACGGAAAAACTTGGTACCGATCTCGAACACTTCTTTGACCGACTTGGCCTTCATCGCGAAGAAGAACATCTCCTGGATGTCCTGCTTCGTGCCGGGCACGTGCTCGCCGCCACACACCATGTTGAAAGCGATGTTCGGAAAGTAGAACGTCTTCGTTTTCTTGGTGGCGAAGACCTCCCAGGGCTCGTAACCGCCCGCCTTGAGCAGCGTCTGGAACAGCGCGGTCGAAGCCGCGAGGCAAGCATTTCCGCCCCACACCTTCTTGTTCTGGCCGGCGCCCTCGACGAGCTCGAGATCGAATTTGGCGACCGCGTCGAGGATGTCCGAGGGCTTCTTGATCACGACCTTCTTCGGCAACAAAGGCACGATGTTCTTCTCGATCGACTTGATAGCCTTGTCGTTCGGCAAATAGATGGCCTCGTTGTCGCCGTCTGACGTGCCCTTGGGAATGCCGTTGCGCTCACGCTGAGTCCACGCCTCCTTGCCGCGAGTGACCTTGGCGGTCATCTCCCCTTCGAGGGTGAAGTTGGCGTACGAAGAAAGGATCTCGCGACCCTTGAGCGTGAACTTGGTGACAGTCGTCTCTCTTGCCATGCCGATTTTCCTGGAGAAATTGGGTGGCGGGAGGTTCCACGATCAAGGGCCGATCGTCAAATGCCTCTTCAATGCCAGGGAGTACTGGCAAGAGGCACGGCGCCCCCAATCCGGAAACCCGGATGAAACGCACGCCAGCAACTCCCCCGCCCGGCAGGACTGTGTTCACCCCACAACAGCCGCGAAAACCCGCCGCGTCAGATAACCGCGTCAGATAACCGTGGCAGCAGCCGCGTCAGATAACCGCGCGTCGGTCGAGCGTGTCCAGGTTCTTGTTCATGACGACCTGGAAACACGCCGCGCTGCCCTGCTCGCCCACGAGTTGCGACCAGGCCAGGAAGAACTGCCAGATCCTGAACCAGCGCTCACCGTGTGCACTGACCACGCGCTGGCGGTTGGCTTCCCAGTTGGCGCGCCAGAGCCGCAACGTTTCCGCGTAGTGCCGGCTCACGTTTTCCACGCCGTGCACTTCCCAGCCCGCTTTTTCCGCCACTTTGAGCATGGAGGAGAGCGGCAACGCGGCATCCGCACCGGGGAAAATGTACTTGTTCATGAACAGACCCCACATGAGGTCTTCCGGCCTGAGCTGCCGGCGCAGCCCCGTCCACTGCAGCAAGAACAAGCCGTCATCCGCCAGGTGATTCTGTAGGCCCTCGAAGAAGCTCTTCAGGTTCTTGACGCCCACGCGCTCGACCGTTTCGAGGCTGACGATGCGATCGAACTTCTCCGCCGGCAGATCGCGGTAGTCGGCCAGGATGACGCGCGCCTGGCGCTCCACACCAAGCTCCGCGAAGCGCCGGTTCGCATGCGCCATCTGATTCGGCGACAAGGTGGTGCCTACGCCTTCGGCGCCTCGCGTGGCGGCGACATGGCTGAGGAACGCGCCCCAACCACAACCCACCTCGAGCACCCGATGACTCGCGCGCAGGCCGATCTTCTCGCAGATGCGCGCGCTGCTCTGTTCATGGCCGGCCTCGAGCGAGTCGCCCGGCGAGTCAATGCCCGGCGAGTCAATGCCCGGCGAGTCAATGTGGGCGCAGGTGAAGGCCATGCGTTCGCCCAGGAAAGCCTTGAAAAAGTCGTCGCCTCGCTCGTCATAGAGCTCGCGCGCAGCGCGAGCGTCCGCCTCGCGGGAGTGCGCCACCATTTCCGGGACGAAGTTGGTGACCGCCCACTGCAAATGCTGGCGCGTGATCGTGTGTTTCACGAAGCGACCGCGATTCTGCAGAAACGCGACCAAATCGCCCGGGATGTCGACGCTGCCGTCGAAATAGGCCTCGTAAAGGATGGAAATCGGAATCGGCTCCGACCCGTACTTGCGAGCCAGCTTTTCGTCGTTGAAGACCACGTGATCGCTGAGAGACGTTGCCAAGTCCGAAGAGGCCCCATTCGACGCCCGCGCGGCACTCACCGCAACCGGGGTTGAGGAGAGAACGGAAGGCGCCAAAGCCACGGCATCGGCTACCACCGCGCTGCTCGCCGCAGCCAATTGCACACCCGATGTCGGCAGAACCGACGACGGAACGAGCGAGGTTGGAACAGCAGCGGCTTGATCGCTGACAACCGCAGGGGCTGCGGAAGGCACACCGACGCCACGAATGGCGCGTGCTCCCGAGCCTCGACTTTCTTTTGCGCGTTTGGCGCTGGAACTGAATTCTGCACCCCGCATGGGAGGCAATATATAGAGGAATCGCCGGCTGTAACTCATAGTTTTCAGTGCGAAATTCTTTTCGCGCAGCTGCTCGACCTGGTTCAAACACCCGCAGGCCGGCATCACTCATTGAAGCGGCGCGTCACGCTTTTCCAGTACGAGTGCGCGTGCCCCATAACGCATCAAGTGTCGAAAATCGCGCAACGCGCTACAGCATTGTGACAGAAGCATGAGCCACGACCTCTGGCGGCGTGACTAGGCTCAGCGTTACGAAACCGAGTGCGTCAAGGCGCCTCGGCTGCCGCCCCCGAACCCTGTAACCAGGAAATAAATCGTGGCCGTCGCTCTGTTCTTCCTCGCGCATTGGCATCTGTCGGTCTTTTGCCAAACGTTCTTCCTGCACCGCTTTGGCGCGCACGCGCAATTCTCCATGAGCCAGCGCTGGCAGCGTTTTTTCTACCTGCTCACCTATGTGTCGCAGGGCGCGAGCTTCTTGCACCCCCGCGCGTACGCGATCCTGCATCGCATGCATCACGCCTATAGCGACACGCCGCGTGATCCCCACTCCCCGAAGTTCTACACGAACGTCTTTACGATGATGTGGAAGACGAAGAAGCGTTACGACGACTTCGCCTACGGCCGCGCCGAGCCCGACCCGCGCTTTGGCTACGAGACTCCCACTTGGCCGCTGGTCGATCGGCTCGGCCAGAGCTGGCTGCTCCGCCTGAGCTGGGGCGCCGCCTACACCGCGTTCTACTTCCAGTTTGCTACGCAGGCGTGGATGTTCGCGCTCTTGCCGCTGCACTTCGTGATGGGCCCGATCCACGGTGCGATCGTGAACTGGTGCGGGCATCGCTACGGCTATCGCAACTACGAGACGGACGACATCTCCCGCAACACGTTCCCGATCGAGTTCATCACCTGGGGCGAGCTGTTTCAGAACAACCACCATCGCTTCGCGATGAGCCCCAAGTTTTCGACGCGCCGCTTCGAGCTGGATCCGGCCTGGGTGGTGATTTCGATGCTGACCCGGCTTGGCATCGTGCGCCTGTCCGATCGCGCTGTGAAACCGGTGTGGCCGGATCCCGGTCTCGAAATCGCGGCACCCGAGCAGCCCGAGGAGCTCGCGCCCCCCGAACGAGCGCTCGCCTGACAACCCATCGTCAGCGGATGTGGAATACTGATTTCTGCAGTTTTCCGCCCACCTTCGTGACCTTGCTCCAGTTGCTGTTGTCGTTCAACGCGGTCCAGCGGCGCTCTTCCTTGCGGTAGTGCCAGTCCTTCTCCAGCTGGTAGTAGAACATGCTGCCTAGCCGCTCAATCACGCTGGCGATCTCGTTGTTGTGGTAATTCTGCTCGTCGAAATCGGTGACGGATTTCTGGCCCATCTCCGAGTAGACGGCGTGCAGCGCCAGCAGCAACTCGTTGATCTCGGGCTCTAACGGCTTGACGTTCAAGCCGATGCGCTCAGCCTCCCGCAAGGTGATCGGGTAGTCGTGGGAGGGATAGCCGGAGTTGAGAGCGTGGCTGACACGCTCGACCGTATTCGAGTCGCGCGTGTGGAACGCCAGGATCTCGCGGCACAGGCGGATGCTGAGCGAACTCGCGCGGTCCACCGCGCCGACCACCAGTGGATGCACGAACGGCATCAGGCTGCCGACGGGGTTGCCCTCCTTGGACAGACCGTGTTCCTTCCACAACGCGATCACCCGCGCGAGCTCGTCTTGGCTCACGCTCACGAGTTCGTTGTCGATGTCGCAGGGCGAGAGCTCGTGGCGTATCGACGTATCGACCGCCGTCAAGAACGCCATCGGCCCCATTTTGATCTCGTCCGCTCCGAGCGCCATCATCGTGGCAGCAGAGGCGCACTCGAGCGGCACGAGCGCGGACAAGCCGGTCGAATATTGGCGCAGCAGGTTGACGATCCGCAGCGCGGCGCGACCCGATCCGCCGGATGACTTGATGAACAGCGCGAGCGGCTTGCCCACCTCCGCTGCACGGCACAGCTCGTACATCACCACAACGTCGTCTTGACAGACGGAGCCGCTGGCAGAGGACCAATAGCAGAGCAGCGGCATGCCGAGCTTTTCTTCGAGCCGACCGAGCAACTTTTGACTCTGTGCGAATAACAGTGGCGGCTTCTGAATCTTCGGTCGGCGTTTGGCTTTCGGCATCGGGTGGCAACCTAATACGCCGGTTCCATCGAAGCGACCGCAATCGGGCCGCGCGAGCCGTACGGAGCCGGCCAGCGCGGGTGATTAAACCACACGGGAGCCATGAAAAATCCCCGGCCTTTGTGGCCTCCCCTGCGCCCGTCCCTCGCTCTACGGGCAGCGGCCGAGCGCTAGGTGCGCTCTAGCCTAGAACTAGCCTGAAAGAGCGGCCCGATGTACGGTATAATGTGAAGCATGGCTGCGTCATCCCCGATTCCCTCCGGAGTACCATCCAGCATGGCTGACGGAAACCGCAAAGACCCGCGGGCCCGGGTACTGAACATGACGGTTCGCTACAAGAGCGCAACGGTGGATGAGTTCATCGAGAATCACTCCCACGACATCAGTCGTGGCGGCATCTTCATCAAGACGCGCTCGCCGTTTCCCGCTGGAACGCTGCTCAAGTTCGAGGTGCGCATCGCGGAAGATCAGAAGGTGATGAACGGCGTGGGCCGCGTGGTGTGGCGCCGCGAAGCGGAGCGCGCAGACGAGAGCTCGCCTGCCGGCATGGGTATCAAGTTCATAAAAATTGGTGAAGGCGCGCCCGAACTGATCAGTCAGATGGTGGCCGCCCGCCAAGGCGCAGAGTCCAATTTTGACGCTGGAGTGCGCCAGTCGGGTGAGCCGCCCGTCGAGGGAAGCCCGCCGCCGGCGCCCGCATTAGCGCAGCCCGCCGAAGAAGCGCCGGCGTTGCAGGTCGAAAGCGGGCCCCTCAGCTTGGTGCCGGGAGAAGCGGAAACACGTGTCTCCAGTCCGCCCAAGAAACGCCCCGATCAAGCCCCGGACAAGCGGAAAGTGGTGCTCCAGGGCCCCGCGCTGGACGGTACGGCCTCCGATCGCAAGGGCCGTGCCTCGACTCCGAGCGCCGAAGCCAAGCCCGCCCCGGGATCGCCGGACGATCGCGCACCCAAGCGCCCCTCAGACCCCGGACGCGCTAATCTCGCGGAAGAAACCACCGCGCCAGGCGCGCGCGCAGCGGCGCGAGCCAAGAGCCGCCCCGCCCCGGCCCCGGCCCCAGCGAAAACGTCCAGTCCAGGTCTGTATGTTCTGCTTGGCATCTTGGTCGTGATCGGGCTCGTCGTGCTGATCTTCAAACCGGGAACGCCGAATGTGCCCGAGGAGCCCGCGCCCCCCATTCGAGCGGAAGTCCCGCCACCCCCACCAGCGCCACCGGCACCGGTACCGCCAGTGCCCGCTCCCACCGCGGAGGTCGCACCGGCAGAAACCGCCCCCGGCGCCGCCGCGCCACCCGCCGTGACTCCGCCCGCTGCGGCAGTGCCACCGGTCGTGACTCCACCCGCCGCCGCGGCTCCGCCGGTCGTGACTCCGCCGGCCGCAGTGACTCCCGTACCCGCGCCGCCCGTAGCCGCGCCGCCCGCTGCCGCGGCGCCGGCTCGTCCAGCGGCCCCTGCCGCCACCCGCCCACGGGCTGCGGCCCCGAGTGCCCCCAAGGCGGCTCCGCCGCCCGCACCTGCTCCCAAAGCTCCGCCGGCCAAGACCGACGCTTTGCCACGCCTATCCATTCCGGGTGCCGTCGTGACCGACGCTCCCGAGTCCGACGAAGCGGCGCCTCCGCCACCCGACCCGGCTCCGCCCAAGGCTGCCGCACCCAAAAAGCCAGCCAGCCCCGAGAAGCCTCCGGCGAAGCCGGCCCCTGCCCCGCCCGCCGCGACAGCGCCGGCGGCGCCCAAGCCCGCGCAACCGGCTCCCGCACCCTCCGGCGACGACAACCCGTATTGAGCGCAGCCCCCTCGACGCGAGCGTAGCCTCGTCTTTCAGCTAGACGGTCTCGAGGCGGAGCTATCCTGGGGCCGCCTTTTCATTCTTAGGCTGTCCCGGGCCGCCTTTTCATTCTCAGTAGGCTGTTCGTATACGCTCATCCTTGATCGCTGCGTAGCTGTAACTTTGCAGCGACCCATCCTTCGACGAGGAGCTCTAGCTTTTCGTAGCCGCGCGCAAGCGTGAGCCAG
>JAYWEH010000725.1:0-6901 GCA_043780025.1 Deltaproteobacteria bacterium
AACCGGGCCCAAACACCCCTAAACACTACAAAAACATGCCAAGATCCTAGCGAGCTTCCCTTAGTGCCTTCCCCACCCTATAATCAGACTTACAAAGAGGAGGCAACAATCAAGATGGACATTGCCACGTTCCTGATCGCGGAACGTCACTCGGTCAAGAACACGGCGCGCATGATTTCGCTGGCTCCTTCGCAATGGCAGGCCCAGTTCCTGGCCACTCAGGTGTTGGATGAGGCACGGCATTTCGAGGCGTTCTCCGAGCGGTTGGGCAACTTGGGTGCCAGTGAGTTGCAAATCGAGGCGCTCATGAAGCGGTATTCGATTCCGCAGCTCGACAAGTTTTTTGGTCTCATCGACGAGCAAATTGACAGAGGCGACTTCGCGGGGGCCTGCGTGGGGCAGAATTTGATTCTGGAGGGAATGGCGTTTCCCGTCTATCGCTACGAGATGAAGTACTGGTCGCGCCTCGATCCAGGGCTGAGCGACGTGATTCGCGGTGCTTTCGCAGATGAGGTGCACCATACCGGTTTTGGGGAGAGCTTCCTTCGATCCGCAGTGGCGTCCGACGTGCAAACGAAGAACCGGGTCCAGCGCCTAGTGCGGGAGTTTCGCCTGCTAATGCGCGAGATGTTCGAGGCGGTCTTGTTTCACTACGTCGGCCTGTATCAGTGCGCTGCGGACGCGCACATGGAGGTCATGGGTGACATCGAGATCTTCAAGGGCAAGCGGATGGCGGACGTGAGGGAAGAGGAGCAAGTGCGCATTCTCTTGGCCGAGGTCGATCGAGAATACGAGCGTCGGGCTCTCGGTATCGGGCTGGGATCCTGACGGGGCGGTGTCCGTTGGCGATGCCAGTCATCGCGCAGTGGCGCGAGCAGTTGAGTCCCAAGCATAGAGGACGGTTGGAAATGAACGAAGCGAGCGTCAAGGCTGAGACGGTAGGCGCTGAGCCACTGGATCTTGTTGAAGTCTTGCGAGCGAGGGTGAAGCGCACGCCAAACGCTCGTGTCCTGCGTTTCGTCGAAGATGGCGCCGTATCGTCGGTTGACCTGACCTACGAGGCACTCGATGCGGATGCTCGTGCGCTGGCCGCCGTGCTCCAACGCGATGGTGCCACTGGGGAGCGCGTGCTGATTCTCCTCAAGCCGGGGCGGCAGTATGTAGTCTCGATTTGGGCGTGCTTTTATGCAGGGGCCATCGCCGTGCCGTCGTATCCTCCCACACAGGCGCGTAGCCTCGCGCGCGTGAGGGGGATCTCGTCCAACGCCGAGTGCCGCTTCGTTCTGGCCGAGCCGGAGCTCGAGGCGCGCGCTGCGGAATTCGCTTCTCGTGCTCCCGAATTTCGCGATCTGCGTTGGGTAACGGCGCCGCCCAGGGGTTCGAATCTCGCTGATGAGTGGGTTCCGCCGCGCGCGGACCCCGCCCGGCTCGCATTGCTCCAGTACACGTCGGGTTCCACCGATGAGCCCAAGGGGGTCATGATCTCACATGGCAACCTACTCCACAACTCGAGCTTTATCCGCCGTGCGTTTGAATTGAACGAGGGGGAGCGCGGGCTGAGCTGGCTGCCGCCGTACCACGACATGGGCCTGATCGGCGGGCTGCTCCAGCCCGTTTTCTCGGGGCTGGAGACCGTGATTTTTTCGCCCGCGGATTTCTTGAGACGCCCGCTGTTTTGGCTCGAATGCATTTCCCGGTATCGAGTCACTTGCAGCGGCGGCCCTGGATTTGCCTACGACGCATGTGTGAAGGCGCTGCAGCAGGGTGCGTCTGCGGAGGGACTGGACCTGAGCAGCTGGCAGGTGGCGTTTGTGGGGGCCGAGGCGGTGCGGGCTCGTACGTTGCACGAATTTGGCAAGGCGTTTGCTAAGGTTGGCTTCGCGCGGAGCGCTTTCTTGCCTTGCTACGGGTTAGCCGAGGCGACGCTCATCGTGAGCGGTGCATGTCGGCAGCAAGAACCGGTCGTGGAAGCCTTCGACGCCGGCGCCTACCGTGAGGGCCGGCTCTTGCCGGCCACCGGATCTGAGGCGCAGGTCACCCTCGTCGGCTGTGGCCCGCCCGTGCAGCCGGGCAGCGTTGCCATTGTCGAGCCGGGAACCCGCCAGTGCTCCCCCGATGGCCATGTGGGGGAAATCTGGGTGCGGAACCCCAGCGTGGCCCAGGGATATTGGCGACGACCCGAGGTGAGTGCAGATAGCTTCGGTGCCACCCTGGCCGATGCAGTGGGCCAACGATATCTCCGGACCGGGGATCTCGGCTTCGTGAGGAATGGGGAGTTGTTCATCTCCGGTCGCACGAAAGAGATCATCATCGTGCGGGGCATGAAGCACCACGCAACGGACATCGAGGCCACGGTCCGAGGCGCGGATCCCGCGCTCGAGCCATGCGTGGTTGCTGCCGTGGGCGCCGAACTGGGGGGGGAAGAAGTGTTGGTGGTAGTCGTAGAATTACCAAGCCAGCTGACTCTGGATGCGCCGCGCCTGGCAGCGCGCGCCGCTCATCATGTTGCGAGTCAGCATGGCATTCGCCTAGCAGACTTCGTGCCGGTTCGCGCTGGTCAAATGGCGCGAACGTCGAGCGGGAAGATTCAGCGGTTCGCCGTGCTCGAAGCGTATCGCGAGGGAAAGCTGAAGCGATTTGACAAGCGGTCCAACCAGTCGGGAGTCACGTCCCGTGCCGCCGCGAGTGCGGTTGAAGTAGACGGGCAGTAGCTTGGAGAGCGACGACGTCAAGGCCACCCGGAGGTCCGCCGGGGAAGTGCTGGAGTGGCTGCTGCGCCGGGTCCGCGAGATGCTGAGCGACGACGCGGGGCCGTTCGGGTCGCCGGAGCAGCTCGCGGAGCTAGAGTTCTGGCAGATTGGTATCGACTCGTTGCAGAGCGAGTCGCTGATCGCGGAGTTAGAAGCGTGGCTCGAGCGGAGCATTGACAGCTCCGTCTTACTGTCGGCCACCAATTTGAAGGAGGCGGCGGCGCTGATTTGTGGCGCTACGTCAGACTCCGACCTGACTGATCCTTCATTAGATGATTTTACGAGGTACTTGAACCCAAGCCTTGGAAAACGTCTGGCGCGCTTGCGCTTGAACAAGACCTTCGTTCGGGGAGAAGGAAGCTGGCTTTGGGATACTCAGGGAGCTCGATATCTGGATTTCGTTTCCGGCTACGGCTCGGTTCCCTTCGGTCACAACCCGCCCGAGATCATCGAGGCTCTGCTCTCGGTATTTCAAAGCAAGGAGCCTAACTTCGTCCAACCATCCGCGCTGGGCGCTGCTGGCGAATTAGCCCGGCGCTTGATCGAGATCGCGCCGCGCCCTCTCGAGTTCGTGACCTTCGCGAACAGCGGAGCGGAGGCCATCGAGGCGTCGCTCAAGATGTGTCGGGCGGCCACCGGGCGTGTTGGCGTTTTGGCCACGACGCGTGGGTTTCACGGCAAGACTGCGGGAGCCCTCGCTGTCACTGGCACGGCGGCCTTTCGAGAAGGCTTCTTGGCGCCGAGCTCTGATGTCGAGTTCATCCCATACGGTGATCTCGGTGCCCTCAGGCGCGCGCTCCTCAGGCGCAGCGGTTATTTTGCGGCCTTTGTGGTAGAGCCCGTGCAAGGTGAAGGCGGGGTCGTGGTGCCACCCGCCGGTTACCTCGCGTCGGCGGCGGAGCTTTGCCGGGGAAACGGCACACTTCTCGTTGCGGATGAGGTCCAGACGGGACTGGGACGTACGGGAGCTTTGTTCGCCAGTGCGACGGAGGGCGTCATCCCCGACGTGCTGGTCTTGGCGAAAGCTCTGGGTGGCGGCGTGGTGCCCATTGGCGCCTGCCTGGCATCTCGTGCGGCGTACACCGAGCACTTCGCACTCCTACAGTCGTCCACGTTCGCTGGCGGTAGTATCGCGTGCCGCGTCGGTTTGGCTAGTTTGGATCTGCTCTTGCGTGATGGCCGAGCGCTCTTGGGCCGAGTACTCGAGCTCGGGGCATACTTGCGGTCCGGCCTCGATCAGTTGGCTCGACGATTTCCGGCGGTGATCGCCGAGGTCCGAGGCCGAGGTCTGATGTTGGGGGTCGAGTTTGCGGCGGACCTCGGCAGCAGCACTGGGCTCATGGCGCTCGCTATGAATCAGGAGGCTCTGCCTGCGCTGGTGGCTAGCTATATGCTGAATGTGGAAGGTGTTAGAGTGTTGCCGACGCTCGGAGGGGGGCGGGTCCTGCGCATTCAACCTCCGCTCACGGTCACGCGGGACGAATGCGAACTCTTCCTGCGTGCGTTCGAGCGGGCGCTGGCGTTGGTGGCGCAGGGCGCGAGTGGGCGAATGCTGCGTGCGATCGCAGTGGGCGTGGACGCGGCTTTCGACGCGTCGGGAATGTCGATTGCAGATGCGCCGACCGCAAGTCCACGTCCGCCCATTCGATTCGGCTTCTTGGCTCACCCGCTGGAGCCGTCTGACTTCGTGCAATTCGATCCGTCGCTCGATAGCCTCGACGTCGCCCAATTGCAGACCTGCGAGGAGATCTTGGCAGCTGAATTCGAGCCATTCGTCGCGGCGACCGTAACGTTGGTCTCGCGGGCAGGGCGCTCGATCGATGGCGACTTCATCGTGATTCCACGCACGGCAAGGAATCTAATGTCGTTGAGCGAGGCGCGCGCCACTGCCGAAGTGGAGCGAGGGGTCGAATTGGCGCGAGGAAGGGGAGCGCGGATCGTCGGGCTTGGAGGTTACACGTCGATCGTCACGCGAGGCGGCAGTCTGATACAAGGGCGCGGCGTACCCATTACAACCGGAAACGCATACACGGTCGCTGCGGGATACGAGGCATTGCTTCGGGAAGTCGAGGGACGGGCGCCGGGCGATAAGATGGGATGCGCAGCCATCATCGGCGCTACCGGATCCATTGGCCGTGCCATGGCGGTGCTATGTGCCGGGCGGTTTTCTAAAATCGTTCTGGTCGGCAATCCTTCGCGAGATCGCTCGCACCTCAGCCGCCGCCTGATGGAGGTGGCGCTCGGTACATGTCGGGCCTTTGTAACGTTGTCCCATGAATACAAGTACCCGGGGTCTGTGGCAGAGTTCGTGACAAACCTCGCAGAGTATCCGGCGGATGGCGCGCCGGCGGAAGCGCACTCGTCGGTGCTGCAGATCCTGCTTGAGACCGGAAGGATGCGCTTCGGTGGAAAGAACCTCGCCGATGTCACGCTGGATTGCGGCGCGGTCGTTGCTGCCACGAGCACGCACGAACCGATACTCTACCCACGGCACCTGCAGCACGGTGCGGTCGTCTGTGATCTTTCACGTCCGCGTAACGTGCACCCGAGCGTTTTGGAAACTCGGCCCGACGTTACCGTCCTCGAGGGGGGCTTGATTCGGTCGCAAGCCAGTATAGACTTGCGGCGGTTGGGGCTGCCCGCCGACCATGTGTATGCTTGCATGGCGGAAACGATGCTGCTGGCCCTGGAAGGACGGGAGGAAGTCCCGGCCGCCATGGGAGAGATCCAGGTGCAAGATGTGATCCTGCTTCGAGAGCTGGCGGCAAAGCACGGTTTTGAACCCGCTCGGCGGCGGCGGCAGTCGTCCGAGGGCTGAGGCTCCGCCAAGCGTCACCAAAGCCACTCCACAAGCAACCAAGCCCATCCCATGGTGATCGCTGCGGAGCTCGCGGCGGATGCCAGGGCCAAGCCGAATCGCAACGGGGGCCCTGTGAGAACAAAGGCGTCGATGCCGTACGCCCGAGCGACATAGGGCAGTACGTTGAGCCAGCCACCCACCATCAACAACAACACGGGCAGCGGATGTGAAGGCTCACCCAGAACCGACAAGCCAAACGCCGCGGCGAACTGCATCAGCCCGAGCATCAACCAGTCGAGGTGGACCGAACGCCAAGGCCTCGGAAGAGCGCGCGCGAACGCTTTGCCCCAGGACTGCATAGGGAGCAATAGCAACCAGCCGAGCAAGGCGGACGTGAAGAGCAGCAGTGCGCCGTTGAGGGTCAGCCAGCGAATCATCAAAGCGGTTTGCTGGAAGTTCGAGACGTCGTCAACTCTTTAGCGGTGTGGTCCTGCGCCAGTATTGCGTTCTCCCGAACAAGGAGATGCCGACATAGCCACGAACCTTGAGCTGCTTGCCTCCGTTCTCGAGAGAAATGTAGCAGCGGTATTCTTCCCCGTTGCCAGGATCGAGGATGCGACCGCCGGCCCACTCGTCATCGTCCTTCTGAAGACCCCAGATGATCTCCATGCCGAGCACAGGCTTATTCTTCTTTGCTCCGCTACATTCATCGCACTTGGCGTTCTGATCCTCCGGTTTCAGCAGCTTGACGATGACGCCGTAGAGTTCTTTGCCGCGGGCGCCGATCTTGACCACGGAGGTGGGTTCACCGCTCTCGTCGTCAATGGTCGTCCAATATCCGACGGGGCTGTCGAGCGGCTGGCTTTGTGCGGAAGCTGCCATGAAAAGCAGAAACAGTGCAGATGCTAGCGAGATGATCCAAGTCTTCATATGTGTATTCTCGTCGTCGTGGTCTATTGAATGGCCCGCGCCCTCAGGTGTTCGAGGAGCTCTGAGCTCCAAAGCCGGTTGAACGTGGGCCTGGCGCTCACCAGGGTCAACACGACCACGGCGAGCGTTGTTGCAACTCCAAGGTAAGGCGAAAAATAGGTTTCTTGATCGAACCAAGCCCGGCTGGCAATGCCGTTCAACAGCGTCGCCACCGCGTATGTGATGGGCACGGCGCAGATTGAGGCGAGCAGGGCTTGCGCGAGCAGCTCCACCGCGAGGATACGCCAGGCAGTTCGCCGATCGCAGCCGAGCGCCCACAGTGTCGAAGATTCGGATGCCCGTTCGCGCAATACCATGCTGGCGTTCGCCGTCACGAAAATCACGCCAACGGCCAGCGCGACGATTGCGACCAGCAACACCA
>JAYWEH010000726.1:0-6896 GCA_043780025.1 Deltaproteobacteria bacterium
CCATCCGGCGGCGGCAGCAGCGGTGCGGCGGGCAGCTCCGCCGGCTCCGGAGGAACGATCGATCAGACCTTGCGCGAACTGGTGATCAACGAGGTCATGTCGCAAAACGAGGGCGCCTGGATCGACGAAAACGGCGAAGCCGACGACTGGATCGAGATCTTGAACCGCAGCGACGCTGCCGTCGATCTCGCGGGCTACTCTCTCGCGGACAGCGCCGGCACCAGCGTCGCGTTGCCAGCGCGCACGCTCGAGCCCGGTCAAAACGCGATCTTGTGGGTGGACTCGGATCCAACGCAGGGCGCCTATCACCTGCCATTCAAGCTGACCTCGACGGGAGATCGCTTGGTGCTCAGCGATCGCGACGGAGTCATGGTGGACGACGTCGAGGTGCCGGCGCTCGACTTGAACGACGTGTTTGCGCGCTTCCCGAACGGTGACGGGGTTCCGGTCGTGTGTCGCTATTCGACGCCTGGCGATGACAACGGTGCGAGCTGCGCGCCAGCGGCTCCGCCACCCCCGCCGCCGGACGTGCAATATGAGCCCTTCGCGTTCCCCGCTCCCTTTCCCGGCGCGCCCACCGGCTTGGCCGTGAGCGAGCTCGATCTACGGCCGGACGCGGGCTCTGACCCGTTCGTCGAGCTGACCAACTTTGGAACGGCCGGCATCGCGCTCGATTCGGTTTCCCTGCGCTTGAGCACGCATGCCCCGAGCCTGCCCTGGCCGGGTGTCGCGGACGGCGCGGCTGTGCCGTTACCGGCCGGGGCGACGCTCGCGCCAGGGCAGTTGCTACGAGTGGCAGTTCCCCCGGGGGCGCTCACGGCGCTCGCTGCGGACCCGGCCTTTGAAGGCGTCTTGACCGCGTTTGAGGTGGCTTCCGACGACGCCATCGATCGCGTGGATTTCATGCGCTGGCCGGCGGGCGCGACGCTCGCGCGCAACCCGGATGAGCCCACGGTGTTCCGCTTTTGCACCAACGCCACGCCCGGTCAGGCCAATACCTGCGACATCCTGGCTTCGCGCGACGTGGGCGATCGAGTCCGGCATCTGCGTACCCCGGGTGACTTCGCCGCGCTGTCGGAAGGCGCCTCGATCGTGGGCATCCAGTCCACGAAGTTCGTGATCGATCTTCGCGCTCCGGGGCTCGTGCATTTGATCGGCTCCGCGCGCTGGCCGCTGCACTACACCTTCGTGCGCGAGCTGGTCGATCTCGAGCCCGTGCTCGATCGCTGCGATCCGGACCAGAACGCGGACTTTTACGTCGGCTGGGGTGAGTTCTCATTGCAGGAGTACGGCTCCGCGGAAGGCCGTCGCTTCCATCTCGGCACGCTGTCCCACCACGCCGGCTCGAACCTGGATGCGGTCGAGTTCACGTTCGGCGATGCCGTCACCGGGGAACAGATGCGCGAAGCGTTCATCACGTTGATGCCGCATACCGACGATCCGAGCCGCTGGGTGCTCCGGCCCCAGGACGACGAGCAGGTGCAAAAATCGCGAGCGATCGAAGGCCGCGCGCCGCTCGTCGGGCCCAACGCGCCGTTCGCAAACGTCACTTACCAGCCGCTGACTGAAGGGGTCACCTATGGCACCTTGAAGTTTGTGCCGGCGGGCGAGCTGTTTACCACCAGCCTCGGCCCGACCGTGATCGTGATCACGGACGACGTGCCGAACGACGTGCCGCTCGTGGGCGGGCTCATCACGGAGGCGTTTCAGACGCCGCTCGCGCACGTGAATGTGCTGAGCCAGAATCGCGGCACGCCGAACGCTGGGTTGAAGAATGCTCGCACCGAGCTGGCTCAATACCTCGACCAGCTCGTCAAGCTGACGGTGTCGGCGGCCGGTATCCAGGCGGAGCTCGCCGATGCGCAGGAAGCAGCTGATTTCTGGGCGAGCCGAGTGCCGGCGGGTGACCCCGTGAGCCCGCGCCTCGACGCCAGCGTTCGTGGCGTGCAGGACCTGGCGGACCACGATCTGGCGAGTCTGCCGGTGGTTGGAGCGAAGGCGGCTCAGATGGCCGAGTTGGTCTTTCTCGCGGCAAACCAGGTCGGGTGCATGGCCACGGAGTCGTTCATCGTTCCCGAGCAACCCTTTGCCATTCCGCTCGTGCACTACCAGGAACACTTCGCGGCGAGCGGCGCCGCACAGGTGTTGACCGCGCTGGAGGCGGATGCCCAGTTCGCGAGCGACCTCGCGTTTCGCAATGAAGGACTGGCGCAGGTTCGGCAGTTGATCCTCACGCACCCGGTCGAGCCGGGCCTGCTCGCCGAGGTGGAAGCCGCAATCATGACGCGCTGGGCACAGGAGCGCGTGCGGTTTCGCAGCAGCAGCAACACGGAGGACCTGCCCAACTTCAATGGGGCGGGGTTGTACACGTCAATCAGCGCGCAGCTGGGAGACCCGGAACGCACCGCCGCCGACGCCATGCGCTCGGTTTGGGCGAGCATTTGGAATACGCGCGCCTACGACGAGCGCGCCTACGCGCGCATCCAGCGCGATACGCTCGCCATGGGCATTTTGGTGCACCCGGCGAGCCTGTCCGAAGAGGGCAACGGCGTCGGCGTGAGCCGCAACGTGCTCGAGCCCACGCGGGGCGACCAGTACTACGTCAACGTCCAGGCCGGCGAAGCCAGCGTGACGAACCCGGCGCCCGCCGTGTCGACGGAGCAGCTCGTGTATCAGTGGGGCCGGCAACCGCCCGTCCTGTACCATAGCCAGAGCAGCTTGCTGCGTGCGTTCCCAGAACCCCCCGCCACCGTGCTCAATGTGACGGAGGTGGCGGAGGTGGCCTGCGCGCTGCGCGCGGTGCACGACCATTTCCGGCCGTTGCTCGATCCGGACTCGCTGAACCCCTGGTTCGCCATGGAGATCGAGTTCAAGTTCATCGGCTCCACGCGGCGGCTACACGTCAAGCAGGCTCGCCCGCACTCCTTCGGGCAGCCCGATATCATCGCCGACTGCCGGGAGATTTGACGCTAGCTCTACAGCTCGACGTCGATGAACAGTGGATGGTGGTCTGACGCGGCGTCCACGAGCGCGCCGTCCATGCGCTCGTGGCGCGTGACTCGCCCTGCGATCGCGCTCGAGGCGAAGATGTAGTCGATGCGCACCTGATAGCTTTCCCAGCCCGAGACGAGGCGGGTCAGGCAGGTGGGCAAGGGCGCGGCGGCTGGATGCCGGGCGCGATACGTGTCCACTAGATCGCTTTGCTCGAGCGCGGCGATGGCCCGCGTGTCGAGCGCGCTCGTGCCCGCGAGGAGATGGCGCGTGCGCCGCCGCGGCAACCACTGGTCGGGGGTGTATGAGGCCGCGTCGTGCGGGCTCAGCGAATTGAGATCGCCGACCACGAAGACGTTCGGTTGGCGTACGAAGCGCAGCGCATGGTGCACCTCGAGCAGGCGTGCGTCGCTGCTGAACGGGCACAGGTGCGCTCCCACGATGCCGAGGCGCGTGCTGCCCACCTCCACGGTAGCCGCGACCACGGCGTGCTGGAATTGGCGCTGCAGGCTGTGGCTCGTGATGATTCGGCCGTCGCGCACGAACAACGCGACATGAAAGCCGCTCTGGGCTTGCGCCAAGACGCCCCGCATGCCGATCTCTCGTTCGACGCCATACAGCGTGCGGAAGCCATCGAGCTCGAAGCCATTGCACTCCTGGAGCACCAACAGGTCCGGCTGCGCCGAGCGGATCAGTTCGCACACTGTGGCGAGACGGTCGCGGGGTGGCGCGATGGCTTCGCCCTCGTTCGGGGCGTCACGGCCGCCGGTCAGGATGTTGTACGTCATCAGGCGCATGCGTCGCGATGTACCAGGTTCCGCTCGAGCTTTCACATTGGCCTCGATTCGATTGAAACGAGGCGCTAGCGTTCTCTCGACATGAAAGCACTGGTGACCGGGGCGACGGGTTTGGTCGGGCGAGCACTGGTGGCGCGCCTGGACGCGCCGAACGCGCTCGGCAGGGACGTCGCACGCGCCCGCGCCACGCTGGGGCCGGCGGTGACGGTTTTTTCCTGGCAGCCCGCGTCAGAGCCGGCGCCGTCACAGGCGTTTGACGGCGTGGAGGTGGTGTTTCATCTCGCTGGCGAGTCCGTCGCCGGCGGGCGCTGGACCGCAGAACAGAAACGGCGCATCAAGGACAGCCGCGTGCTCGGAACCCGCAACCTGGTGGCGACGCTCAGAGCGAGGCCGAGCCCGCCTCGGCTGCTCGTCTCGGTTTCGGCGGTCGGATATTACGGCGACCGCGGGGATACCGAGCTGGACGAGCACGCCGGCAAGGGCGAGGGCTTCCTCGCAGACGTGTGCGAGGAGTGGGAGGCTGAAGCGCGCCAGGCTGAACAGAGCAACACCCGCGTCGTGATCCTACGCCTCGGTCTCGTGTTTGCCGCAAAGGGGGGAGCGCTCGAGCGCATGCTCACGCCATTTCGCCTGGGCGTGGGGGGCAAGCTGGGGAGCGGCCGGCAATGGATGCCGTGGGTGCACATCGACGACGCCGTCGGCCTGTTGTTGCACGCCGCAGAGGGCCACACGTCCACGCCGATCGTGAACGCCGTCAGCCCGCGAGCGGTGACCAACGCGGAGTTCACGCGCAGCCTCGGCCGAGCCCTGGGGCGGCCGACGTTCATGCCAGTACCGAGCCCGCTCCTGCGCGTGGCGCTGGGCGAGATGAGTACTGCCCTGCTCGATTCGCAACGGGTCGTGCCACGAGCCGCGCTCGGGTCGGGCTATTCGTTCGCGTATCCAGAGCTCGACCGGGCGCTCGCCGCCTGCTTGAAGCCCGACAAGAAGGCTTAGAAGATTCGAAGAGCGCCGCTCAGAGGTGCGGCACCGTGAACAAGTGGCGCATGCCGAGCCGCTCGAGTTGCTGGTGCATCAGTGCCGGGGCGGGTGCTCCGCCGAGCCGCTCTGCGGCGTCCAGTACGCGCGGTAGCAGGTTGACGTCGCCCACCGTGTTGAGAAACACGCCCGGGTGGCTCAGCACCCAATGCACCGCGAGATCGATCTCGCGTTGTTCGGTGAGCGGCTCATACCAGGTGGGCGCGTCGAGCGGCCGCTGTTCACCCCAGGGGGCCCGCACCACGGCCTTGATGGTCTGCACGGCGACGCCGCGCTGCTCGCACGCCGCGAGCAACGCTTCCACCGAAGCCCAGTATTCCGGGTTCTGGGACAGGATGAAGCTGAAGGGAAAAAGCACGGAGTCGAAGTCGAAGCGTTCGAGCGCGAGCCGGTGTTGCGTCGGCGCGGCTAGGCCGTGGCCGGTGACCCCGATGAAGCGCACCAGCCCCTCGTCGCGTGCGGCGATCGCCGCTTCCAGCGCACCGCCCGGGCCGAGCGCCGTTTGCCAGCCTTCCGGCTCAACCAGATTGTGCAGCTGCCAGAGGTCGATGCGATCGACACCCAGGCGTTCGAGCGAACGCATGAGTTCTGCACGGGCGGGCGCCGCCTTGCGCTCCGCTGTCTTGGTGGCGAGGAAAAACGGTTGCCCATGACGCCGAATCCAGGATCCGATGCGCAGCTCCGACTCGCCGTAGCTCGCGGCGGTGTCCACGTGGTTGACGCCGTGCTCGAGCGCGAGATCGAGCGCAGCATCCGTTTGATCCTGCGTGACCTGACCCAGGGCGGCGGCGCCGAAGAGGGTACGGGAGCTCGCGTGTCCGGTTTTGCCGAAGGGGTATTTGTTGATCATGGGTCGCCTCTGTCGAGCTCCGGATGGGCGCACAGCCGCCGCCGAAGCGGCCTCAGAGTGTAATCGAGTCCGGGGAAAAAAGCCTGCGCGTTTCCCCGATGGCGAGCGGCTGGAACGGGGCCGGGCAGAGCGTGCCGAGCGCGCGCTCGAGCGACGCGACCGGTTCCGGGCTGGTGGTGCTGAGCAGATGACGTGCCACGGGGTCGCCATAGGTTGCGTCCGCGTGGGTCTGAAAGACCTGAGGGCAACCGAGCACCTCGGCAGCGCGCGCGGCTTCTTCGGCGTCCATGATCAAACGAGGCTCCCAGCGCAGCGCCGTCGCGTCGCAGGGCAAGAGCGCCGTGGTGGGGCGATAGCGCCGGCGGATCTCGGCCCAGAGGTGGTGGGGGCCCGTGTCGCCGCAGAACAGCACGCGCGCCTCCGGACTCGCCAGCACGAGCGAGTGTTCGGGGACGTCGTGCTCCGCGGGCGTGAAGCTGACCTCGACCTGCCCCACGTTGAAGGTCTCCCAGGCATGGGAGAGCTGGACGTTGCCGAAGCCGAGCTCTCGAAGCGGGGTGAGCAAGCTCGGATCGGGCGTCCACACGCGGGCGCGCTTGTCCAGCTGAGCGAGCGCTCGCGGGTCAAAATGATCGGGGTGCCGGTGGCTGACGAAGATCCCGTCGAGCGGGCCCACCGCTTCCACGGCCAGCCCGGACTCGTGCACGAGCGAACCGAAAGCGGGATTGTAGAACCAGGGATCGGTGAGCCAGCGTTGGCCCGAAATTTCGAACAGGTGACAGCTGTGTCCCACGTGGGTGAGGCGTGGAACACCCGGAGCGAGTGGCGGCGCGGGGGGAGCCGCACGAACGCGGGCCGAGCGGTGGTCCCAGGTGCCGCCGAGTGACAGCACCTCCAGGCCGAGGGCGCCGGAGCCGAATCCCAGTGCGGCCCGCAGCCAACCTCTGCGCGAGAGGCCGCGTCCCCCGCGAGCCGCACGGCGGCCCCCGGTCGACTCGAGTGGTGGCCGAGCGAGTGCAGCAGGGCTCAATTTGTCCATGACAATCGCAGCTTGTGAGTTGTAGCGGCCGCGTCTACGGTGTGGCCAAAGTCTACGCTCTTACCCATTTTGCGGAAGAAATCATGCGGATTCTCTTGGTCATGCCCACGCCTTTCGAGAATGGGCGGCTCGGGCTGGAAAATGTCGTTTGGTTGTCCGAGCCCGTGGCGTTGACGGCGGT
>JAYWEH010000727.1:0-2919 GCA_043780025.1 Deltaproteobacteria bacterium
CTGCCTGGTTCGCCAGAGCGGTAGCATGCTCTGTTTCGGTCGAGGTGACGCGGGCCAGCTGGGCAATGGCACGACCGACACCCGCTACCTACCCAGCGCCGTCTCCGACGTGACCGATGCGACGGCCGTCGCGGCCGGAGGCGCGCACACGTGCGCGGTGCGCAGCGGCGGAACCGTCGCCTGCTGGGGCGACGGCTCCGCGGGGCAGCTCGGCACCGGTCTCATGTCGAGCACATTGACGCCCGTCGCCGTTCTCGATCTAGTGGGTGCCGTCGACATCGTCGCGGGCCCCACGCATAGCTGTGCCTTGTTCGCGGGTGGCGAGGTTTCCTGTTGGGGCACCTTCGGCCCCAACGCGATCGACAAATCGCCAGCGCCCGTGAACGTGCCGACGTTGACGGACGCAGTCGACATCACTGCCAGTCAATTCGCGACCTGTGCCGTGCGTGCTTCGGGGGAGGTCACGTGCTGGACTGACACCGGCGCAGCACCAGAGCCCATCCCAGGGCTGACGGACGCGGTCCGCATCGCTTCGGGCGGTGAGCACGCCTGCGCAGTGCTTCAAAATCGAGAGATGTGGTGCTGGGGGTCAAACGCGCGCGGCCAACTGGGCATGGGCAGCTTACTCATCGGCAGCAGCACAACTGCCGTCCGTGTTGCTCACACCTTTGACGCAGTGGACGTTACCGCGGGCCTGCTTCACACGTGCGCCGCGAAAGCGGATGGCAGCGTGACCTGCTGGGGAGACGGCATTTTTGGGCAACTCGGCAACGGGGAGGTGAGCCAGGCGCGCCGGTACGACAGCCCCGTCTCGGCGATCGGCCTCACCGAAGTCACCGCCATCAGCGCGGGTCAACGTCATACCTGCGCGCTTCGCCAGAACGGCGAAGTCGTGTGCTACGGCAACGGTGATTTAGGCCAGCGAGGGAACGGCTTCGAGACGGAGCGGGTGCCGACCAGAGTGGCAGGGATTCCGCTTCAGTAGCGAGGAGCGCTACTGAGCGCTGTACACGCCAAACGACGATCAGCGCCCCGATGGGCGGCATTATCGAGACCCAGTTGAGGACCGGCCCCACCCGCGACGGAACTCCCTGTGTCGAGCCGGACCGCTGAGCGTAATGGGCGTCTGCCCGCTGAATGATACAAATCGTATGTCGAAATAATTTATGGTATACGTTCTGTATCATGCCACCGCCGGTCAGCAAGACTGAGGCACTTCTCCGGCTCGCCCGAAAGGGACCCGTCCGAGCCCGCGACCTAGACAAGGCGGGAATCCCTCGA
The DNA here is from genome assembly GCA_043780025.1 of Deltaproteobacteria bacterium. Taxonomy (GTDB): domain Bacteria; phylum Myxococcota_A; class Polyangia; order Polyangiales; family Polyangiaceae; genus SZUA-265. The sequence continues at coordinate 1,282 of JAYWEH010000727.1, forward strand.
GCCTACCTGCGCCGCCTCTGCGAACGCGGCCTTCTCGAGCAGGTGGATCGTGGCCTCTACCGACAAGTAGACGCACCTGCGACGGAGCTTCATTCACTCGCGGAGGTCGCGAAGCGAGTGCCCCATGCGACGGTCTGTCTACTGAGTGCCCTGCAAGTGCATGAGCTGACCACCGAGGCGCCGCACGCCGTGTGGGTGATGATCGACAGACACGCCCGCATGCCGAAGCTTTCTTACCCAATGCTTCAGGTCGTGCGGGCGAGCGGCAGTGCACGCGCACACGGCATTGACGCCAAGACCATCGAGGGAGTGCGCGTGCGGTTGACCAGTCCCGCAAAGACGGTCGCGGACTGTTTCCGCTACCGCCAGCACGTGGGGCTCGATGTTGCGATCGCGGCACTGCGGGGCTGCCTTCGAAAGCGAGCCGGTAGCATAGACGCGATCGTCGAAGCGGCTCGGGCGGACCGTGTCTACACGTTGATGCGGCCCTACCTGGAGGCGCTTGCATGATCAAGGCGCCGAAGGACACGGGCACTGCGGTACGCGCGCGCTTGCTTCGCCTGGCCCGGGAGCGCGGTGAAGACTTCCAGCTGGTGCTCACCCGATATGTGAACGAGCGGCTGCTGTATCGGCTCGCTGCATCGCCCCACGGCTCGCGCTTCGTCCTGAAAGGTGCGGCGCTGTTCACTGTCTGGACGGGAGAAGCTCACCGCGCGACACGTGACGTCGACTTGCTCGGCTTGGTGATCCCAGCGAAGCCAACCTGCGCGCCGTCTTCACCGAGGTGCTCTCGTTGAACGTCGAGGACGATGGCGTGAAATTTCCGGTGGACTCGCTCGACGTCGGCCCGATCCGGGAAGAACAAGATTACGGTGGCGTGCGGATTCTACTTCTCGCCTTCGTGACTACGGCGAAGGTGCGACTGCAGGTCGACATCGGCTTCGGCGATACCTTCTGGTGCGCGCCATTGCCGCGACGTTCCAACGCCGGGGCACGCCACTGCCCAATGGACTACCCGTCGCGCTCACGAGCACCTTTGTCGGCGACGCGCTGAAGAACACCCAATGGAGTGCGTTTGCGCGCAAGTCGGGGGCCTCCGGCGCTGGCGATCTGGCTGGCGCAGCAGCAGCTATCGTTGAATTTGCGAAGCGCCACTTGGCGCCGCCGTGTCCGGAACTCCGTTCAAGGCACATTGGCCTGCAGGCGGCCCATGGCGATGAGCGCATCCGCAATTTCAACTCGATTCCCTCGCGCCGCTTCGCCCTCTTGTCACTCCGTCCCCAGCGCATTCCCCTCTCCCTGCCGCAAATCGAGCAAATGCAAGCAAAGCAGCCCCACGCACTCATTGGGCGCCGACTGGGCAATAATCGACTGCATCTCCCTCAAATACTCTAGCTGCAGGTCGCGCAGCCGCCGCAAGTCCTTGCGGCTCACCGCAAACAGGCTGTACCCAAAGTGCGCAGGAGCACGTTGTTCAATGCGCTCAATCGCCACCTGAGTCCACGCCCGTGTGAGAATCCCGAGCGTCGCCGGATGCCGCCCCGTCGTCACCGCCGTCGCAGGCAGCGGCACCCAGCGATCACCGCGCCGCGCGATCTGCCCGGTTTGCTCCAGCACCTGCAGGGCACGTTGGCTCTG
>JAYWEH010000728.1:0-2913 GCA_043780025.1 Deltaproteobacteria bacterium
GCCGTCCGCCAGGCCCTGCGCCGCGTCGGGGTGCAGCGTGGCCGTGAGCGGCGCCGGCGGCGCGAGCGCCCACTGCGCGGATTGAGCCTCGCGCGTCGAGAGCGCGAGCAAGGCGAGCGGGTATTCGGGATTGGCGGGTGGACGCTCGGCAGGGGCTCGCGTGATCAGGTTGACGCGGCCGCTCGGAGTCGGAAACACGCGATCCGCAAACAGCACCCCGGGCGCCAATGGGTTCTCGAGCGGCGCCTGTTCCAGATCTTCGAGCGTGACCCCGAAGCCGGACATCTTGGGCTCGAGCAAACGCCGCTTCCAGTCGCGCGCGCTACCCGACAATTGCGGCCCCAGACCCACCCGCTCGGCCAAGGCCTGCACGATCTCGAGATCCGACTTCACGCCGGGTGGAGGCGGCACCACGGGGCGGCTCACGCCGATCAGGTGGTGGCCATACGAACCCAGCAGATCATCGTCTTCGAGCAGGCTGGTGGTCGGCAACACCACCGTGGCCACGCGCGCCGTATCGGTGAGAAACGAATCGACGACCACCGACAGCTCGAGCCCCGCGATGGCGCGCGCGCTCGAGGCGCTGTCCGGCAGCATCGCGACGGGGTTGCCGGCCGTGACCCACAGCGCGCGGATCCTGGGATTGTCGGCGGCGAGCAAACCCGAGCCGAAAAATGGCTCGGCGATGCTGCGCGGCGCGCGCGCCAGGCCCTGCACGAAAGACGTGTCGAAGGCGCGGCGCCGCTGAAAATAGAACGATACGCCGCCCCCGGATACGCCGAGGTTGCCGCTGATGGCTCCGAGCGCGTCCAGCGCTCGCACGATCGCGCCACCGTCCGTGCGGCGCCCCATGCCCCAGCCCACCAGGATCGCGCACGGCTTCTCGGGGCCCAGGCGCCGCGCCAGATCGTCTGCTGCGGCGACAGGCAGATCGGCTTCTTGGCACCAGCTCTCGACGCTCTTCGAGAACGCCAAGGTTCGAAACTCCGGCAGGTTATCGCAATACGTGCTCGCGGCTGGGTCGACGTGGCCGCGCTCGAACAGGAGCCGGGCCACGCCAAGCGCGAGCGCGAAATCACCGCCCGGCGCGATCGGGTGGAAGGTGTCCGCCAGGCGCACACCGGCGTGCGGGATCGGATCAATCAACACGACCCCCGCGCCACGGGCCTGCGCCTCCTTGATGATGGGGATCACGTGCGGATTGGAGGTGTGTACGTTCTTGCCCCAGAGCACGATGTGCCGCGAGTCACCCAGCAAAGATAGCGCGCTCGAGTCACTGACGCCGAAGTCCAGCGCTTGCGCCGCCTCGCCCGCGCCGCTGCAGATGTCACCGCGCTTGATCGTGACCGGCCCGAACAGCTCGAAGAAGTAGTCCGACAGCACCTTGAGCAGGCCAAGCGAACCGCCACTCCGATAGTGAAAGATAGCCGCGGGTCCCGATTCGCGGCGGATGCGTAGCAAGTTCTCCGCGATGTGGTCGAGCACCTCGTTCCACTCCACGGCCACGAGCGCGCCGCCCTTGCGCAAGAGCGGCGCGGTCAAACGTTCGTGTGAATATTGCCGGCGCAGGAACTGATTGGTGCGATAGCAGAGAAACCCGCGCGTGACGGGATGCGCCTTGTCGCCCGCGAGCTTGATGACGCGGCCGTCACGCACCGTCGCCACGATGCTACACGCATCGGGGCAATCGCGATTGCAGAGTGTTTTCGCGAGCCGAGTCTTCGCGAGCGTATCGTTCACGCCGACGCCCGCACCTCGGTCGTCCCGCAGCTCTCGGCCAGGAGCTCCACCACGTCCAGCTGGCGGATCTCGGCTTCCTTCTCCTGGGACTTCAGGCCATCGGTCAACATCGTCATGCAGAACGGGCAGGCGCTCGCGACCGTCGTGGCACCGGTGTCCATGAGCTGCAGCGTGCGCTTGACGTTCACGCGATCCTTGTTCTGCTCCTCCATCCACATCTGCCCACCGCCCGCGCCGCAACACAGACCCTTGCTCTTGGTCGACGTCGGCTCCACCAGCTCCACGCCCGGGATGCGCGACAAAATCTCGCGCGGCGACTCGTAAACGCCGTTGTAGCGGCCGAGGTAACAGGAGTCGTGGTAAGTGAGCTTGCCCTTGACGGGCCGCTCCGGCACCAGGCGCTTCTCCGCGAGCAGCCCGAGCAGGAAATCGGTGTGGTGGATCACCTCGTATTTGCCGCCAAAATCGGGGTATTCGTTGAGCAATGTGTTGAAGCAGTGCGGGCAGGTCGTGAGGATCTGCTTCTTGCCTTGCTCCTGGTAGGCGTTGAGCGTGGCCACGTTGGCCTCCGCCAACATGCTGAACAGGTACTCGTTGCCGGCGCGCCTCGCCGGATCACCCGTACACGTCTCCTCGTCGCCGAGGATCGCAAAATCCACGCCGGCCTTCTGCAAGAGCATGGCCGTGGCGCGCGCGATCTTCTTGGCGCGCTGGTCGTAGCTGGCGGCGCAGCCCACCCAGTACAGCACCTTCGCGTCCGGCTTCTGACGGGCCAAGGGTACGTTCAGGCCATCCGCCCACGTGCTGCGATCCTGGCGCGACAGGTTCCAGGGGTTGCCGTTCACCTCCATGCCCTCGAACGGCTTGTTGAGCTCCTGCGGGAACTCGCCCTTGATCACCACCAGGTGCCGGCGCATCTCGACGATCTTGTCGACGTAGCTGATCGAGACGGGGCAGCGCTCCTCGCAAGCGCGGCACGTCGTGCACGCCCAGAGCACCTCCGGCTTGATCACACCGGGCACGAGATCGACGAGCGGTGCGAGCTGTTGGCTGGCGCTACCACCGGCGGCGATCGCCGCTTGATCCGCGGCGGCCAGCGCCTGTTGCACGACTTCGGCAGCCGCGCCGTCCGCCCCGCTGATGCTCTTCGGTTTGCCACCCAGAAACTCGGAG
>JAYWEH010000729.1:0-32911 GCA_043780025.1 Deltaproteobacteria bacterium
GCGGTTCATCGAGGTGCTCGAGCGCTACGTGGACGATCGGGAGCTCCGCCAGCGCCACAGCCGCGCCGCGTACGAACGGGCGATCGAACACTTCGCCTGGGACGCCAAGGCCAAGAAGGTGAGCGAGATCTACCAATGGGTGCTGGGTCGGCGCAGCCTGCGGCCCATCTTCGGTGAGGAGTCGGGCCCTGCACAGTCCGAGCCGCGCGCGGTCGCCAGCTATGCAGAGTAGTCGGCTCGCGAAGGGCGGCTTGGCCCTCGGGGGTGTCCTGCTCGCGGGGCTGGCCTGCAATGTCGCCATCGGTGGTGGCGTCGTGGCGTTGGTGGGCGGCGCGGGGTACCTGGCCGCGCAATGTTATGACCACGTCAAGGTGCGAGTGCGGGACGCGGGGACGGGTTTACCGACGTGCGACGCCGACGTCGCCGTGTCCGAAGGCGGCTCGGAGCGCCTGATGAGTTCGTGCTACTACGCGACGCTCACGGAGGGGCGCTGGGCCGTGACCGCGCGGCGCGAAGGCTACGTATCGAGCTCCACCGAGGTCGAAGTCGCCGAACACAGCGGAGCCTGCCCGTACTACGTCCACAGCGTGGAACTCACGCTTTGGCCGGTAGGCGCTCGGCGCCCCGACGCAGCGCCGGTGCGCCCAGCGCGCGCAGCCGAGGCCGCTCCGACGCCAAAAGATGCTGCTGCGCCGGCGTCGAAAGATGCTGCTGCGCCGGCGCCCAAAGATATCCCGCCCGCGAACGCGGTGACGCCCGTCGAGCCCGCGGTTCCCACGCGGACCTTCGAACCGCTGGCGCCTGCCGGCGATGCAGGCGCGCCGCGCTGAGCCGCGCGTTCTGCAATGCGCTCGCCGCGCCGACCTCGAGGGACCGAGCCGCTCAAATGCACACAGGCCTGTGACCGAGGTCGCAGGCCTGTGAAGTGCCAACCGCCAGCGCGCCGGCTACCGCCGCGCCCAGCTCAGCTGCTGGTCGCGGGCTTGGGCGCACCGAAGATACTGGCGGGGCGCTTCTTCTCTTTTTGCTCTTTGCGCTGATCGCTGTAGGTCGGAATCACGACCCTGTCGCGCACCGGCAGTTCACGCCCGTCGAGAGCGGCTTCGATCTCCTCGGAGTCCAACGTTTCGCGCTCGAGCAGCGCGTGGGCCAGGCGATCGAGCTTGTCGCGGTTCTCTACCAGCACGCGCACCGCCAGGTTGTATTGGCGATCCACCATTTCCCGCAACTCGGTGTCGATCTCGCGTGCGGTCTCTTCCGAGTAGTTGTCGCGGCGCGTGCCCATCTCGCGGCCCAAAAATACGTTGCCCTCGGTTTCGCTGTAGCAAAGCGGGCCGAGCTTCTCGCTCATGCCGAGCTCGCAGATCATGGCGCGAGCCAGACCGGTGGCGCGCTTGATGTCGTCGCTCGCGCCGCTGGTCACCTCTTCGAACACGATCTTCTCCGCCGCGCGCCCGCCCAGCATCATCGCGATGCGAGCCAGCGCTTGCTTCTTGGTCATGGTGTGACGGTCTTCGAGCGGCAGGAACATGGTCACGCCGAGCGCGGCGCCGCGCGGGATGATCGACACCTTGTGCACGGAGTCGTTGCCCTCCACGAGGCGACCGACCAGCGTGTGACCGGACTCGTGCCACGCCGAGACTTTGCGTTCGGTCTCGCTCATCACCAGGCTGCGCCGCTCGGCGCCCATCAACACCTTGTCCTTGGCGAGCTCGAAGTCACCCATGGACACGGCGTCTTTGTCCTGGCGCGCGGCGAGCAAGGCCGCCTCGTTGACCAGGTTCTCGAGATCCGCACCCACGAAGCCGGGGGTCCCAGCCGCGATGATGTTGAGCTGCACGTCGTTTGCGAGCGGCACCTTCTTGGTGTGCACGCCCAGGATGCCTTCACGGCCGCGGATGTCCGGGCGCGGCACGGTGATGCGCCGGTCGAAGCGGCCGGGCCTCAGGATGGCGGGATCGAGCACGTCGGGCCGATTGGTGGCCGCGATCATGATCACGCCTTCGTTGGACTCGAAGCCGTCCATCTCGACGAGCAGCTGGTTGAGCGTTTGCTCCCGCTCGTCATGACCGCCGCCGAGGCCGGCGCCGCGATGGCGGCCGACCGCGTCGATCTCATCGATGAAGATGATGCAGGGGGCGTGCTTCTTGCCCTGTTCGAACAGGTCACGCACACGACTCGCGCCGACGCCCACGAACATCTCGACGAAATCCGAACCCGAGATGCTGAAGAATGGCACGCCCGCCTCACCGGCGATGGCGCGTGCGAGCAGCGTCTTGCCCGTGCCGGGCGGGCCCATCATGAGCACGCCCTTGGGGATGCGGCCGCCGAGCTTCTGGAACTTCTTCGGATCCTTGAGGAACGCGATGATCTCTTCCAGGTCGTCCTTGGCTTCGTCAGCACCCGCCACGTCGGCGAAGGTGATCTTGTTCTGCGACTCGTTGAGCAGACGCGCCCGGCTCTTGCCAAAGCTCATGGCTTTGCCGCCGCCGGCCTGCAGCTGGCGCATGAACAGATAGAACATCACCAGGAGGAACAGCATCGGCAGCAGTATCGTCAGCGTCGACGCGAGGTACGGATTGGTGTCGTCCTCTTGATATTCGACGCGGATGTCGTTGGCGAAGAGCAACGCATCGACGCTGCTCGAGTCGATCGGCCCGACTGTCACTCCGCGCTCGGACGCACCCTGCGTGCCCGGACGCTTGATCGAGAACGAATATTCGCGGTCGCGGATGTCGACGGATTCGAGGTGAGGCTTGTCCTTCGGCGCTTTGACGAGTTCGATGAACTCGTTGAACGGCCGCTGTTTCTTCGGCTGGCTCGCGGGAACTAAAAATTGCCAGATCGCGAGGAACGCGACGATCAGTACGACCCAGATGAGCAGCGTCTTGTGCGGTTGCTTCACTTAGTGACCTCAGTTGACTGTCGAATCAGCGACGAAAAAGCATGCGCTGGGAAACCATGCGCTCAGCGGAAAACGAGCAGGTTGGCTATGCGACGAAATCCCGATAGCTGACCTGCAGAACCATCCTCATTCAAGGATAACGGCGACAGGCTGGCCACCGTTATTGCTTTGTGTATGGAGTTAATCACTTTTGGTGGGTTTGGCACCCCTCCCTGCCGTGTTTTGTTCCCTGAGCAGGCTGGGCCGCGGATTTCTTCGGGAATGTTTTCGTGCTGTACCGGCCTCGGGCCCGTGCGCGACATCGGATCCGGTTGGAGCCAACTCGAGGCCTCCGGAAAGCCAGATCAATGCGTTCGATTTGTTCAATTTTCGCGCACGGCGGATTTGCGCGATCTGACCGCTGAGTAGGGGCAGAGCCTGGCCCTGCGCATCTGTCACGACCACGGGCTCGGCTTCGGCGCACTCGTCGGCCAATTGATTGAGGTGCTGGGCGGCGCCCGGAGCCAGAGCCTCGAGCGCCGGCAGCAGCTCGTGACGAATTCGGCTGCGCAGAAAGCGCGGGTCGCGATTGGACGGATCTGTCGCGTAGATCAGCTGATGGCGCGCGAGATGTTCAGTAATCGCGCTGTGCGGCGAACGGATCAGCGGCCTCAGGCGCCGTTCGGAAGCGGCGGGCAGAACTGCCAACCCTCGCGGGCCAGTACCGCGGAGAATGCGCATCAGTATGGTTTCGGCGCGGTCGTCGGAGTGATGGGCCGTCGCGACCCAGCGTGCACCGACGAGATCCGCGGCTCGATCGAGCGCGGCGTAGCGGGCGGTGCGTGCCCGCGCCTGCAGGTTTCCACCCGCCTGGACATCGAGCATCGATCGCGAGAAGGGCACGCCGATTTCTCGCGCGAGCCGTTCGACCAGGTCGAGCTCCGCTGCGGCGCCTGGCCGCAGGCCGTGGTCGACGCCATGGGCCGACAACTGGATACCGAAGCGCGGCGCGAGCCGCGCGAGTACGTGCAGAAGCGCCGTCGAATCGCCGCCGCCCGATACCGCCAACAGGACGTGGTCGCCGCGCACGAGCGGTGTCTCCTCGCGCAGTGTGCGCTCGGTGCGGCGCAGCAGCGCGGGCGGGTGTGACCTCGTTCCCGTCTTTGCAGCGCGCGAGCGCCGCGTCATGGGAAGGGTTGGGCCGGCGTGCCGCGATGGAAGTAGAACCTGAACCGCCCTTCGAGCTGACTCGTGTCTTCGGGCTCATAGGTGAAGGAGGGCCCATCGCTCCCCGCGGGGGCGGGGATCGCCGCCTGGAGATCGACCACGGTCGCCGTGAAGGTGCCGAGCGTTAGCCGAGCATCGGAGTTCTCTTCGTTCAAGTCCCCGCTGAAGAGCTTCTCGAATACGACCTCGCCGCTGATCGCGCTGAGCTGCGCGTTCTGATTCCGACAACTGCTGTTCAAGTACAGGCTCAGGCTCGCGTCAGGAGGCGTCGGTGTTTCGGGCAGCGCGAAGCCGAGCGGGACCACACCCACCGGCAAACCGAGCGACAAGCTCTGGTTCAGGCGCTCGCTGCGGATCGTGGAGACGTTGTTCACGAGCAGCGTGAAACCGTCTGAAACCTGGATGTCCTGCTCGCCGCGTTGCACGCGGATGGTGAGCGAGTTGTCGAACGGATTGGCGGCGAAGAATGTCGGCTCGAGCTTGAACGGCCCTTCCCAGCAGCCGTCGACGAAGAGGCTTTCGCTTTCGGCAGAGCCCTCACCGCTGCCCACTGAACAAGCGAGCGCAAACAACCCGAGCGTGCCCACCCGCGTCAGGGGCGTAGCGTTCATGGGTTGGCCCCGGCCGGCTCCGTTTCCGCGACGGGGTGGGGCAACGCCTGGTCGATGCTGCCGCCCCCGAGCACGCGTTCTGCCTGGTACAGCACCGCGACCTGGCCCGGGACGACCGCGAGCGCGGGCTTCTGGAAATGAATCTCGATGCCCGCGACACCCCAGCGCTCGACGCGCGCGGGCTGAGGTTGCCCCCGGTAACGAACGGCGACCTCGCACTCGAGGGGCAAGCGCACGTCCGGTGCCAGCGTCGCCACGGCGACACGTGCGGCGCGCGAAAGCAGGCGCTCACGCGGCCCCAGCGTCACGCGGCTCGACGCCGGATCCACCGCCACGACGTAGCTGCGTGTCCCGGTGGCCACGCCCAGATTGCGCCGCTGACCGAGCGTGAAGCGGTGAATGCCCGCGTGCTCTCCGAGCGCTCGCCCGGCCTCGTCGACGATTTCGCCGGGGCGGACTCGCTCGGGGGCCTGCTCGCTCACGAAGCGATCGTAACGCCCTTCTGGTACGAAACACAGTTCCTGGCTCTCGCCCTTGTCCGCGCCGGCCAGGCCGAGCACCAGCGCCTCGGCGCGCACGCTGGCTTTGTCCGAGTCACCGAGCGGGAAAAGCAGCCTCTCGAGCACCGCGGGGGCGAGCATGTGCAGGAAATAGCTCTGGTCTTTGCTCTTGTCGCGGGCGCGCAGCAGCGCCTGGGGCTCGTGCGCGCGGTCGACGCGCGCATAGTGGCCCGTGGCGATGCGCTGGGCGCCCAGGTCGTCGGCGATCTGCCACAGCTCCTGCAGTTTGACGCCGCGATTGCAGGACACGCAGGGGCTCGGGGTCGTGCCCGTCAAATACGCTTCGACGAACGGAGTGACGACGGTTTTCCGGAACAGCTCACGGCGGTCGTACGTGTAGTGCGGGATGCCGAGCTTATCGGCCACGCGTCGCGCGTCGTGCAGGTCCTCTGGGGCGCAGCAACGCCCGCGCACGGAGCCGTCGTCCGGGTAGTCCCAGAGGTGCAGGGTGACACCGATGGTGTCGTAGCCTTCCGCGACCAGGCGCGCGGCCGCCACGGATGAGTCCACGCCGCCGCTCATCGCGACAACGACGCGCTCGCGCATTAAAGGTTCCGGCATTCGGAGATTACTCTAGGCTACTTGGACTCGTGTCGAGTCGCGATGGCAAGTCGAAGTGGCGGGCTCAGTCCGATTGCCCGGAGAGGCGCTTCGTCAGGCGGTTGATCGCGCGGGTGTGCAGTCGGCTCGCCCAAGACTTGCTCAATCCGAGCTCGGCCGCCACTTGATCGAAGCGCTCGCCCTCGATGTAGTGGCGGCGAATCAACATCGCCTCCGGCTCCGGCAGACCCTCGATGGCGCGTTCCACCCGCTCCATCAGCTGGCTGCGGGAGGAGTGCTCTTCGGGCGAGTTCTGCCACGACGCCATGACGGTGGCGCTGCCTTGCTCGTCCGTGGCGGGCTCCGAAATCAGCCCCGTGGCGATGGCCGTCGCCATACCCGCCAAGTGTTCGACGAGCCGGCGGTCGCGATCGACGGGGGTCTGCCCGGGAGGGGGTGGGGCGTTCAGGTCCTCGAGCGCGCCTTCCGAAAACGCGCTCGCATTTTCAAAGGCTTTCAGGCGCTGGTGCACGCGCCGCGGCAGGTGCGAGAGCTGGCGGATGCCGTCGAGCATGGAACCGCGGATGCGATAATTCGCAAAAGCCCGGAAGGGGACGCCGCGCTCCGGATCGTAACGGCGAGCGGCATCGAGCAAGCCGCCCTGCCCGTAGCTGATCAAGTCGTCCATCTCGGCCGCACGCCCGAGCGTGCGCCGCAACCGCATCGCGATTGGCTTGACTGCCGGCAACGCTTCGTTGAAGCGGGCCAGCACCTCTGGAGAATCCTGCGGCGCACCCATCCCTACACCGGCCCTTATACCTGGAGTGGCGTGAAATGCACTCCGTTTGACTCACGTCTGCGATACGCTTCCCCGCATGGTTCGTTGGGGCAGGTTCGCTGCCGCCTATGCCGTGCTGGCGAGCGTCGCGCTGGCCCTCGTGTGGACTCGCGGTGCACCGCTTCGGCACCCGAGCCCGCGCTGGGTACTGGACGACAGTTCAGCCCACGGTTGGAGCCTGACCGTGGGCGTCGCGTTTGGGCTGTTGCTCGTGCTCGCCTCGCGAATTTCGGTGCAACGGTTCGAATGGGCGCGGCGGCTGCACGTCGAGCTCCGGCCATTTGCACAGGGCCTGAACCGGACGGGCCTCGTGATGCTGGCGTTGCTCAGCGCCGCGGGCGAAGAGCTTTTGTTTCGTGGGCTGATGCAGCCGTGGATGGGTCTCTTGCCACAAGCGGTGTTGTTCGGGCTCGCGCATCAGCTGCCGGGGCCGAGCCGTTGGGTTTGGGCCAGCTGGGCGTTTGCGGTGGGGTTGGCGCTCGGCGCACTGTTCGAGCTGACGGGCTCGCTCGTCGGGCCGCTGTTGGCCCATGCGCTGGTGAACGGCCTCAACCTGAGCTTCCTCCGGCGCCACGATCCGAGCACCGGAGGCCTCGCCCCCACGCTCGCAGCCAGAGTTTGAGGGGGCGACAGGACCTCCGGATTGACAGCGGTTCCATCACTCACCGGCGTGTGGCTCGGCCGCCGTCGTTACGCACCGACGCTCGCGTTGCAGCGCGAATGGTTCGAGCTGAGAAAGCAGGGCCAGGCTTCGGACGTCGTGTTTTGTCTCGAACACGAGCCGGTGATCACGCTCGGACGCGGCGCGCAGCCGGAGCACCTGTTGGTCGATCGCCGCCACTTGAACGAGCGGGGCATCGACGTCGAGACCACGGACCGCGGCGGTGAGATCACGGTGCACGCGCCAGGGCAGCTCGTCTGTTACCCGATAGTGAGCCTTGCGCCTGATCGCTGCGACGTGCGCCGCTACGTGAAAGATCTGACGGCCACCATGCAGAGCCTCGTCGCCGAGCAGGAGCTGCAAGCGGGCGAGCTGCCGGGCCTCGTGGGCTTGTGGGTGGATGAAGCCCGGCCCTGGTCGTGGCGTGGTGAAACAGCGGTGGAACGCCCTGCCAAGATCGGCGCCATCGGCGTCAAGCTGTCGCGCTGGGTGGCCATGCACGGCTTCGCGCTCAACCTCGATCCGGACCTGGCATTGTTTCGGCTGATCGTGCCCTGTGGCATCAGCGATCGCGGAGTGTGCTCGGTCAGGAGCTTGGGGCTCTCGGCCTTGACACCGCGAGCCGCCGCGGCGCGCGCAGTGCCGACGCTCGCCGCCCGGTTGGGCCGCGGATCGGTGCCATTTCTGGACGCCGAGGGCGTGGCTGACGCCGACGTGTCGCGCTGGCTGCGCGAGCGACTTTGAGCGTTCCGGATCAGGAGGGGGGTGGGGGGCGCGTTGTCAGACCGGGTACGACGCCGGTGGCCTGCCGAACGATGCGCAGGTACATGCGCGCGTTGGTGTTGCCCGGATCCCGATCGATGACGGCAACGAACTCGCGCTCGGCCGCGTCATGTTCTCCAGCGCTCAGATGCAACACGCCGAGCATCAATCGGGCCTGCAGGTATTCGGGGTTTTCCTGCTTGGCTTTTTCGAATTGCTCGCGCGCGCGCCCGAGCTCTCCCGCGTCCCGGTATTGCACGCCCAGGCGCGTGCGCAGATCCGGAAAGTTGGGGCACAGAGCCACCGCTTTTTCCATCTCACCGATGGCTTCGACCTGCATGCCGACATCGCCGTAGGCCTGGCTGATCTCGGCGTGCATGTTGGCGATGCGGCCCTTGGCGAAGGTATCCGCCGCCTCGCGCTGACCGCCTCGCTTGCGCAGCTGGCCATACAGCTTCTTGGCTTCGTCGTATTCGCCCATGTCGTTGAGCGTGACCATCAGGTTGAGCTGCGCTTCCGTATAATTCGGGTTCAGCACCAACGCGCGTTCGAACCAGTCGCGAGCCAACATAAAGTCGCCAACGCTGTGCGCGATCACGCCCAGCATGTCGAAGACATCGGCGAGACGATCGGTGTGTTTAGCGACCTGGCGTAACAGGGGATCCGCCTTGTCGTACTCGCGCTTGGCAAAGTGCTCCCTGCCCAGCAACAGCAACTGCTTGATGTGGTCGTCCATGGCATCTCTACTGTTCAGAACGCTCAACCGGACAAAATCATGAGAGAGTAGCGCTGCCGTTGCGTGCGGCTGATAGATTTCTGCGCTGATGTACGATTGGCCGGAATGCTTGCTCGGGAGCGCGCGGCCTGGTAACCGAATCTGGTTCAGGCGCCGTGCGCCGCGTGGGACGTGAAAAGGCCGGATTTTGCTTCAGCCGAGGGCCCGGGAGTGATCGCTTCCCCGCCTCGAGTCATACCGGCCGCGCCGCTGGGGGCGGAGGCGCGCGTGGTGGCCCGCATCATCGATCCGTCCGTCCGGGACGATGGGCTCGGCGAACCGGTTTTCATCAGCAGCCGTGAGCGCTCCGGCACTGGCGCGGGCAACTCTGACGCGGGCGGGCAATCCAACCACCCCGTGCGCGAGCGCCTGTTGGCGAAGGCGCGCGCCGCTCGAGACGCCCGAGCGTTGGCGGTCGCTGTCGATGCACCGCTCGAGCACACGCCCGCTGAGCCACCCCACGAGCAGGAGTCGAAAGCTCCTCGAGGACCGGAGGCGAGCCGCACCACGGCAGAGCCTGAACCGTACGCGTTCTCGGCCGTGCCGGATCTGGCCGACGACCTCGACCTGATCGGTGTCCCCGAACGGCGGCGCGCGCCGCCCTTACCGAGCGCCCCCCCGCTCAACGCGTCCGCGGCACTACTGCTCGGAACTTTGTCCGGCATGGCGGCACTGGCGCTCGGGTTCGCGATCCTGATCCAGGTGGATCCGCGCGCGCCGCTCAGCGCCGTGTCGCGCGCATCGGTGGAGGCACAGGCCGCCGCGCTCGCCGCTTCGGCTCCGCGTGCACCGGCACCCGTATCGCGGCTGAAGCGCCCCGATCGGCAAGCGGTGACGGCGCCCTGGCGCGTCAGCGAGGCCGAAACCGAGCCCGGCACGCGGCGTGTGGCGTCCACCGTTGGCGACCGAGCGTTTCTGGCCGCGCTGCAGGCAGCCGGGCTGAGCCTGCGTGAGGGCTATCGCGTGATCCGAGCGTTTGCCGGTGTGCGAGATTTTGACAAATGCCGCCCGCGTGATCGCTGGAGCGCGCTCGTCGACGTGGACTCCGGGCGGCTGCGCGCGTTCGAATACCAGGTGAGCGACGAGGAAATCTATCAAGCCCGCGAGGGCAAGGAGGGGCTCCTCTCCGGGCAGCGGCTCGACTTGAAGGTGCGGCGCGAACGCAGCGAAGGCATCGTCGTGGTGCGCGGCACGTTCGAAGAGGCCGCCACCGCAGCCGGATTTGAGCCGGGCCTCGCCCAGGTCGTCAACAAGGCGCTCGCTGGGTATTCGAGCGTGGGCGAGATGCGCGACGGGGACGTGCTCGGCCTGGTCGTGCAAGAGGTCAGCGTGCTCGGAGCCTTCTCGCGCTACGCGGGCATCGAAGCGCTCGAATATCGCCCGGTTGAGGGTGAGCCGGTGCGCATCTATTACCATGCGACCGAAAAGACACGCGGCTACGTCGACTCCAAGGGCCGCGTCTTCGGCAAGAGCCGTTGGGCCCGGCCGGTGCCGGGCGCGCCCATCACTTCGCGCTTCAACCCCCGGCGCCGCCATCCGATTCTCAAGATCATCAAGCCGCACAACGGCACCGATTTTGGCGCGCCGACGGGCACGCCCGTGCTGGCGGCCTCCAACGGGCGCGTCAGCTTCATTGGTGAAGCGGGTCCGAACGGGAACTTGATCACCGTGCGCCACACCGGCGGTTACGAGACCGGGTATTCGCACCTGTCGCGCTTTGCCAAAGGTTTGAAGGTGGGCGCGCGCGTGGAGCAGAAGCAGCTGATCGGCTACGTGGGGTCGACGGGGCGCTCGACCGGCCCCCACCTGCACTTCAGCGCGAAGAAAGCCGGGCGCTTCATCGACGCCGAATCGCTCAACCTGGATGCGTTCTCGCGCCTCGGCACGACCGATCGCGGCGCGCTCGCCGAATTGCAGCGCCGCTACGATCGCTTGCTCGACGCGTTGCACATCCCCGAACCGCAGCCGCTCGCGCCGAGTGCTCCGGCCGTCGCTTTGCTGCAAGAAGGCGACGAATCCGGGCTCGCGCCGGCTCTACCCCGAGCCGCCGCTCCGGGAGCTCCAGCCGGTGCGGCCACTAATGCTGCGTCGCGGCTCGCGCTCGGCGCTCAGCAAAGCTCGGGCAGCGTTCCGATGGCGTCGCTCGCGGCCATCTATTTGAGCGATCAGGATTTGATGCGCCAACAGCCCGCCAGCCACACAGGTGAGGTCGACCCCTGAGTCGTCACGGCGCGCCGGGTCGGAGCGATTTTGCGTCGAGCACAATGGGCCGATCCGCGACGAAATCGGCGAACTGCTCGCAGATGTATTCGAGCGCATTGACGTGGGCGTCGCTGAACGTGCCCTTGCCCGCTCCGAGCCCGAGCTCGATCGCACCGAGATAGCGCCCCTGCTGCTGCACGGGGCCGCACACCACTCGTTCGACGTTCGAACCGAGTGCTTGCCACAGCTCGCCGTCTTGGCTGACTTCGATCGGACCCTGCCGCAGCGTCGCCCGGCGGCGCAGCGCTTCTTCGAGCCGTGAGCCTGCGCACGCGGTGCGCCGCAGCACCAGTTCATCGCTGCGCGGTCCGCGCGCCCGCACCACGACGAAGTCGCGCGCGTCGATGTCGAACACGTGCACCACGGCTGCGTCGCAGGGGATCAGCTCGAACACCGTATCGAGAACATAATCCGCGCCGGCGGCGATGTTCGGAAGATAGAGCAATTCATGCATGCGCTCGAACAGCGCCCCGATCAGCTCCTCGCTGGCGAGCACCCGCTCGGAGCTCGGCGGTGGCACCGACGCTTCCTCGATTTGCGCGACGGGGTAGTGACCGGACTGACTTGGCGATGACCACGCGGCTCCACTGTCGCTGGCGCGCTCCGCGGCAGCCTGCGTCTCTATCGCGTGAGACGGCGGAGGCGGCGAAGAGAGCACGTCGTCGGCGCGGCCCCACTCATCGTCGCTCGGCAGTGCGTCTTCGTCCAGCGCGGGCAAAGACGCTGACAGGGTCCGGACGGCTGCGGACTCCGGCGCCATTTCTGGAGCTACGTCAGGGGTAGTTGCCGGGGCCATCGCGTGGGTGGCTTCAGCTCGAGGGGTCTCTCGCGGAGTCGTGACCAGCTCGGGCGGTGGAGGCTTGCTCGAAGCCGAGTTCGGCCGCTGAGAGCCGCGCACCCAGACCTCGGTTCGGCCGTGCCAATCCTTCCATGACAGGGTCGCGAGTGGGGGAGCCACGGGCTCTTCATCGAAGCTGTGATCAAACGACGCGAGCTGGATGAACTGCGGGACCTCGCGACCTTGGAAACTTTCGCGCAACGTCGTCAGCTCACCTTGCAGATGCGTCTCGAGCTCGTCGTCGGTGAGCAAGCTATCGACCGCAAAAGCGCGTTCGCGATACAGGATGGGAGAGTCGTCCGAAGGCTCGTGCGCGCGCTCGTAGATCAACTTGGGTGGGTCGCTGGCCGCGAGCACGAGCGGCGGGAGTGGCGACGGCTCGAGTCCCCCCTTCGCTCCCGTCGCGGCTCCGACTGTCACTCCTCGCGAAATTGACAGACCCGCCGGTCCACCCGACCTTTTAGCCGGATCCGTGTCTCTGTCGCTTGGAGGAAAGGTACTCACGATGCCCTTCGCTGCGCGAGCCGGCCGACCGCCCACGTCGACTCGCAATCCATGAATTATGCCCGACCCGGGGGCCTTGGTGCAAGCGCTCCAACCGGCGCTAGCCGTCGGGCGCGGGGGGGCTCCGGCCAGAAAAGTCCATTCTCGGCCCAAAACGGCGCTCTAGGCTGAGCCCGCCGCGGCCCGGCCCTGTGGCAAATTACCGCAAAAAGCGTTGACAGTTCGTAGGTTACGGTGAAATCTGAACGAAGGGCTTGGAGGGAAAATGACGAAGAGCGAGCTCATCGATGCCATTGCCGCTCGTGCAGACCTGACCAAGGCGCGCGCCGAGATGGTCGTCAACTGCGTGTTCGACACGATGACGGGCGCCTTGCAAGAAGGGCAAGGCATCGAAATCAGAGGCTTCGGAAGTTTCACTGTGCGCCCCTACAAGCCGTACGACGGTCGCAATCCTCGCACTGGCCAACCTGTGCCGGTGCCGTCGAAGCGCCTTCCGTTTTTCAAGGTCGGCAAAGAGTTGAAGGAGTTGGTGAACACGAGTCGCCACTCGCCGCTCATCGACGACGATGATGACGATCCGGATTCTGCTGACGGCGGGGTTGCGAATTCGTCAGTCGGGCCCTAGCTCATTCCCGTATCTGCGTCGGCCCCTTCGAGCGTTCGCGCCTCCATCACCCCGAGGGTAGCTTGCGGAGCCTCGCTCCATTCGTTCTCAGTGGCGCGCTCATCGCTTGCGCAGGTAATGCAAGAACCGGCGCAAATCCGGCGCGAATGAGCCAGCCGAGCACGGGCACGGCTGAAACGCCGGTCGCTCTGCACCACGGTCCGCTCACCGACTACGTACCGGCGGCAGGTTTGCGTTGGATGATCGCCGGGAGTCCGGCGTATTTCGCGCGGCATCCCGCGCTCGAATCCTTGCGTGGCGCCTGGTGGAGCGAGGAGCGCGCGCGCAGGTTCATCAGCGCGACCGGGATCGATCTCGCGAGCACGGAGCGAGCGCTGGTCGCCGGTTTCGATCTCGGAACACTTTACATGGTCGACTCGAGCGGATGGGCATCGGCGCCTGAGCTGCGGTTTTCCGAGCGCCTCGCGGGATCCGAACGCGTGAGCCGACCTCACCCCGAGATCTGGCGCGTCACCGGAGTTGTCGGCTCTGTTCCCGAGTCGCTGGTGCGCGTCGGTGACGATCTGGTGGCGATCGCCGTGAGCGATCCCTTGTCGGCTCGGCTCGTGGACTTGCGCGCGAGGGGCCGTTTGAAGCGTTGGGTTCCGGCGCTCGGAGGCGCGGCGCTTTCCACTTTGCCAAAAGAGTTCCTCGAGCCCGGCCCTTGTGTTGCCTATGCGCTCGGCCCCTTCGATGCGACGTGGCCCGGCGATAGCGAAGGTCTGCTCTCCGCGACGACGGCGGTGGCGGCCAGCCTCGAGGTGGGTGACGCGGCGGAGCTGCGCCTGGCGCTCGCGGGCCGTTGGGATCCCGAGCAGGATCTGAAACGGCTGTCGGCGCTGTGGGCCAGCGTCGCGGATAGTTCCGACGGCCGGCTGCTGGGGCTCAGCGCAGCGGCGGCGGTGGTCGAAACGAACGCCACGGCCGAACACCTGTTTCTCCACGTCGCGTTGCCGCTCCCAGCGCTGCTCGGTGGACTCGAGTCGCTATTGTCTCGCGATGTTCAGCGCATAGTGGAGGGAACGGCCAGCCCCGGCCCTCCGGATTGAACCCGTGGGTTATGCGGCGTCTCGCCGACGCCGTTGCCGGGGGGATGGGGAGCCTGCGTTCGACACTCGCGGTAGGTCGATTCGGTGCAACGACAGCGTCGGGTCTCGAGGCGGCGAGCCGTGCTGCGGGCGTTGAGTTCAACCTCGTGGACTCCATCGGTGAGGCGCTGGAGTGGGCGGAATCGAACGACCCCCATTCCCTGTTGCTCGATGCCAGCAATGGGGCGCTCGAGAAGAGCTGCCTCGAGGTGCGCGCTCAGGTGCGCCACGCCCTCGTACCGATTATGTCCCTAACGCCTGCGGTGAACGAGCTCGCGTTCGCCGAGGTCTTTACTTGCGGTGGTGACGACGTGGTCGGTTCGCGCGCGCACGCGGCGATTACCGCGCGGCTGCGCCGCTTGCCAATGTCCCCCTGGGAGCGGCCGCCCATCGACGCCGCGAAGATGGCGCTGGTCTCGGCGCCCGATCGCAATCGCCGCATCGTGTTCGCGCGCATGTTGGGTAACGCGGGCTACCCGATCCGGTTCGCCGTCGACATGGCCGAAACCGAGCGCTTTGCCCGTGAGGGTCAGCCGCACCTCGTGGTGATTGATGCCGAGCTGGCTGGCGTCAAGGAGATGCTCGAGCGAACCGCTTCGCTCAACCCAAACACGTTGTGGATCGTGAGCACGGCGCCGCGGCACATGCGCGAATGCGAGAGCTGGGTGCGCGGCATTCCCAACGCGGCGGTCGCCGACAGCTACGCGCCGCCCGAAAATATCGTCTTTCTCGCCAACGAGCTCGGCCGCGGCAAGGCCGCCGACCAGCGCGCCAGCCGGCGTTTACTCTACGGAACCATGGTGTCGTTTCGCTGCGCCGGCCGCGAAGAGGACGACTTCGGCCTTTCTTACAACGTGAGCGCCGGCGGCCTGTACGTGCGGAGCCTCGCGCCGCCGATCGAGGATCGCATCTGGCTCGAGCTCAGGCCCCCGCGCACCGAGCGGCTGGTGCGGCTGGAAGGGCGGGTCTGCTGGCGGCGCGGCTACGGGCCGAGCAACATGGCCACGGTACCGCCGGGCTTCGGCGTCGAAATCTGCGATGGTTCCCGGGCGGATCGAGACGCCTGGGGCGCGGGTTACAAGAGCTTCGCGCAAGCCATCGCCCATTGACGCGCTCGGGTTGACAGCCCGGAAAGAGTTGGCCAGGGTGCCGCCATGCCCGGTGGCGCAGCGGCGGTGACCAGCGGCGACGCCCTGTGCAAAGAGGTGGCGTTGCTCGGCGAATCGCTCGGCCTCGCGGCGCGGGAGCAATTCAAATGCGGGCGCCGCATCTGGGGTGCCGAACGTTATATCGACGTCGTGCTGACGCACCCCGAGTCGCGCCGGCGCCTGGGCATCGAGTGCAAGTATCAGGGGACAGCGGGCAGCGCGGAAGAGAAGATCCCCGCGATCATTCAGGACATCGCGGCGTGGCCGATTCCGGGCCTCGTGGTCTTCAGCGGCGCGGGCTTCAGCAGCAACATCAAGTCATTCCTGATCGCTTCGGGGCGCGCGGTCGAGCTCGAGGAAGTGGTGGCCTGGGTGCAACTGTTCTTTGGGCTCGATTTGCCGCCGGCTGAACGGCGCGTCCGTCGCACCTGAGCCGGAGCGAGCCGCGGGGCGCGCGCTCACTTGCCGCCAAGCAGAAAGCTGCGCGCGTTGCTTTCGCTGCGCGTGACGAGCGCAACGTTGCGCTCGTCACGTTCGATGCGAGACGCCTGCAGCTCGCCGAGGCTGCTGTCGAGCAGCACGGCGACGCGCTGAAAGTGTTGATGCAGGCCTTCGCGCAGCGCCGCCATCGCATTTTCGAAACTCGAGTCGTTGCGGATGGGGGCTTGCCGCATATCCACCAGTAACCCCAGGTCGGGTTCCAGGCCATTCAGGCACACGAGGATGTGGATGTTCTCTTCCACGAGCTGCTCGAGCTGCGTCCACGGGACTGGCGTGCGCTCGAGCAGCACCAGCTTCTGTGCGGGCTGCTGCTCCATGATCCAGTGCACGCTGGAGTACAGGCGCTGTGTCGGCCTGGGTGGCAGGTCGCTCATCACGCCGGAGCCGGTGCCCGCGGCGCGCCCTTCCAGGCACTGCCGCACATCGAAGCGCAGCTGGGCCGCGCTCTCCGCCAACATCGGTGGGATGGCTAGGCAGATCTGGCGGAGCTCCTCGGCGCCGCACGAGCGTGTGCGGCGTCCGTGCCGCTCGAAGACGCGCACGCCGTCCGACAACAGCTGTTTGAGATCACACAAGAGGCGCGTATCGGCGTCGCGGAACGAGTCGAGGATCTGGCCGAGTTGTTCCGGTTTCCCCGCGAATTTTTGGAAATTCTGGTACAGATCTGTGGCCAGGGCGTACATCTCGCGCACCGCGCTCGAGTGCCGCAACGCGGACAGCACGCCGTCCATCCAATCCGCGGGCATTTCGGGCGCGAACAACGCGCCGGAGATGCGCCACACGTTCGGCAGCGTCTCGGCTTCGAGCACACGCTTGTAGTAACGCAGGAAGCGGTAGTGCGTTTCGGCGGCGCGTGACAACTTGTAGGGGCCGCGCTCGTGCGCTGCTTCGGCCGAGGTCGTGACGCTGTTCTCTAGCGAATGATCGAGGCGCAGCGCATTTTGCATCTCTATGACCAGATGCAGCGCCCTCACCCAGGCCGTGTGTGCGGTTCTGCAGCTGACGCGATACGGACCCGATGGGCCCATGACCTCGGTGGTGTATTCATCGAACTCCAGCTGGCGCACGCTGCCCAGCCGGTACATCTCGCGCATCGCATCCACTTCCGGGCGATCGCGGTGCGCTCGTGCGTAGCCGTGGCTGCCGTCGAGGCCCGCGTAGGCCTCGATCACGCGGTCACCGCCCGGGTGCAGGCCGATAAAGCGCGTCAGGTCGTAGACGGTGCCGTCGAGGATCATCCAGTGGCCCTGGGCTCTATCATTGTGCTCGGCAACCTCGGAGATATCGATGCGGCGGGCCACCTGCTCGGCGGGTGGCGCGTCGGTGTGTATCTCCATGAACATCCGGTTGTTGCCCATCAGCTGGCACAGGGCATGCTTGCCCGCTTGCTCGCGCGCTTCGCGGTTGCCCTCGGCGAGCCCAGCAAATACGACCTCGAGCGAGTCCAGAATCGAGCGCGCGAAGCCGCTCTTGCCACACACGTATAGCGAGGCGCCCGCATCACTCTTGCCGGGCACGCCGATCAGGCGTCCCAGCTTGGCCCTCACGTCGGGGTCACGTAGCAGCTGGTCGATGCGGGTCGGCGGCGCCGGCTGCATCGAAAATCCCGTTTCCGCGTTCCATTCGACGCGCAGATTGTCGCGCGTGAAGCACACGTTCAGGTCCAATGAGCCGCAACGGAGCGCCGGCAGGAGCTCGTCCGCCGATGCAAAGGCCTGCGCGTCGCGCACCGACCAGATCAGCCAAGAGCGCCCCGCGCCGGGCGTGCGCAAGCGTTCTTGCAGGAAGGCGCGAAAGGGAGAGATGCCCGTGCCGCCTGCGAAGAAGATGATCGGGGTGCGCGGATCTTCGGGCAGCTGGAAGCGCGCCGGATGTTCGATATGGAAAGGGATCGGGGTTCGAGTGTCCTCCGCGCGAGCGAGGAAAGACGAAGCCGTGCCCTCGCGCACATTTTCACCCGTGCAGACCGGCGCCGAGGCGTGAAACGGGCAACCCAGCCCCGGCTGAACAGGCGGGGGCTCCGGAGCTCGGGACGTGGTAGCACCGGAATAGCGGAGCCGCCCCACGGTCAGCGCGATCGTCTCCGCGGGTTTGCCCTCGGGTGACGTCGAAGCAGACGATATCGAATACAAGCGCGAACGCTCGGGCGGTAACAGCTGGCACAGCTTCTCGCTGGCGTTCGCGCCGGGCTCGGTCCACAGCTCTACGGGGTCAAAGCCTTCGCGGCTCAGGAGCTCGAGCAACTCCCAGAGCTCCCAGCGTTCAGTGGTGCCGCGCTCCAGCTGCTCGAACAGAGCCCGACTCTGAGTTTGCGCGTGCAGGGCTTCGGCCACGCGCGGCGTGACCGGGCGAATGCAGCCAAACCGCAGTACCTCGCGCAGCGTCGTTTGTGATTTGCCGGCGAGTTCGCGGCGCACCTCGGCTGCCGCCTTCCACTCGTCGGTGAGCCCCACGAGTTCGTCGCCGCGTGCCCCGAGCGCGACCAGTGTGCGCTCGATCAGCTCTGGCGCGTTTTCGGGGAAGATGGCGCAGCGATCGCCGACGTTGTAACGCACGCCCGCGTCCGAGACGTCGAGCGTGACCAGCCGCACCTCACTTTTGACCGGCGCGGTTTCGCGTTCGGCGCTGCAGATCTGCGCTTCGCGCCGCTGGTTAGGCAGCCCGTTCCAGCGTTCGCGCTGGGACGCCACGAGCTCGTTGTCGACCTGATCCCAGGTGCGGTCCTTGAATACGCCGTCGAAGCCGCCGATCGTCACGGAGCGGCCCACTTTGAACGCGAGCTCGAGGTAGCCGTACACCTTCATGCGGTGGCGACCGAGGAACCCGCTCGGCCCCGCATAGGCCTCGAAGGTTTCGCGCCAGGCGCCGCGCAGGGCCTTGTTGCCGCTCTTCTCGACGTAGTCGCTGATGGAGACCTGCGACAGAGCTTCGAGAAACTTGCGCCAGTGAAGCGGATAGGTGCTGCGCAGTTGATGGATCTCGCGGCCGAGAAACGAGCCGTATTGGCGCCGTCCGAAGACCACGTCGAGCGTGTTGAAGACCGGTGATGAGGTCCCGCTCGGTCCCTGATCTCCAGCGCGCATCGGCACCGCGAACGGCGCGACCGTCTTGGCCCAGACCACCGGATTGACGTGAGTCGCTCCAAACGGATTCGGATTGATCTTGGGCAGCGAGACCCGCACGATCTCGTGCAGGCAGGTGCCGATGCCGAGCAGCGCTTGCTCGAGGCCCTCGGGATCGTCGGCGAGCACCGCTTCCTGGCAGAGCGCGCTGAGGCCCACCACCGGGCTCGTGCGAGCCAAAATCTCGAGCTGCGTCAGGTAGAAGACCTCTTCCTCCCGGTTGCCCACCGTGGGCAGGAGCAAGCGTAGGTTTTCCACGACCAGCGGCTCGGCAAGCGACGGGTCGACGATGCGCCAGTTGTAGACGATGAGGTCGATGTACGAGAGCGTCTCGTGTTCGCGCCCAAGCCGCTGCCGCAGCTGTGCCCATGGTAGGCGAATCGCGTCGTGCAAGCATTCTGGCGGCTGGAGCTCGACGTACCAGTACGCCTGGGCCAGCATCGCGAGCAGGCTCACGGCGCGCAGCACCTGGCGGTCGTCCAGCGACGCCGTCGAAGCGTCGAGCACCGGCAATTGCTCGACGCGCCGGCGCAGCTCGAGGCTGCGGTGCAGCTCCGGCAATTCGGCGGCGATCTGGTCCCACGCGGCGAACGCGCGGTCCAGCTTCTCCAGAGGAGCGAGCTTCGGAATGAAGCCCCGCGTCCACGAAAGGAAGCCGTCGTTCTCGTGACCGGTCTCGCTGACCTGGCGCTCCGCTTCGTCGAGCACGCCCCGGCAGGGCGCGCTCATGCGCGCAGGGCGATTCGATTTTGCTCTGCTGGGTTGAACCAAGAGTCCCCCTTCAGTAACGGCGCACCGTGTCTCACCGTGCAGCCTCGAGAACTCGATTTCCGTTTCTGAACGGCACCCTGTGCGCCGACACCAGCGTTCGGAGCGCGACAGTGGTGGTAATTTCCCGTCGCTCGGGCGGCGCCTGTGCCGTGGCGTAGTGCGCGTGCGGACGCCTGCCCACAAGGGCAACGCCAGCCGAGACGCCGCCGAAAGCAGGAAGCTACGGCACGGGGCGGAGCGTGACGCGCCGCCGCGGACTCTGGGCGAGCCAGCGGTTCAGCGCGTCTTGCGCGATCGGCTTCTCGGCAAAAGTCACACCGGGCTCATTCAAGAAACGTTTGAAGCGCTGCCCCGTGGGCCCGCCACTGCAGAACACGACGCGGGGCAACAGCGCCGACAAGTTCGCCTTGATCCACTCGTACACGGCCATGCCGTCGATGCCTGGCATCATCAGATCGCAAAGCACGAGGTCGAAGTCGCTGTCCATGGCCAGCACCTGCAGCGCCTCTTCGCCGCCGTACGCCGCGACGACTTCGTGGCGGCGACCGAGGAAGCGCCTGTACGCACGCACCAGCGATACCTCGTCGTCAATCACCAGAATGCGCCCACCCCGTGTTTCCGCGGCGCGCGCGGGGTGCTCGGAGGGCCTGAGCCCGGTGGCAAACGGCAGGAAAATCTCGAAACATGCGCCGCGCTCGAGCGACTGCAGATCGAGCGTGCCGCGGTGTTGCCGCACGATGTCCGCGCACAACGAGAGCCCGAGGCCGGTGCCGCGATCCGGCTCCTTGGTCGTGAAAAACGGCTCAAAGATGCGTTCGGCGAGATCCGGGGGCACACCGGGGCCGTCGTCTTCGACGCGCACCAGCACGCCCTCCCCTTCGTCCGAGGTCAGGACCTTGATCATACCGCCACCGCCCTCTTCGATGGCGTGGCTGGCATTCAGCATCAGATTCACGAGCACCTGGACCAGCTGCCCGCGTTCACCTGGAAAACGCCGGGTCGCCTTCAGCTCGGACTGCACAATCGCGGCATGACGGATCTGGTGTCGCACGAGTCCACACGCGGCTTGAACGACATCGTTCACGTCGACCAGGCTGACATCCTCTTCATCGATCCGCGCGAAACCCCTGAGCCCTCTCACCATCGCCACGATGCGGGCGATCGCCTCGAGCGATTCCGCGACGCTCTCCTGAGCCTCGCCCAGGAAGCGATCGCGCTGTTTTGCCGCTCGTTCGGCTTTCCGCGCGGCTTCGCTCGGTTGCTCGGTTTCGGAGTTCTCGCTGTCGCGAGCATCGAAGGCGGCTTCGAGCTCGACCAGATCTTCCTTGAGCAACTCCAGATTGATGAGCACGCTGGCGGCCGGGTTGCTCACCTCGTGGCCGATGCCCGCGGCGAGCTGTCCGATCGCCGCCAGGCGCGATGAACGGATCAGCTGCGCCTCTTTCTCTTTCAGAATGCGATAGGCCTCGCCGATCTCGGCCTCGCGACACACGCGGGCGGACACGTCGCGGATGAAAGTGACGTACAGCTTGCGGTCCTGGACGCGGTAAGAACTGCTGCGCAACTCCGCCCAGAACAAACTGCCGTCCTTGCGCCGCAGCCGCACCGCCGGGCGCTCCACGGAGCCGTTTTCGATCAGCTCCCGGCTGATCGCGTCCACGTTGGCCGCGTCTTCCAGGGCATGCAGCTGCCGCCCGGTCATCCCGCGCAGCTCCTCCTCGTCGAAACCAAACAGCTGGCACGCCCGGGAGTTCACCTCCACGAAACGAGCCGAATCGAAGTCGGTAATGAAGATGGCGTCGGAGGAGCACTCGACGATGGCACGCAAGCGATGCTCGGTGCCCGGCTCCTCTGCGCGCCGTCCCCCCGCTCGCGCGGCTAAATCAACTCCCGCGTGCGCCACGATATCACCCGAAGGGGGGAGTGTACGCCCAGCTCCGGCTCCCCCCAAGGCCTTGACACTTACGAAAGTGGCAAATTACCTCATCTCGGGCGGCCGGGTGGCCAACAACATGGGGTTTAACCCCGTTACCTCATCAAAGCGCTCGCAGCTCGCGCGAACGTGTGAGGGTCGAGAATTTTGCGTCGCGCCTGCAGAGTTTGCCGAGCTCAGCGAGCCCGCGGAGCCGCGCAAGCGTGAAACGTGCCAGTTTGAACCATGGCTCGAGCTCGAGGGCTGCGAACAACCGAGCTCAGAATCTCAGCGTGGGAGGCGTTTCGCCGTACTCCTCCTTGTAGTCCTCCAGGGCGGCCATCATGACGCGGTCCGCATGTTCACGCGCGTAGACGCTGGCGATGTGCACCTGATTCTCTTTTCCCGGCATCAGCTTGTAGGTCGAGAAATAGTGATTGAGGCGATCGAGGAGCGTCGCCGGCAGGCCGGAGATGTCCTCGAGAGTCCCCCAAAACGTGTCGCTGTCGAGCACGGCTACCAGCTTGTCGTCCGCTTCGCCCCCATCCACCATCTGTATTCCACCGATGATGCGCGCGCTCAATACGATCTCCGCGCGCGTGATGGCGCGTTCGCAGATCACGCAGATATCGATCGGATCCCCGTCGCCGCGATCGACCCCGGGCGCCGACAGCGCGGCGACACGGCGGCCGCAGTACGTGCGCGGGACAAAGCCGTAGAGCGTTGGCGGTTGCGCGGAGCCCCGCTGCGGGCGATCCACACGCAGGTAGCCTGTCGCCTTGTCGATCTCGTATTTGATCGTGTCGAAGGGTGTGAGCTCGATATAGGCGTTGACCACGCGCGGCGCGCCGGCTCCCGCGTCGAGGCCGTGCCAGGGATGAGGTCGCCAGCGGTAGAAGGGCTGTGGAGTTGTCACTTCAGCCATCCTACAGTGTCGAGAGGATCCTCGCGACCCTCCCGCCCCCGAGGCTGTTTTTTTCATGAGTGCGTCCGCCCTGCTCGTTTTTGCTCACCCCTATCCCGATCGTTCGCGCGCCAACCGCCGCTTGTTGTCTGCCGTCGAGTCCCTGGAGAAGGTGCATGTGCGTTCTCTGTACGATCTGTATCCGAGCTTCGACATCGACGTCGCGGCCGAACAGGCCGCACTGCGCAGCGCCTCAATCGTGGTGTGGCAGCACCCGATGTACTGGTATTCGGCGCCGAGCTTGATGAAGCATTGGTTCGACAAGGTGCTGATGCGCGGCTTCGCCTACGGCACGGGAGGCGACGCGCTCTGGGGCAAGCGTTGCTTGTGGGTGGTGACGACAGGGGGTGACGAACAGGCGTTTGGTTCTCACGGTATGCACCGGCATCCGTTTCAGGAGTTCTCCCCCGTGATCGAACAGACGGCATTGTTTTGTGGCATGACCTGGGAAGAGCCCATCGTTCTGTACTCCGCGCACCGGGTGCCGGACGAAGTCCTGGACGGAGCCGCCTCGAGCTACCGCGAACGCCTGGAAGGGCTGATCGCGGGCGCGGAGAACGCATGAGCGAACATTCTCTGCTCGGCGACGCCGTCATCTACCTTGGCGCCGCGGTGGCGTGCGTACCGATCGCGCAGCACCTGAAGCTCGGCAGCGTGCTCGGCTACCTCGCGGCGGGCTGTCTGCTCGGCCCGTTTGGGCTGCGCATCGTTCAAGATTCGGCCGCGACCTTGCATTTTGCAGAAATCGGCGTGGTGCTGATGTTGTTCGTGATCGGGCTCGAGCTCGATCCTCGGCACCTATGGACGATGCGCCGCAGCGTGTTCGGTGGAGGCTCGCTGCAGCTCGCGAGCGGGGCGATACCGCTGGGCCTCGCCGCGCTCGCGTTGGGTCTGCCCTGGCAAGCCGCGCTCGTGATCGGCCTAGCGTTGGCGTTGTCCTCGACGGCGGTGGCCATGCAGATCATGGGGGAAAAGAATCTGCTTTCGACGCCCATGGGCCGCAGCGCCTTCGGCATCTTGCTCTTTCAAGACGTCGCGGCGATCCCGCTGCTCGCGCTCGTGCCGCTGTTGGCGGCTCGCCCGGAAGGCGCCAGCGCCGTCGCGCTCTGGCCGGTGCTGAAGGTGTTGGGGGCCATCCTGGGCGTATTCGTGATCGGGCGCTTCCTGACGCGGCCGATCTTGCGTCTGGTCGTGCGCACCGGCCAACGCGAGGTGTTCAGCGCCTTCACGCTGCTGCTCGTATTGGGCATCGCCGGGCTGATGGCGAGCGTCGGGGTGTCAATGGCCCTCGGCGCATTTCTGGCGGGTGTGCTGCTCGCGGGTTCGGAATACCGGCACGCGCTAGAGACGGACATCGAACCGTTCCGGGGCCTGTTGATGGGGCTCTTCTTCATGGCCGTCGGCATGAGCATCGACTTCGGCTTGATCGCGGCTCAACCGGGGCTGGTGCTCGTGCTCTTGCTCGGGTTCCAGTTGATCAAGGCGCTGTCGCTACGTTTGATCGGCGCGCCGCTCGGTGTCGCGAAACAACCGCGCTGGCTCCTGTCGGCGCTGTTGTGCCAGGGCGGTGAGTTCGCCTTCGTGGTGTTCGGCGTCGCGCGTACCGCGCGGCTCTTGCCCGGCAACTGGGACGCGCTGCTCACGTTGACTGTCGCGTTGTCGATGGCGTTGACCCCGCTCTGGTTGATGTTGCACGACAAGCTCTTGATGGGGGCGCAGCATGGAAAAAAGCGACCCGAGGACTCGCCCCTGGAGCCGCAGGGCACGGTGATCATCGCGGGTTTTGGCCGCTTTGGTCAAATCGTCGGTCGCTTGCTGCTGGCCGGGGGGTTCAAGGCCACCGTGCTCGATCACGATCCCGATCAGGTCGAGCTGCTGCGTCGCTTTGACTTTCCCGTCCAATATGGCGACGCGGCGCGGCTCGACTTGTTGCGTGCCGCCGGCGCCGAACGGGCCGCGCTGCTGGTGGTCGCCATCGACGATCCGGAGACCAGCGTGCGCCTGGTGGACGCCGTGAAAGAGCACTTCCCGCACCTGCCCATCGTCGCGCGGGCGCGCAACGTCCGGCACTGGCAGCAGTTGCGCACGCGCGGGGTCCGGATCGTCGAGCGGGAGACCTTCGAATCGGCGCTGCTCGTGGGCCGCCGCTCGCTCGAGGTTCTGGGCGTCAGGCCGTTCGAAGCGCGCGAGCGCGCCGACCTGTTCCGGCGCCACAACGTGGGAATGCTCGAGCAGATCTTGCCGAAGTGGCAAGACCAGGAGCAGGTCACCAACATGGCTCGTTCGGCGCGGGAACAGCTCGAGCAGCAGATGGAGCGCGATCGCTCCGATCTCGATCGCCACGGTGCTGTCGGCTGGCACTCCAGCACCGAAACCGAGCCCGAGAAAGCGCCGTCGGCGTGAGTCTTGCAGCGTGTAGATCGTGACCGCCGAAATGACTCAGCCCGCGACGGCCGCGCCGGAAGGACCGAGTTCGTGGTGGAGACAGGCATCGGAGCGCTTCCGCGCGGCGCCCATTTCGCACGTGCTGATTGCCGCATGTGTCATCCTGTACGCGCTCGGCGAGTTTTGGGGTCAGGGCAGCCCGGCGCAGAATTGGTTGATGGGTGCGAACAACGGGCGCGCCGTGCGGGAGGGCGAATGGTATCGCCTGGGTGCGGCCACGTTCCTGCACGGCAGCCTGATGCACCTGTTCATGAACATGATGGGTGTGTGGGCCCTGAGCGGGTTGGAACGCTCGCTCGGGTCGGGCCGCTTTTTCTTGGTCTACGCGGCCTCCGGGTTCGCAGGGTCCATCGCGAGCGCGGCGTTTGACCCGAGTACCATCAGTGTCGGAGCATCCGGCGCGGTCTGGGGCTTGCTCGGTGCAGCCTTCGGCATGCGCATCCCAATGCGCCACAATTTGCGCGAGCGCGGTATCTCTCTGACGCACGGCTGGTCGATCCTGGCCTTGAACGTAGCGATCAGCTTCTTGCCGGGTGTCGATGCCACGGCGCATTTCGGCGGCGGCGCCATGGGTTTCCTGCTCGGAGCCACCCGCTTCTTCTACAAGCCTTCGGCGCGTTGGGTTTTTTCGAGCGCTGCCGCGGCTCTGGCGGTGCTGCTCGCTTCGTCCGTGGCGTTCGCCCTGGCCAGCGGCCAGCCGTGGCAGCTGCGTGGGCTTCCGCAACTCGAGCCCGTGGCCATTGGTGCGAGTGGCGTGCGCGTTGGCATGCCCGAGCTGATTGTGGACGCGGGCGAGCGCCTCGACGCCGACGGTCACGACGCCTGG
This sequence comes from Deltaproteobacteria bacterium, assembly GCA_043780025.1. Classification (GTDB taxonomy): domain Bacteria; phylum Myxococcota_A; class Polyangia; order Polyangiales; family Polyangiaceae; genus SZUA-265. The sequence goes on from JAYWEH010000729.1 coordinate 25,904, forward strand.
AGGTACGGGGCCTATGAGCGTTCGCCCATCGTTGTCACGGTGATCGTCTATGACGACCCGCCCGCGGAAGTCGGGGATCGAGGAGAGGCGCCGTTCGACGATCTGCTCGCGGACGCGCGGGACAACCCGCTCGAGATCGATTGGCTCGAACGCGAGAGTGTGCGCGAACAATCCATCGGCGGGCGCCGCACCGTGCACGAGCAATACCGCGGTAAAACGTTGCGCCTTTCGCGCTACCAGTCCTTCGTCGGTTCCGAGCGCGTGGAGTTGATCGTGGCGAAGGTCATGGGCACGCGGCGGGAGCTGTGGGAAGGCGTCGAGGAGCAGATCGCCGCGTCGGTGCGCCGCGCCGCACGGTGACGGACCTCTGCATGAGCGCAGCGCTCGCAGATCCGATCATTCGAAGAAGATCTCCGCCTCGGCGTGCGCTTGCCCTCGCTGTGCCCGCACGACATGGCGGCCGGGGCTCGGCTGAAATTCGCGCGCGAGAACTCCGTCGACGGTGAATTGCACGGACGACGTCGCCGGCAGCGCTTGCAGGGGTGGCCGTTGCATCCACGCCGGGCGATGTGGATCGAGCTGAAAGCGGCTGCCCGATGGTGGGTACACGATCGCGAGGGAGCCTGAGGCGGACGTGTCTCGGTTCAAATCGGGCAGCCCGTGCGCTTTGGCCCAGTGCCGGAGCTCATCGGGAAAGCCCACGCCCGTCTGGCCCCCGCGCTGCACGTGAAAACTGCACGTCGCGGCGTGTTCGAGCGCCTCGGCGCTCGCCGGCGTGAAGGACTCGAGCTTGCGGCCCGGACATTGCGGGCCCGGGCGTTGGCCTGAAAGCGGACACACCTCGCGCACGCTTAGCTCCGCGGGCCGCTCCGGCGCCGTCGGATCGCCGTACAGCGCGGCGAGCGCCACGAACGCCGCCCGCACCAGCGGAGCGGCACCCTGCATGGCCATCACGCCTTCGGTGGGGGTGCCGTCGAAGTTGCCCGCCCAGGCGCCGACCGTGAACTCGCGCGTGGTGCCGAAGGCCAGGTTGTCTGTATAGCCGCGCGTGGTACCGGTCTTCAGCGCGACCGGGAAAGCGAGCTCCATCGGTGCGGAGCGTCCGAACATGGGCCGGCGCGCGTCCGGATCGGAGAGAACGTCAAAGATCTGATACGCAACCGCCGGCGAGAAGACGCTGGTAAACGTCGGCGCGTCGCCGTGCGCGAGCTCTGCCATGGCGCTTTCACCTGCTACACCTGGCAACGGTTCGAGCCGCAGCACCGCGCGCGGCCGCACGGCACGGCCGTGATTGCCGAAGGCCGCAAAAGCGCCGGCATATTCGATCAGTTCGATCTCCGCGTTGCCGATGGCTAGATCGAGCCCATAGTTGCCCGCTGATTCGCGCAGCGTGGAGACTCCCGCGAGCCGCAGACGCTCCACGAGCGAGCTCACGCCCACGCGCCCGAGCGTGTGCACCGCAGCCAGGTTATAGGAGCCGGCGAGCGCCTCACGGTAACGCGCGAAGCCGTGCTGGCGCACATCCGACGTATAGGTTTCGTCGGCTTCGCCAGGCAGCACGACATCGTACGCTAGTGTCGCCGGCGAATCGCCGCGTTCCAGCGCCAACCCGTACACGAAAGGCTTGAGCGTGGAACCCGCGCGGCGCGGCAAGCGAGTGACGTTGACGGCGCCGTCACGCCGGGTTTCGTCGTAGTCGCCGGAACCGACCATGGCCAAGATGTCGCCATTCTGGTTGTCGATGACGATGATGCCCGCCTGTGAGATCGCGCGGCTACCCACGTTCGAGAGATGCCGGCGCGTCGCCACCTCGAGCTGCTCCTGCAAAGCGAGATCGAGCGTCGTGTGCAAGCGCGCGCCGCGCAGCTGCTCTGCCGGCACCGTCAGGAGCAGGTGGTCGATGAAATGGCGTGCGTGCGTCTCGGTGCGCTCTTCTCGGAGCACGAGCGACGCGTCGAGTGCCAGCTGATGATCCCCCTCAGCGAGCCAGCCCAGCGCCCGCATGCGCGCGAGGATGTGGCGCATGCGCCGCTCCGCGCGGGGCCGGTGCAGATAGGGATCATAACCGCGCGGGGCTCGCGGCAGCGCCGCGAGAAATGCCGATTGCCCCGCGGACAGGTGGGCGGCGCTGGTGTCGAAGTAGGTGCGCGCAGCCGAACCCACGCCGAAGGCGCCATTGCCATAATAGGCGCGGTTCAGGTATTGCTCGAGGATCTCCTGTTTGCCGATCGCGCGTTCGAGCCGCGCCGCGTGCAGAGCCTGAGTGAGCTTACCGAACACGCTGCGCGTGCGGAGTTCGGGCTCGAGCAAACGTACGAGCTGCATGCTGAGTGTCGAGGCGCCGTAAGCGGCGCGCCATTCGCGCAAGTTGAGCCAGAGCGCGCGGAGTACGCCGAGCGCGTCCACGCCGTGGTGTTCGTGGAAGCGATGGTCTTCTGACGCCAAGCTCGCGGCCACGACGGCGGGCGCGATCTCCCGTAGCGGTGTCCAGCTCAGTTGATGTCCCGTCTGGCTACCGGCTTGCCAGAGTTGTTGACCATTGCGATCGAAGACGCGCAGGGACGCGGCGTCGCGAGCCGACAGTCGTTCCACGGGGTAGCCGGCGCTCAGCACCAGGAGCTGCCAGCCAAGTCGGACAGAGAGCAGCAGCACCAGCGCGGCCCCCCCGCCGTACAGCGCGGCGCGAAGGCTCCGCGGCCCGCCGCGCCAGCGCGGGAAATTGCGGCCCGAGAGCATCATGGCCGGGCGACGATCTCGAAGGTGCGCGGCTCGGTACGGCCGTTCACGTCGGGGTCGTACATGGCCTCGGCCGTGGCCGCCGGCACGACGAACGTGCCCACGCTGGTGGCGCGCGTCAAGTATTCGAAGGTGCCGGGGCGAGCCGGCAGCCAATTCACGAACGCATCCACGCGCTCATCGCGCAGCTCTCGATGGGTGAGCCACAAGCGGTGGTACCAGTCCGGATCGTCCTTCGGCAGGTTGTTCGGGGCCGTCGCGAAGCGGGCATTGATGGGCTCGAGCCCGGCGGGCAAATAGTCGCTCAGCGCGACCTGATCCTGCTGCTCGCGCGCGCTCAAAGTCAGCTGGACGCGCACCATTTGGCCTTCGCGGGCCTGCTCGAGCACGGCGCCCGTTTCGGGATCGAGGAACACGCGTTTGACCGGCAGCCCGTTGTCGAGCGCGCTCTGGTGAGCGGCATCGCGCATGTAGCGCGCGCGCACTCGGTAGTACACCGTGCCTTCGCTCGAGGTGACGGACAGCGGGCGAGTATCTGCTGCGTCGACGGGGACCTCGACGCGGCGCAGCCGCCCGAGTCCGTTCCCCGCGAGGCGTTCCGCGAGCAACGTTTGGTCGCCTCGGCTGATGCGCACCGTTGCGCTGTTACCCGCTCGAGCCTTGGCGTAGTGCGTGAGCGCCACGAGCGCGTACAGGTTTTCCTGCGTCGTATACCAGGACCCGTGAGCGCGCCGCAGATCGAGCAAGCCGCGGATCAGCCCGGGCAAGCGGGCGTCGTCTGGCCGGAGCGAGAGCAACGTGTCTGTCACGATCGCCGACGTGCGCACGTGGCTGCTCAGATACCAGTCGAACTCCACATCCCCGCGCTCGTTGACCACCACGCCGCTACCTTTGCCCGTGGGTGTCGGGTGAAAGCGATCGAGCAAGGCGGTGACGCTCGCGTGCGTGGGACCCACGCTGGCCGCGAGCGCACGTGCCAGGAAGGCCTGCCCGAAATGAGGCATGGCATCGGCGCGGCCCGCGAGCGCGCTGGCCAGGCCCGGCTCCGGTTGACCCATGAGCGCGAGCACATACACCGAAAAGGCGCGTGAGCTGAGCTCATACCCGAGATCCGCGGCCGCCTCCGCGCGCGCCTCCATGTTGAGCTGCATGCGCAGATAGTCGGTGGCGCGCGCGATCGCCGGAGCGTCGAGCGCGTAACCGGCGTCACCGGCGAGCTTCATGCCCCACAGCGCATACGCCGTGAGGTAGGCCTCCGGCTCCGATCCCGGCCACAGGCCAAACCCGCCGCTCGCGGTCTGGTGGCGCAGGATCTTGGCCAACGCGATCTGAATGTAGCGCTCTAGCTTGTCACCTTCGATCTCGGCCAACCGGAGCGATCGCGTGAGCTCCTTGGCGGCGACCAGCGGGATCAGGCGGGACGTCGTCTGTTCGAGGCAACCGTAGGGGTACTGCACCAGATCGCGCAGACCGTCTTCGATGCCGGCGAGGCCGTCCGGATCCACAGAGATGTCCAGGTACGCCGACTTGGCGAGGATGCCCTCGGGGAGGCGCACGGCGAGGTTGACGCTGGCCTGGGTCATGCCTTCGCTGAGGAGCTGGCTCTCTTCGGATGACGGATATTGCACCGGTATGCTGAGCTCGAGGCCGTCCTCGTGACCCGGCATCGAAGCCGCAAAGCGAAAACGAGCGCTGCCGGGCTCTTTCGCGACGACAGGGAAAGCCACGCGCTGCCGGCCCGCCGCCGGCAATGAGATCTCCTTTTCTGCGCTGTTCGCGCTGTTGCCCGCTCGGTCGATCAGCACGGCGCCGTCAACGGCGAAGCGTACCTTGGCCACCGCAGCTTGGCCGGTGTCGTTTGTCACCAGCGCGGCCGCCTCGAAGCGATCGCCCACCGACGCGAAGCGGGGCAGCGCCGAGATCAGCTGCAGCGGTTTGTTCACGACGAAGCGCTGCTCCCCGGAGCCGAAGTGATCGGTGGCATCCGCCGCGACTGCCATCAGCCGGAACGCCGTCAGATTGTCGGGGGCGTCGAAGCTCAGCGTGGCTTCCCCCTGCGCGTCGGTGAGCACCGCGGGGTTCCAATACGCCGTCGCGCGAAAACGAGAGCGCAGGCTGCCCGGCATGCCGGCGCTGTCTCCGCCGGTGACGTAACGCTCTTGATCGGGCGCGGGGATCTGCGTCAAGCGTTCATATTGCGACGCCGTCGACACGGCGAGGCCCCACGGCGCAAAAAAAGTCGTGAGTGGATCGGGTGTCTTGAAATTGATCAGCGACAACACGCCTTCGTCGGCCGCGGCGAGGGCGATTTCCGCGCGCACCGGCTTGCCGCTCGTATCCGTCACGCGCAGCTGCACCTTCACGGGACCGCCCGGGCGGTATTCGGCTTGGTCGGTCGAGACCTTGACCACCAGGCGCTTGTCAGCGTGGCTGACGGGCAAGTTGATCAAACCCATGCTGGCCTTGGGCAAGCCGCGCGCTCCCTCACCCGTCCGGCCTCGATGCAAGACCACCGAGACGAAGGCGTTCGGCGCAAAGGCTTCGGTGATCGGGATCGAGATGGGCTGGCCCGGCGCGAGCTCTGGCACGTTGCGACGCGAGATCACGCCGTCCCGTTCCACCGTGATCAGTGCGCTCGCTCCGCGGGTCGGCGTCTGCAAGATCAGCTTGGCCGTGTCACCGACGCGGTATTCGTTTTTGTCGGCGACGATCTGAAACCGCGCCGAATCGTCGACTCGCCACTGGCTCTCGCCGTCGCCCGACACCCAGATCGAGCGAGCGGCGCGTACGGCCTCGCCCCGCGCGTCGACCCCCTCGATGCGCAGAGAATATTCACCCGGACCGGGATACGTGACGTGTTGCTCCAGCGGCTTGTCGGCGCTGATCACGAGCGGGCCCGTGGCGATCACCTCCGGTTTCGCTTCGCAGCGATAGCTGCCGAGGTAGCCCCAGCGTTCCCAGGCGCACGACCAGTTCTCTTTCTGCACACTGTATTTGGCCGTGGCCGAAACCGGTCTGCCCTCCGGATCGAGGGCCACGAAGCGCACGCGCTCGGGCGCCTTTTCAACTGCCACCCAACCTCCCGAATCGACGCCCAAGTACAAGCGGGCCTTGTGCAAGGGCAAGGTGAGATTGGCCGACACCGTCTGGTTGGTCTCGTCTTGCACGGTGGCGCTGATCAAGAGAGTGCTGGGCGAGACAAACTGCTCGGCGCGCAATTCGATCTCGTGTTCCGCGCTGCCTTTGTCGTCTAACTTCAAGGCGCGTTCGGTGATCAGCGCCTCGTCCCCATACGGCCGCACGGAGCCGTAACGGCTGCCTTCGTCCGAGAACGAGTATTCGTCATAGCCCGCAAACGCCACGCTTCGCGCGCGGCTGTGTACGCGCACGGTCACGTCGGCGTTGCGCACCGGCGCGCCGTAGAAATAGCGCCCCAGGCTCGACACCTTCACGCTCTCCCCCGCGAACAGCTGCTTCTGCTTGGCGCGGAGCTCGACCTCGAAGGTGGCTGCGCGAAACTCCTCCACGGTGAACGTCTCCGAGAACTCGCCGTGCGGCAAGACGGCTCGCACGCGGTAGTCCCCGAGTGCCGCCGTCTCCGCGAGCACATGCGTGAGGTTGAAGCCACCGAAGCTGGAGAGCGGGATGCGACGCCTCGACAGCTCCCGATCGCGCGGATCGGAGACGATCACTTCGGCGCTGGCGCCCGGCGGCACAAACAGGCCGCCGCCGAGCTTCAAGAGCCGGGCGAGCCCGCGCAGCTGCACGGCGTCACCGGGCCGATACAGGCCGCGATCGGTGTGCAAGAAGCCGCGCAGCGCGAATTCCTTCGGCACCGTGTCATTCTGCACGCCGAAGCTCCAGGGCGCGAACGCGCCCGTGCGATCGGGATCGACGAAGGTCATATCGTCTCCGAGCCGCGCGAAGATCAAGAGCCGTGCGTGTTCGCCGCCGCCTTCGCTTTCTTCACCTTCTTCGTCCGTGTTTTGTGCGGACTTCGCCGCTGGGCTCTTCGCCAGCAGCGCGGCGCGCCCGGGCAAGGCCACCGTGCCGTCCGCGTCGGTCGTGCCGCGCCACAACACCGCGCCCGAACCTTCACGCACCGATACCTCGGCGCCGGCCTGTGCGGCCCCGTCCGACAGGCGAGTCACCCACACCAGGCCTGAATTGCCCGAGAGCTTGGACGTCACCCCCAGGTTGGTGACGTTGAGCAGGACTTCGGCATAACCTTGCGGCAGCGGGTTGCCGGCGTCGTCAGTTTCATCGCGGTCC
>JAYWEH010000730.1:0-16163 GCA_043780025.1 Deltaproteobacteria bacterium
TGCCAGGCCAGGCGAATCATGAGCCCGCCGTAGTGACCGTAGTCCGCGGGCCACCAATCCTGCGAGGTCGTCAGCAACTTCGCGATGTCCTGCTTGACCGTGGCCAGGTTCAGCTTCTCGAACTCCGCCGCGTAGTCGAAATCGCCGTCCACGGGGTCGCCCTGGGGGGCGTTCTCCTTGAGGACGCGCAGGTCGAGCCGATTCGGCCACCAATCATCATTGGTGAAGTGCCTTCCGTCTTTGCGACCCGACGTCGGCGTTTCCGGGTCCGACGTCACGGTGACGGGCCCCGAACCCGTCGCCTTTGGCGAACAGCCCAGCAGCGTTGCCGAGCCCCCGACTGCCATGATCAGGACCCACGCGACTCGGGTATTAGCGATGAACCTCATCCGTCTAGTTTCAACCTTGCGATGCATGAACCTGTTATCCGCCGCGGTGTCGCCCCGTACCAATACTCTCTGGCTATCGCGCTGACAGCTCGGCGCTATCATGAATCCGTAAGCCCATCAGGCGCGGGCTCGAACGCAGTGACCCACTGTGGCGTTTGCGCACACGATCGGGCTCCGCGCCTCGGCAGGTCCTCTCCCTGATGTGGACGCGACCCTCGGGGCGTGGAATGGTCCGTCTCCGGAAGAATTGAGCATGTCGAGATCGAAGCGTATTTCGGGCGTCGCATGTGTGGTCCGACATGTCGCGTTCGAGGACCTCGGTAGTTTCGAAGCGGTGCTCGTGGACCATGGCTTCGAGCTGCGCGTCGTCGATGCCGGCGTCGACGCGCTGACGAGCGCCTTGGTCGAAGCCGATCTGGCCGTCGTTCTCGGAGGGCCGATCGGCGTATACGAGGAGGCCGCCTATCCGTTTCTCGCCAGCGAGCTCGCGCTCCTGCAACGCCGCCTCGCTGCGCGGCGTCCGACGCTCGGGATTTGCCTCGGCGCCCAGCTGATGGCCAAAGCACTCGGGGCTCGCGTCTACCCAGGTGGGCAGAAAGAGATCGGCTGCGCGCCGGTCGAGCTCACCCGCGCGGGCAGGGCCTCGTGTCTCGCCGCGCTCGAAGGACAACCCGTCGTGCATTGGCACGGTGACACGTTTGACCTGCCTGCAGGCGCCGAGCGCCTCGCGAGCACCGCTCTGTACGAAAATCAGGCGTTCCGTGTGGGCGAAAACCTGCTCGGCCTGCAGTTTCACCCCGAGGTCGAGGCACGGTCGTTCGAGCGCTGGTTGATCGGCCACGCCGGGGAGCTCGCCTCCGCCGGCATCGACATTCCGGCCCTGCGCGGCCGCGTCCGTGAAGCGGGCGATGCCCTGCGCACCGCCGGTACGACCTTGCTCGAACGCTGGCTCGAACAAATCGAGCACTGACGTGACCGAAACGCTGCGCCAGCGCTGGTGGTTCGAGGGCGTGAGCGGAGTGGTGCTCTCGCGTTTTCTGCTATTGCGTACGCTCGGAGCCATTTATACCGTGGCGTTCGCGATCCTGATTGCGCAGGCCCTGCCGTTGCTCGGTAGTCGCGGGCTCTTACCGATTCGGCGTTTCCTCGAGCGCGCCTCCGAGACGGCGCCGAGTCGTGCGGCAGCGCTGGTGAACGTGCCGAGCCTGTTCTGGATCGATGCGTCGGATGGTTTCGTATTGGGCCTCGCGGTCACCGGTTTCATTCTCTCGCTGCTGCTCGCATTTGGATGGTCCAACGCGCCGCTCTGCCTCGTGCTGTGGCTCAGCTACGGCAGCTTCGTGCACACGGGCCAGATCTTCCATGGCTACGGCTGGGAGATCCTTTTGCTCGAGGCCGGCTTTCTCGCGATCTTTCTGAGCCCCGCGCTGGAACCGTGGCCCCGTGCCCGGGAGCTGCCGCCCCTGCCGGTGTTGTGGCTGTACCGCTGGCTGTTGTTCCGGCTGATGTTGGGGGGCGGGGCTGATCAAGATCCGCGGGGACGACTGCTGGAGAGACCTCACCTGCCTCGTCCACCACTACGAGACGCAGCCCAACCCGCACCCGCTGAGCTGGCTCTTGCACCAGGCGCCGCAGTGGTTTCACGCCGTCGGTGTGCTGTTCAATCATTTCGTCGAGCTGTGTGTGCCGTTCGGCTTGTTCGGTCCGCGCCGCGTGCGGCACGTTGCGGCCGGGCTCACGGTGCTATTTCAGCTGTCGCTCATCGCCAGCGGCAACCTGTCCTTTCTCAACTGGCTCACGTTGGTCCTCGCCATCGCTTGCTTTGACGATGCACTACTGGTGCGCGTCTTGCCGAGGGCCGTCGTGCGCTACGCCTCACACCCGGAGCCTCACGCGCTGTCACTGCCTCGCCGCGTGGTCACCATCGGCCTGTGTGTGGTGGTCGGGCTGCTCAGCCTCAACCCCATTGCCAACATGCTCAGTCCGCGCCAACGCATGAACACCGGCTTCGATCCGCTGCGCCTGGTCAACAGCTATGGCGCCTTCGGCAGCGTGGGCAGGCTGCGGCACCAGATCGTGATCGAGGGCGCGCGCTGGCCGCGCCCCGACGTGCCCGCGGATTCAGCTGAGCTGGTCTAGCAGGAGTACGAGCTGCCCTGCAAACCCGGCGATCCAGCGCGCGCGCCCTGCTGGATCACGCCGTATCATTACCGGCTGGATTGGCAGATGTGGTTTGCGGCGATGAGCCGCGCCGAGCGCTGTACCTGGCGCCGGTGTCGAAGGACTCCCCGCCGCTTCGGAGCTACCTCGAGCGGCTGCGGCTCTGAACCACTACAAGGTAACGGTTCGCCCCGTGGCGGCGGACTTGTAGATCGCGGCCATGATGCGCTGATCGCGCCGGCCTTCCTCACCCGGCACTCGAGTCGCCTTGTCCTCCAGGATGCAGGCGGCGAAATCGTCCATCTCCGCGGCGAAGTGATCGATCGGGGGGAAGTTGAACTCCGTGATGGTGCCGCGCGCGCTCATGCGGCCCTTGATGTTGGTGTAGTTGAGCGCGGGTGAGAGCTCGAACCACCCCTGTTCGGCGCTGCCGCGAAACCGGTTGAGGCCGACGGCGTAGCTCGAGGCGCAGTGGGCTACCACTCCGCTCGGAAACTTCAGCGTGAACAACATCGATTCATCGACGCCCGGCTTGAATTTCAACGGATCGGTGATGCTCATCGTCGCCGACACCGAGACCGGCTCTTCTCCGGAGATGTAGCGGGCCGCCTGCAAGGCGTAGATCCCGATGTCCATGAGCGAGCCACCGCCGGCGAGCGCCTTGTCCAGGCGCCACTGCTTGGGATCCCCGATGGGGAAGCCCGCCGCCGTTTCGATCACCTTCACGGCTCCGAAGGTCTTTTCCCGCGCGAGGCGCACGAGCTCCAGGTTGTTCGGCTCGAAATGCAGCCGGTAACCGATCGCGAGCTTGCGGCCCGCCGCCTTGCACGCCGCGATCATGGCGTCGCACTCCGGGACGGAGACGGCCATCGGCTTCTCGCACAACACGTGTTTGCCGGCCTTTGCCGCGCGGATCGTGTATTCGGCGTGCATCGAGTTCGGCAACACCACGTAGACCACGTCGATCTCGGGGTTGTTCTTGATCTGGTCGAAGTTTTTGTAATCGTAGATGTTGGCTTCGGGGACGCCGTACTTCTGCGCCCATTGCTTGGCCTTGTCGGGGTGGCCACTGCAGAGGCCAGTGAGCTTGCACCGCTTGGTCTTTTCGAACAGCGCCGGGGCGATCTGGTGCTCGGACAAGCTGCCGAGGCCGACCAGCGCGTAGCCCAGCTTCTTGCCGGTCGGGGCGTTGCCCTGCGCGGCGGCGCGCGCTGCCAGTGTGGGGACGGCCAACGCGGCACCGAGACCCAGAGCACCTCGCAAGAAATTGCGCCTGTCTTTCATGGGACAGGGCCTAGCGAAAGTTTGCCCGAAGCGAAATGATTTCCCCGTACGGGCCGGGGGCCGCGGGCTATTTCTAGCCGAGAGTTTTTGACGCCAGCGCGCTCGCGAGCGGTACAGTTCCGGACTGATAGGGTGAGCCTATCTCCGTAACTCAAAACATGCCTTAGCGACGGGCGACTGTAACCGGCATATTCCTTTCAGCCCGCGCGGTCGTGCGCGGCCAAAAAAAGGAAGAGAAAGAACCCATGTTGACCGTTGGAGACCGCCTGCCCGAGTTCAAATTGACGGCGGCCGTGAGCCTGGACAAAGGCAAGGAATTTGCGGAGCTGAGCCATGCGAGCTTTCCGGGCGCCTGGAAGGTGTTGTTTTTGTGGCCGATGGACTTCACGTTTATCTGTCCCACCGAGATAGCGGAGTTCGGGCGCCGCAATGGCGATTTCAGGGACCGTGAGACGCAGCTGCTGGGCGCCAGCACCGATACGCATTTCGTGCATCTGGCCTGGCGCAAGGATCATCCGGATCTGCGTTCATTGCCGTTCCCGATGTTGGCGGATACCAAGCGCGAGCTATCGCAAGCGCTTGGCGTGCTGCACCGCGAAGATGGCGTGCCGTTGCGCGCGACGTTCATCGTGGATCCGACCGGCGTGATTCGCCATGTGAGCGTGAATGACCTGAGCGTCGGGCGCAACGTGGACGAGGTGTTGCGTGTGCTCGATGCGCTGCAGACCGACGAGCTGTGCCCCTGCAACTGGAAGAAGGGTGAAGCCACCCTGGAGGGCTGAAAATGGAAACGCTAGCGAGCCTGCGCGAACGGCTGCCTGAAGCAGCCAAAGACATCAAGTTGAACCTGCAAGCGGTGCTCTCCGGAGGCGCTCTAACGCCCGAGCAACGCTGGGGTGTGGCGGTGGCCGCCGGGCTCGCGTCTCGGAACGCCGAGCTCAGCGGAGCGCTGATCGAAGAGGCGCGGCGCGAAGTGGGCGATGCGACCGTCGATGACGCTGTCGCAGCGGCAGCGCTGATGGGTATGAACAACGTGTTCTACCGCTTCCGTCACCGCATCGAAAAACTCGAGTACGGAGACAAGCCGGCTCGCTTGCGTATGAATCGCCTGGCCAAGCCCGCCACCAATCGCCTCGATTTCGAGCTGTTCTCCCTGGCCGTCAGCGCGATCAATGATTGCGACACGTGTGTGCGTGCACACGAAAAGACCGTCACGGAGGGAGGGCTCTCCACCGACGCGGTGATCGACGCGATTCGCATCGCGGCCACGGTGCACGCAGCCGCGGTGGCGCTCGACGCCGCCGTGGTGTTAGCGGGCGACGGAGCCCCAGTGCCCGCGCCGTCAGCCTGACATCCGCACGGGCAGTAGAATGCGTTCAGCGTTCCCGCGCCGCGATACCGGATGCGCGGGGACGCCGACGACCAGCGTGCGTGCTGGAACGTCGCTCAACACCACGGCATTGGCGCCGATCTCGGCATGGTCGCCGATGACGACGTTGCCCAGGATCTTGGCGCCGGCTCCGACGTTGACGCCGCGCCCCAACTTGGGCGCCTCGGCGAGACGATCCAGCCGCCGGATGCCGAGAGTGACGCCCTGACGCAGGATGCAATCGTCGCCGATTTCCGTATTCCCGTGCACGACGATGCCGTGCTGATGCTCGAACACCACGCGGCGCCCGACCCGCGCCGAAAACGGCAGCTCAATTCCGTAAAAATTCCGCACCATCGCGAACAACGTGCGCCACATCACGCTGAGCGGCGCACGCAACGCCTTCGGTTTGACGCGCATCCGCCATACGCCAAAGCGGTACACAAACAGAGCTTGGAAACCCGCCCGGGACCAGTCGCCATCGTGAGCGTCCAAATCTTCCCTGACGATCTCCCAGAAACGGATCGTTTCGTCAGAGGCTGGCGATTTATAGAGATGCGGGTGCGCAGACAAGGGGACCTCCAGAGCTGGGCAGTTCCGCCGCACCGGGGCGTTACTGCGAGATGGCTGTGAAATTCGAGTGGCGGTTTGCTGAGAATGAGCCCCGCGTCGGGCTCGCGCAGCTTTCGCGGTTTGAGGTCTGCAAGAGCCGTACCCGCAAATTGCCACTGCCATTGCTCCACCATTTTCGTGGACTTGGCCCCGAGGGGGGGCAGTTCGCTACATTCAGCGGCAGATGACCTCGTTGCCGCGCCGCTCGCACTTGGGCCTCGATCTATTCCGAGACAATCGCGCCTCGTTCCCTGGCCATCGGCTCTGGATTGAAGGGGTGGACCCCGGATCACCGGCGGACCGCGCCGGCGTGCAAGTGGGCGACGCTCTCCTCAGCATTGGCTCGACGGCGACACAGGACCTCGGCGAGCTGGCGGCGCTCATTGCGCGCTTGCCCTCGCACGAGCCCGTGCCGCTACTCATGCAGCGCGGGGCGCAGTCTCTGGAGCTAACCATACAGCCCGAAGCGCTGCCGCTCGAGCAGCTGGACGCTGGAGAAGTCGTGCTCGACGAGGTCAACTGGCGGGAGCACCGCTTGCGTGCTGTGTGGACGTTCCCTGACAATGTCCGGGCGTCGGTCGCGATCTGGATGTTGCCGGGAGCGGCGTGGCTCTCGGAAGAGCACCCGAGTGAACCTCGAAGCGCGCGGCTCGCGCTGGTGCGAGGCTTGACGCGCGCGGGTTTCGCGACGTTGCGCGTCGACCGCAGCGGCCTTGGTGACAGCGAGGGCCCGCTGTGTACCGAGCTCGATTTGCAGGCGGAGCTCGAGATGTGGCAAGCGGCGAGTCAGTATTTCCGGCGGCATCCGCGCGTGCGTGCCGACGGGCACTGCGTCTACGCGCGCAGCCTGGGCGGCATCCTGGCGCCGCTGGTGCTCCGAGGAGACAGCTGGGCCGGCGTTGCCGTCTGGGGCACGTCGGTGCGGCGCTGGCGCGACGGCATGCGCACGGCATCGGAGCGCCAATATGCTCTCGCCGGGCAACAGGGCCCCGAGCTCGGGCGCAAGTTGGAGCGGCTCGACGCGCTACACGCGCTCGTGTTCGATCTCGGTCTGACGCCGGAGCAGGCGTTCGAGCGGCGCCCCGATCTGCGAGACCTGGATCCGGTCAATTTTAGCGGCCGCTACGTGCACGGGCGCGTGGCCGCGTTCTTTCAAGAGCTGAACCGTTCCGATGTGGCGGCAGCGTGGGCCAGGGTGCAGTGCCCGGTGTTGGCGCTGCACGGCAGCTCCGATTGGTTGAGCTTTGCCGCCGACTCGCAGCAGATCGCGAAGCTAGCGCCGCGCGGCCGCTACCTCGAGCTCGCGGGCATCGATCACATGATGCACGCGCGCCCTTCGGCAGAAGCCGCGTTCGCGGAGCCCTGGGAGGGGGACTTCAACCCCGCGGCACTCGAGGCGCTGGTGGCCTTCTACACCGAACACTGCTGAAAACAGCGCGGCGTCACACGCGCGCGCGGCGCGTGGGATCGGGAAATACGCCGCCGTAGATCGGCACCGGAGCGAAACCGCCATCGGGCTCGGCACCGGCGTCCGCCGTTTGCGTTTCTTCGGGCTCGCCGCCGCTGCCCGCGTTGGTCCCAAGATCGAGCGTGCCACCGCTGCCGCCGCTCGGATTGGCTACGTCAGCGGTGCCGCCGGTGCCACCGGTGCCCGAGGCCTGTGGCGCTGAGCCCGCATTGCCACCTGCAGCCACGAAATCGCGTTGAGTGTCACGCGTCCCCGTGTCCCCTTCTCCTCCACAACCGAGCAGCCCCGGTGCAGCGCCCGCTGCGAGCGCGGCGCGCACGGCGAATACGGCCGCGCGCGAACGGCCGCGGGGGTTGGCGGCTCGGGTGGGCGCTGCCTTGGCGATAGGTACCGCGACGCTGCAAAATGGGCACGACGTTTCATGCACCCGGATGTAACGCTGGCAGCTGGAACACGTGATGAGTCGCTTCATGATCTCTCCTCTTGCTGATGAATCGGCCAGGGCTCGCGGATGATCTCCCAGCGCGCGAGGTCGAAGGGCTCGCCGGGTGCCGGCGCTGTCTGCACGACGCGTTCACGCCAGCCTTCGGATTGCCCGATCAGCGCGCGGTGATGGCAGAATGGGTTGTTGCCGGGGCGGTCTGAATACGTCGCGGCCGTCCAGGTGCAGCCGCCGCGGCACTCCTCGGCGTAATAACAGGTGCCGCAGAAGCCCCACAGGCGATCCGGGCTATGATCGCGCGTGTAGCGGAGTGCCGCGGATTTCTCCCAGATCTCCTGCAGAGCGTGGTCGCGCACGTTGCCGCCGACCCAGCCGCGTGTGGGCAGTGAGGGGCAGCCCTTGATGTCGCCGTTGGCCTCGATACCGACCACCGAACGGCCCGCGCTACAGGAGGCGTCGCTCGGGCAACGCAGGCGACCGCGAAAACGCTGCTCGTAGGGGCCGAAGTAGCCGATGTTGTTGCCCGGCAAGAACTTCACCCCCGCGCGGGTCAAGCGCTCTTCCAGGCTCGCGAGCAGCGGGAACAGCGCGAGCAGATCGTAGGGCTGCAGGAGCACGTCTGGTTCATCGGCGGCGCGCCCCGCTGGCACGGTGAGCTGCATCTGCCAGCCATGGCAGTCGTGCTCGAGTATGCGGTCCGCGATGGCCTCGAGCTCGTGCATGTTCAGGCGGTTGATCTGCGTGTTGACCGCGACGGGGATGCCGTGATCGCGAGCATGGCGCAGCGCTGCCAACGCCTTGGCATGAGCGCCTCGTTTGCCGCGCAACCGATCATGGGTGGCTGTCTCGCCGTCTAGCGAAATGGAGAGGCTTTGCACGCCTGCCGCGCGTGCGTCACGCGCGACCTTGGCCGTGATGCCTTGGCCTCCGCTCACTACGGCGCAGCTCATGCCTTGGGCGCGCACGGCGCGCACCACTTCGGTCCAGCCGTGATAAAGATAGACTTCGCCCCCGATCAGCGTGACCTCGGTCACTCCGAG
Organism: Deltaproteobacteria bacterium; assembly: GCA_043780025.1. Taxonomy (GTDB): domain Bacteria; phylum Myxococcota_A; class Polyangia; order Polyangiales; family Polyangiaceae; genus SZUA-265. The sequence goes on from JAYWEH010000730.1 coordinate 8,765, forward strand.
GTCGGCCAGGTGCGTCACCAGGTCGAGCGCCTCGCTCAGCGTGAGCTCGTCCGGGCGCGCTCGGCCAGCGCGCGATCCGCAGTGGCGGCAGGCCAGGTCGCAGCGCAGCGTGAGCTCCCAGACGGCGTGGACAGGCCGGGCCGCTCGATCCTGGGGACGAGCCTGCTCGAGCAGCGGCAAATGTCGCACCCGCGAAGGCAGTGTTTCGAGCAGCGGCAAGCTGCGGCGGGGGCGGGCGGCCGCCATCAAACGCCGTCGCGCTTCGTCATCCAAGAGTGGCAGGGTCATAGGGAGAGGGCCGAGCACGAAGCCGGGCCCCTCTCGCTATGGCCGATACGTTCGGAATCTGTGACACCGCTCGCAAATTGGCCAAACCGGTTCGCCATCGCCCCCCCCTGCCGGGCTTGCCTTGCACAGTGGCTTACTGGCTTTCAGCGCAGCGTTTCGCAGATGGGGTCGGTGCGCGACAGGCGCACGCGGTCCGTGCAGACCCGTTCGGTGTCAGAAAACTCATAACACAGCCCCGACGCGCATTGTTCGTCACTCGCGCATGGCGTGTCGATGTCGAAGCCCGCGCTGCACACGTCGTTCGGGCCGCAGAACCCGAGGCTGCACTCTTCGGTGCGCCCACACGCTTCGCCCGTCGCGCCTCCCTCGACGCAGTCGTCTTCGTCGCAGTAGAAGCCCTCGGTGCACACAGCGCCGTCGGCGCCGCAGTCGCGGCCCGGCTCCACCACGACGGGTTCCTGACAGCTACCGGTGATCTCTGAGCCTTTGAACACACACCCAAAGCCGCCCGGGCCGTCGCAGTCCAGATCGGACGTGCAAGACTCGGCTTCGCCGCGCGGGCCTCGCACCAGACGCTCGCAAGGCGGACCGAGCCGCACCACGGTGTTCAGCTCAGCCGCGCTGAGATCGGCGTCGGCATAGGCGCCCTCCACCGCCTGGATACAGCTATCGGCGTAGTCCGCCACAAAGCCATCGCTCGGTACGAGCCCGAGGCACACACGTTCCTGGCTCAGCCGGCAGGCATCGGCATCTGCGGCCTGGCAGGCGGAGACCACGGATGCGCTGCAGGCGGCAGTCGCCCAGCGATTGCAGAAACCGTCTCGCGTCTCGGCCGGGTCGTCTTCGGAACAGGCTAATGAGCCACCAAGGAAGCAAAGAGGAATAAAGAAGAAAGCTTTCATGCTTCAACTCAGAGCAATAGCGATGCCAACCGTTCTTGCCGCAGCGAACGGCGCAAGGCGCTCTCGAGCGGTCTGTGGGCTCGTCGCGTCGCGAGTGCGTCGCTACACGACGCTAGATTGCACCGTGGCGCTGTGGCGATTGTGCGTGGTCAAGCCGGTCATCGCCGTGTCAGTCGCGTTCGTCCTCTCTCGGGTCGTCCTGTTCGTCCTGTTCTTCGAGGCCGAACGCAGCCAGCCGGGAAGCGTCGCTGATCATCGAGGTCGAATCGGCCGCGATCTCGGCCGGATCGTCGTCGGCCAGGTCAAAGGCATCGCCATCCGACGGTGGCGTTTCGGTCGCGCGGGCCAACCACTCCGCGCTCGCTGCGTACGCCTCGGCAATTTCCTCAGGGTTAGCGCCGTCATCGCCGTCCACGGCCTCGTCCGCGTCCGCACCAACCCCCAGCCCGATGCGCTCTTCCGAGTCGGGGCCTGAATCCCAAAACGCCAGCGGGAGCGCCGCGTGCGGGGCCAGAAGGCCGTCCATTTGTGGATTTTCCGCGCGCCGTGCAGCGGACCCAATTGTCCTGGTGCGCAGGGCATCGAGCTTTGGCCGTGCTGGGCTGCGCGGCAGCGCGCGACCGCGATAGGCGGCGACCAGACCGAAAAGCGCAACGGCGGACGCCACACCGAGAGCAGGAACCAGAGCGGCTTTCAAATGCATACGAGCCGTCGTTGCAAGCGCCGCGCCACCGATCCTTCGCACCTGCCCGAGAGGGCCCTTGGGAGGCCTGCCGGCTGCGGTGGTAGCACGGGCCCCTGCACGCTGGCTGACGACTGAACGCAGCCCGCGAGCACCAATGCGAGCAACGACCGGTGCTCTCGCCTAGGTGCTGGCACGCGACGACCGCTTCTTCTTCGCCGCAAAGCGTTTGGCCAGTAACGGCCGGCTCAGGTCGCGGAGCGTGTCTTTGCCGATCCAGCGCGTCGTGGTTTCTTCGGACGCGGCGAGCCGTCTGGCGAGCTCGAGCGCGCTCGCGTGGAGACTTGGATTGCGCGCGCCGATACCGCGCAATGCCCAGCTCACGGCCTTTTTTACGAAATTCCGTTCATCCGTTGCAGCCGCTTCGATCAGTGGAAAACAGGCCAAAAATGGCGCGTCCGGGCTCGCTTTGTCGTGCAGCGCCAAGCTGGCGAGCAACGCGAAAGCCGCGCGCCGGGCGAACTCGCCTTTGCGCTTCGCCCACACTTTGACCCTGCCGAAGGCGTGAGGCGTGTGATCGAACAGGTGGAAGCACGCGGTATCACAGATGGCCCAGTTGTCGAAGTCGCTGCACCAGCGGTCCATCTGAGCCGGCGTGACGCGCTCGACCTCGTCGACAAAACACGCGAGCATGCGTGCTTCGTACCAGCCGCTGTCCCAGAGCGCGGTGGCCAGATCGTGATCGGGGCCGAGCTTCTTGGCGAGCTTTCGCAGCACGCCGACGGGTACGCCGAAGGCCTTGTCGGATGGAATGGCGTAGCGAGCCATGCCGTCGCGCGTGGCCTTGGTGCCGAGGCGCTTCAGCTCCAGGATGGCCGCGGCGCAATCGCTCTTGGTTTTCGTCGCGGCCATGACTTTGCCGAGGCGACGTCAGATCGTGCGCAGCCGCAGCGTGGCTTTTTCCGGCTTCAACAGGACGGCCTCGGACAACTCGCGTCGGGCATCGTCCAGCCTCGCGTTGAAGGCGCTGCGCCACTCGTCGAGGTCTTGCGCCAGAGGCCCGTCCCCGAACAGGATGCCGCGCGAGGAGCTCACCATGCCCCCCTCCAGGTGGTCGCCCCGCGGCATGAAACCGGCGAGTGTCGCGCCGACGGACGCGCCCTGGGCGCCATAGCCCGGCACCAGAAACAAAGCGTTCGGCAACACGCGGCGCAGCCGCGCGCTCTCTGTTGGATATGTGGCGCCGGCGACGACCCCCAAGTTGGACCAACCCGTTTCCCCGCACAGCTCCTGCGCCGAGGGCACGAGCGCTTCTGCCACGCGCTCGTAGAGCGGCACGCCGTCAATCAACTGGCTCTGGAAGTGAGCTGCCCCTGGATTGCTGGTGCGAGCGAGCACGAACAAGCCCACGCCATGCGCGCGCGAGGCATCCAGAAACGGCTGCAAGCTGTCCATGCCGAGGTACGGGTTGAGCGTGATCGCGTCCGCGCGGCACGGGCTGTTCGGCAGCAGGTAACTCTGCGCATAAGCTTGCGCGGTGGATGCCAGATCCCCGCGCTTGGCGTCGAGCAGCACGAGCAAACCGCGCTCGCGGGCTCGATTGACGAGCGCTTCCAGCACCCGAATGCCGCGCCAGCCGAGCTGTTCAAAAAACGCGATCTGAGGTTTGACGATCGGGACCTTGCCCGCGCAAGCGTCAATCACGGCTTCGAAAAAAGCCTGCACGCCATCCGCCGTCTGGTCACTCGCCAGGTCGTCGACCCGCACCCCGAAGGGAGCAGGGATGCGCTCGAGATGAGGGTCCAGCCCGACGCACAGCGGATTTTTCAGGAGCCGCGCGCTGGCGATGAAACGATCCGCAAAATGCCACGCCACCACGGTGTGATCAGTAGAAACCCACGGCGCCGCCGTCAACCTTGGAATGCTCCGTGGCGCCGCGGCCGTTCCTCCGGTATCACCGTTCCGGCAGCATGGATTTTAAGGTTGGCGAGCTCGTGGGCGGCAAATACCGCATCGTCCGCCGGATCGGGGTGGGCGGCATGGGTAGCGTGTATGAGGCCAGCCATGCTGGCCTGGGCACGCCCCTCGCCCTCAAGGTGCTCCTGCCCCAGCTGGCGAAAGTGCCGACGGTCGCGGATCGGTTCCGGCGCGAAGCCCAAGTTTCCGCGACCTTGCGCAGCCCTCACGTGATCCGCGTCACGGACGTCGATCAACTCCCCGACGGCCGCCCCTACCTCGTGATGGAGCTGCTCGTGGGGGAAGCCCTGCAACAGAAGCTCGAGCGGGAAAAGCGTTTCAGCCGCGAGTTCGCGGTGGACATGGGGCTACAGATCTTGCTGGGGCTGGAGTGTGCGCACGCGCTCGGCGTGGTGCACCGCGATCTGAAGCCGGACAACGTCTTCTTGTCGACCGAAGGCGTGGGGCAGATCGCGAAGATCCTGGATTTCGGTATCGCGAAGGTGAAGGCCTCGCCCGAGTTCCAGTCCCTGACTCGGCCGGGCATGGTCATGGGCACGCCGCAATACATGGCTCCCGAGCAAGCGTTTTCCGCCGATCAGGTCGACGTGCGCAGCGACCTGTATTCGGTGGGGGTGATGCTCTACGAAATGCTGAGTGGCGCGCTACCAGCAAAGGGCAGCGTGCCGTTGGCGGTAGCTCAGCAGGTGATCGCCGGGCAAGTCGTGCCGTTGCAGGAGTTGTGCGCCGGTCTGCCCCAGGGGCTGCTCAATCTGATAGCGCGTGCCATGGCGCCCGATCGCAACGGGCGCTTTGATACCGCTCTCGACATGCGCAGAGCGCTGTCGGCGTTTACGGGGCAGCTGAGCGTGGCGGGCCACATCGCAGCAACGGCGTCGCTCGGTGAGCGTTCGGCGCGCGTGCTCACCCGCGCCGGCACCGAAAAAGTACCGGTGGTCTCGTCTCCCAGGCCGCTCGGGACCGCGGAGATGAGTAACTTTCAGGGCCGCGTCGCGATACCGTCGCCGCGCCCGCCCTCGCCGGTGGCGTCGCCGAAGGGCGCGGTACCGGTCGTCGCTGCGGGAGGGACGGTCCCATTGCCTGCACGGGCGCCGGCCAAACCCATCTCCGGTACCGCAGAAATGCCACAACGGCCTGAAGCACCCAGCCCGCGCGTGCTGACACCGACGCTCTCCGAGCCGCAGGGCGCGGCCCGGGCCAACAAGCGAGCGGTCTGGCCCTGGCTCCTCGTGGGAGCAGTGCTCATTGCGAGCGCGGGCATTGGGGCACTTTGGTTGTTACGCCTTGGAAACGATCCAGGGCCACCTCCGCCGATGCCCTCGCCGCAGCGGGGTTACGTACCGTCCAAGCCCGCTTCATCGGCCCAAAGACCGTAACGCAAGCCACACAAAGGCGATTAAAAACCGCGCTAGCGCGTTCAGATTCGTGCGCGTCTCGGAGCACGTGGCTTGCCAGTTTGTGCCGCGATCCTCCGCGTCGATGCGATCTCATCGGTATTGTGGAGCACTCGTGCGACTCATGGACGAAACGCTTTTGAGAACCCTAGGCCACGAATGCGGGCTATGGTGCCCCGAAGATGTCCAGCGAAGACGACACGTGGGCGCAAAGCTTCAGCGCCTCACTGCCGAGTAGCTACCGAAGTCGCTACCGCGCAGACGAGATCCGCGCCCACGCGTTCATCGCCCGAGCGCGTGGCAATAGCCCCGCGCGCATCGGCGTGGTCCCCGTGGAAGGGGACGCCTTGGGCATCTGCGTCGTGGCGGAAGATGCGCCGGGGCTGTTTTCGAACATCGCGGCCGCCTTGCGCCTGCAGGGCTTCGACATCGTCCACGCCGAGGCCTACACGCGCAAGCTCCAGAGCGGCGAGCGGGAAGTGCTCGACCTGTTTCGCCTGCAGCCCCAGCGCGGTCGTCTCATGGATACCTCCGCGGCGAGCGACATCGCGGCGCAGATTTCGAGCACGCTGCATGAGCTGTTGGCGGGCAAGATCGACGCCTCGCAAGCCCTGCCCGTGCCGCAACCCGAACCCGCGGGAACATCTCATGACACGCGCGTCCGCTTCATCGAGGACGAGGAGGGCGCGCTGTGCACCCTCGAAGTCGAGACCGATGATCGCTCCGGTCTGCTCTTTACCCTGGCTCGGGCACTCTCCAATCAGAAGGTGAGCGTCGAGCGTTCCGAGGTCAGCACCGTCGCCTCGCGCGTATTTGACCGCTTCACGCTGGCCGAGAACAACGGCGGCCCCATCAACGAATCACGCCGGCTGCATATTCAGGTGGCGGTGATCAGCGCGATCGAATCGCTGGTCTGGCAGCCCCGCTCGTCGCAGCGTCCGAGCAGCAACGGCAGCTAGTCCGCTATTTTAGCCCTGTTCGTGGTCACGGGCTCAGGGATTGCTCCCAGAACACGACATCTCGCTGGTGATTCGCCACGAAAGAGACGCCGCCGTCCTGCGAGATGACCACGGCCAGGCCCTCGGGGTGATCGTTGACGAAGCGATAGGCCGCGCGATGGCGCGTGCCGACGTTCTCGATGTCATCGACCTCGCGGCTCTGGCCTTCCAGATCGAGCGCGCGAAAGATGCGAGTGGGTGTCGCGAGCTCCGCTGAAACTTCGGCGCCGAAACCGAGCACCGCGAAGCGCTTGTCGAGCACCACCGCACCATCCACGGCGGCCAGATTGGCCATGACCTGACTCAGTTCGAATACGGCGCGCTCGAGCCGCTCGAGTTCCGGGCTGGTATCCGAGACGAAGTCCGCCCAACCCACGGACGGCTTAACGCTGCGGGCAGCCAGGACCGCCAGGATCTCGAACAACAGGCTACGGTAGCGGCGTGACGGCTCGTCGTCCCAGAAGCGATACTTGAGCCGCAGCCCGCGCAACGCCTCCGTCGCGCCGCGCTCGGTGTCGACCACCAGGAACATGCCGCCGTGGCGCGCGCCGCGCACGAGCTGGATCGTGCGGCGCAGCAGGTGTTCCACCATTTGCCCCACCAACGAGGGTTCGACCGAGGTCGGGGCCTGGCTGTGGGCCTGCTGAGCGTCGTGTGCCGCGCGAACTTGTTCGCGCTCGCGCTCGAAAAATTGGGTCAACCAACCCGATTCGAACACGTCCAGCGTCGTATCGATCAACAGCCCCCGCTCGAGCGCGCCCACGAGTCGCCCTGCGCTCCGCACCGCCAGTTTGCCGGGCGCCGTCACGTGCACGATCGGATCGTGAGTCCAGATCGGGACTGGGCTGCGCCCGCCCCACGTGGGAGCGAGCCAGGCTGGGCCCGAATGCGCGACACCCCAGATACGCAGCTTGTCTCCCTCTGCCTGGGCGCCGATCAACGCGGTCTCGAACGGCACCGCGGGCGCCAGCCGGCGCAGTTGGTCCGCATTGAGGGGGCGACTGTGATCGAACTTCAGACGTAACACGCCGACGTTGGGCACGCCGCCCTCGGGCAGATCCCCGACGTTCGTGAGGAGCAGCCGGAATCGCGTCGGTCGCGCCTCCTCTGCCGTCAGCGATGCCTGGAAGGCCGCGGACAGCGCCTGCTCGAGCAGGC
>JAYWEH010000731.1:0-6848 GCA_043780025.1 Deltaproteobacteria bacterium
GCCGAGCGCCTGCGACAGCACCGCCGACGCGCCATCGATGGCCGGACCCGCTCCCGCCAAAAAGAGCCGCAGGAAGGGCTCGGAGCCGCGCGCCAGCCAGGCGGCTTGGGATTGCCGGAGGGCCGCCACGAGTGCCTGCCCGCCCGCTTCGGCGCCGGTGGAGATGGTACGCGCAAAGACCGGCAACCCGTCTCTGAGAATTACGAGATCCGATTGCCCCAGGGCCACGTCGAGCAGCGCCACGAGCCCCGGCCCTCGGAGCTCAGGTACGACCTGCGCCAAGTTGCACAAAGGCAAGGATCCGGCGCCGACGCGCTCCGGCTCCACTCCGAGCGCACGCTGCACGAGATCGATGTGTTGCCGCACCACCGAGATTCGCGTCGCCGCCGCTAGGACCGTCATGCCTGTCTGCCCCACCTTGCGATCCAGCAGGCGGTAATCGAAACAGAGCTCGTCGATGTCGAGCGGCACTTGCGCCTCGATCTCGAACGGCACCACGTCGCTCAGCTGCTTCTGGGCGGTCGCCGGCAGGTCGATGTCGCGAATGAACAGCTGATCCCCGGCGATGCAGCTCGCGACATGTTCGCCTTGCTGGACGAGCGGCAAACCGACGAGCCGCAGTGTTTCCTCCAACTCGCGCGGGCTCCCGAGCGGCGCCTCGCGATAGCCGAGCAGCTTGACGCCGCGATACTGCGTCCCGAGCAGCGCCACGCGCACATGGGTAGCGCGCACATCAATTCCAACTAGTCTCGCCATAAAAGCTCTGCCACCGCGCCTTCAGTTGACACGGTAATACACTACTCTTCCTGCTGTACTCGGTACCAGGGCACCGCTGATGCCCACCGCCGGACCGGTGCTCGAGCTGGTCGTGGCGGGCGGAGCCGCACCGGTTGATGGCGCGCCGGAGCCGGCCGCGCCCGCCAGAGCCTGGTTCAGCAGGCTCTCCACGGTCGGGGCCTTGCGAAAGTCGACCACAGTCATGATCTTGACGCGGGTCTCGCGTTTGCCCTGCCGCACATAGCCCTCGGCGTGGATGCTGAAGACTTTGCTCTCGAGGGACAAGCCGCCTTCGAAGCCCTTGGCCGAAAGAAAGGTGATCGGCTGGATGCCAGCGGTCGTGAGGAAGCTGGCAAAGTCACCTTTCCCCTCGAGCGCCTCGCGCAGCTGCGCGGCTGACCGGAATACTGGAATACCCGAGAACATGCCCTGCGCCAGGCTCATCATCGATAGAAACGACGCCGGCAAAGCGCCGGTCATGTCGTTGCACAGCGGCGTCGCGGGCACCGCCCAGGCGCAAACATGGGAGAGCAGCGTCCGCGGGCTCGTCGTGTTGATGTTGATCTTGCCCTGGGACCAGATGCTGACGGGGCGCTGGTCCGGATCATCCGGATCGGGCTCGATGAAAGTCGCCCAGAAATCGTCCCCCACCCCCTGCACCAGCCGCAGCTCTTCAAGGCTATCGAACGCCGCGTTCTTGCGTTTGTAGGAGTCCCGTAAGTTGACGTAGTACGAGTCCTCGGCGGGGGCCGTTTGGGCCTGCGAGGTGGTGTCGCAGCTCTCGAGGTCCTGATTGGCGTCTACCCAATCGATGATGGCACCGCACACGTCGAAGCGCGTGTTCCGCTCGCCCGCCTCCGAGCGCCGTTCAAACAGCGGGTCGTATTGCGGCCCACCGATCAGCCCAATCAGCTGCCGCGCCACGTCGCGCGCGCCGAAAGACGAACGCCCGGCGGTGTTGATGCCGATCTTGGCGTCTTCGTCCACGATGCGCACCTCGAAGCCGGCGCCATCCATGCCGAGGCCTTCACCGGCCTCTATATCCAGGTTCGCCAGGCTCTTGAAGCGTTCCGCCCCATCAGGGTCGTTGAACGCGCCGAGGATTTGCCCGGCGAAGGCCCACACCGGGATCTGGGGCGGTTTGCCGCCCTGCCCGAGCGCCGCGAGCAACATGCCACCCGCTTGCCGCACGGTCGGTTCGGCCGCGATCAGCAGGCGCGACAGGTTGATGGCGCTCTTGGCGGCGTACTCCGCCTTCAGCGCATCGCGATCGGAGAGCGCGCTGGCAAACTCGCCACTCATCTCATCCTGCAGCTCACTCAACATCACCGCGAGCAAGGTGAGCGCTCCGAGCACCATGACCAGGGCCGCGCCGCGCTGCCGCGCCCGCCGCCTGGATGAAGGCTTGGGTTTCGGCTTCATCACTCGACTCCGAAGGTGAGCGGGTCACGCAACGCGAGCGCGACCTTGGTGATGAAGCGCAACGGCTGGCGGCTGCGCCCTGCGCTGCTTCTGGCCCCGCCATTGAGGACCAGGAGTACTCGCACCTGCAAGGGCAGCTTGTTGCTTTGCCCGAGCGCCTGCGTCGAATCCCACTTTTCGGTCCAGTCGCCGGTGGCCGCGTCGAGGTAGTTCAGATCGAATAGATCGAGATCCGTGGCCAGCACCTGCACGCGGCCACCCCGCTCGGGCTCCGTGTCCAGGCGCGGGCTCGAGCGGCGCGCGAGATCGATTTGACCTGACCCATCGGGGTTCGGCGAGCCGAAATACGACAGCTCCGCCTGGTCGGACTCCTTCGAGTCTTTGTCGAAGCGGCGGTGGCTGAAGCTGTTGAAGTCGACGCGCGCGGCCGGCGTGTCCCGAGTGCCGACAAATGCGGTGCGGCTCGCGACCAGATTCAGATCAGGCGGAACGTGCGCAGACAGGTACGCGCCGCCGAGCTCGTAGGCGATGCGCTGCAGCGCGGCTCGGCCTTGGTGGTAGCGATCCGTCATGCGCGTAACGCCTTCCCGCGTGTTATTCAGGCCGTCAAAAGCTCCGTATAGCAGCATGGAGATCATGGCCAAGATGGCGACCGCGACCAACAGCTCGACCAGCGTGAAGCCGCGCCGAGCGGCGCGCGCGCGATACGCGCGCACGGCTGCGAGGTCGGCATGTGGGGAGCGCACGGGCGACATGTCAGCGCGTCCCCCCACCCAATGGCGAAATACCGGAGGCTGGTAACCCGCTCGAGCCCGCCTGACCCGCCATCGCGCCGTCTTCGGCGAGCAACCCGCCTTGTTGCGGATTCGTCACGTATTGAGTGACGCTCATGTCGCGCTCGATCGGACCTTCCGACCACACCACGCGCACGGTGACCTTGCGGATGCTGGCCTCCAGCATGCCCTTGAGCTGCGGGTAGATCAGGCCCATGGCGAGCGGCGCCAACGCACTCGCCCCCATCGAGCTCCCGGACTCCGCCGCCCCCGGCGCCGCACCGCTGAGGTCCGCCATCGCCCCGGCCGTATCGCCCTGGCTCATGTCGTCTTTAGCGGCGCTGAGTGCGTCGAGCGATGACGTAGGCGACTGCTCCGCGCCTGCGTCAGGGCCGTTGCCCGCCTGGCTCAGCTCCGGCATGCGCACCGGAATGATCGACCACTCGCAGCGCAAATCCGATTCTTCGTCTTCGCAGCAGGAACCCTGTTCCTCTTCTGCCGTGAGCTGAAAGCCCTCGCGCAGCAGCTCCTCTTCGATTTCGCTCATTTTGCAGCGGGCCAAACCCACTGCCAGGCTGAGCCGTGCCGCGCGCTTGGCGCTGGAGAACAGACCGGTCTGAGCGGTCAAAATCGTGATCAGCCCCAAACCGAGGATGGCCACCGCCACCATCACCTCGAGCAGTGTGAACGCTCGATGCGAGCGGCGCGCGCGCGCCCAAGCCGAAACGTGATCGCCCACCCTCACAGCTCCTCCCGCTCGTCCGTGTCGTCGCGGCGCGACTCCTCGAGGTCGATTCGGCCGCGGGCGAGCTTGGAACGACCCGTCAGCGCACTGACCAACACCGTCAACCCCGAGTCGTCTCCCGAACGCGTGATCTGGATCGCGGCGCGTTCAGTACCGCCACCGGGCCAGAAATAGAGGTACGCGCGACCTTCTCGGATGGGCTCGAGATCGTGCTCGGTCTGGACTTGCACGAACTTGATGCCCTTGCCGAGTTCGCGCCCGAGCGCCGGGTCTTCTTCGTCCTTCGCAAACGCCTCCACCGGCGTGAAAACCGCCTCGGGGGAGCGCGGGCCCTGCACGATTTCTTTGGCGTATTCCGCCGCCTCTTGCTCGGCCTCCGTCGCCGCCTGGGCGCCGGCTTTTGCCCCTTCGTCGCCGTTCCTCACGCGCAACATGCGCCCGCGCGTCTCTTCGAGCGAGAGCGTGCCGTGCTCGAGATCGAACACCAACCGCACGGGCCTGCCGATGGCATTGGCGCGGCTCACGCCCATGCGCACGCTGCTCATCACGAGCCCCCCCGCCAAGCGCATGCGGGTGCCGCTCGCCATCCCGGAGCCGCTCATCACCATCACGCTCAGGAGCGTCATCAGCGCGACCACGACCAACACCTCCACGAGCGTGAAGCCCCGGGCAGGGGGCCCTGGGCTCCGCCTCTCGCCGGGTTGGATGCGCGCTGACCAGGCCACAATATCAGCCTTCGGAGCGCGGCTTGCGGTTGGGGACCTGGATGTCGTCTTCGGTGCCCTTCTTGGCGTCCGGACCGCTCGAGGTCACAATCACTTCACCGTCCACGCAGTTGATCTGGAACTCCTGGCCCCAGGGATCGTCCGGGTTCGATGCCGAATCGATTTCCTTGCTCTCGATCAACTCGCTCACCGTGGGGCATTCCTCGGTGTTGCTGAGCTGCCAGGATTCCACGGCCTTACGCAGGCTGTGCGCATTGTTGCGCGCCGTATCGACCTGGGTTTGCCTGAATTTCGGCAACACGTACAAGCCGACGCCGGTCGCCAGCATGGCCATGATGGCCACGACGACCAACACCTCCACCAACGTCACGCCGGCGGCGTGATGCCGAGCAATGACCTTCGACTGCTCCGATCGCCGCGCGGCCTGCGCCAACACACGCCCTGCCCGACCCAAAGCCCTACCCACGTCCCGAACTCGCTGCCTCATATCCAATCACTCCTCTTCAGCTCTACTCGATTCGATCCAACCCACCCGCGATCCCATCCGGCCCTGCGCTGATCAGGCGGTACGGTTCGCCCGGCTCCGATCCTGGACAGATGAGCGTCAGGGGTTGCCCCCAAGCGTCTTTCGGCGTGCTCTTGAAGCTCGAGTAGCCGAGGAGCTCTGCAAAGCTCGCCGGGCACCGCCCCTCGTGATCTGCGAGGTACGCGTCCACGGCCTGGCGCACATCTAATAACACCGCACGTGTCCTTCTTATGCCCGCCTGCCTGCGTTCGCGCACCACCACGAGCACGAGCAAACCGCCGATCGCTGCAACCAGCAGCAACGGCCGCAGCCGGTACAGGCCGAGCCGGCGGAATAGTCCGCCGCGCCGCTCCCAGGGGAAGAACGATCGTCTTTCCGAACCGCGCCACACCGAGGTCCTCACTGCACGAGCTGATTCATTTGGACCAGCGGCATGATGATGGCCATGGCGATGAAGGCCACCATGCCCCCCATGACCACAATGATGATCGGTTCGAGCAGACTGGTCAGCGCCGTCACCTTGACTTCTACGTCTGCCTCGTAGGCGCGGCTGACATTCTGGAGCATCTGCTCGAGCTGCCCGCTGCGCTCACCCACGGCGATCATGTGCGTGACCATGGGTGGGAAATAGCCGCTGCGCTTCAGCGGCTCCGCGATGCTTTCGCCCTCTCGAATCGAGCTGATGGCGGTCTTCACCACCGCCTCGAGCTGGGCGTTGCCGAGCACGTTCTTGACGATGTCCATGGCCGACAGCAGCGCAACGCCGCTCGCCAGCAACGTGGCCAGCGTCCTCGAGAAACGCGCCACGGCCACGAGCAGGTTTAGTCGACCGAAGATCGGCACCTTGAGCAGGAAACGGTCCCACTGGAGGCGGCCCTTAGTGGTCGATACCCAGCGCCGGAAGCCGTAAATGCCGCCGACGATCGCGCCAACGATCAACCACCAGAAAGCCGCCAGGCTATCGGACACGAAGATCAACAGCGTCGTGTACCAGGGCAGCTCCTGCTGCAGGTTTTCGAACATGCTGGTCACCTTAGGTACGACGCCGATCATCAGGGCTCCCACCAGGAATGTCGCGACCAGCGTCATCAGCACCGGGTAGGTCAAGCTCGCGATGAGCTTGCCCTTGAGGCGCGCCTGCGACTCCATGAAGTCAGCCAAACGCTCCAGCACGGTCTCGAGCGTGCCGGAGGCCTCTCCAGCCGCGACCATGTTGATATACAGGGGTTGGAACACCTTCGGATGCGCAGCGAGGGATGTCGCAAAGGCCGTACCTTGTCGCAGCTGCTCGCCGACGTCCGTCAGCACGCGCACCAGCGACTCCTTCTCGACCTGCTCCGTCAAGGCGGTGATCGAGTCCACCAGGGGAACTCCGGCGCGAACGAGCGTTGCCAACTGCCGCGTGAGCACCGCCACGTCGCTCGACGACGGCCGTTGCAAAAAGGCGAACAGCCGGATGTCGCGCTTGTCGCGCGCCTTACGTTCATTCTCCGGCGTGGCCAGCGTGAGCAGGATGCCGTCGCGCCGCAAGAGCCCGCGCAAGGCCTTGGGGTTCTCGGCGTCCCGATAGCCCTTCACGGTCTTGCCTGAGACGACCTCGATGCCTCTGTATTCGAAGCCCGCCATCAGCCCTCACGCTCGCTCGGCCTATTCATCGAACATGTCGTCCTGAGTAGCCGCCACTACTTCTTCGACCGTCGTGATCCCCAATAGGGCCTTGCGGGCGCCGTCATCGCGCAAGGAATCCATGCCTCGCGTTTGCGCAACCCGGCGGATGCTCTGCGCATCCGAGCTCGCCAGCACCGCTTCACCCACGGCGTCATCTGCCATGAGCAACTCATAGATACCGAGCCGCCCCGTGAAGCCTTTGTTGTCGCAGG
>JAYWEH010000732.1:0-6846 GCA_043780025.1 Deltaproteobacteria bacterium
GATGTCCACTCCGACAGAACGCCGCGCCCACGAGCGGACCTTGCCGTGCCTCCAGTGCGGCTGATCGATCTGGCTGATCTCATGCTGGACGACGCCGACGTCGAGCACGCTACGATCGGTGACAAAACGTTTCAGGAACTCGGTCGCGTTCTCGATCCGCCCCTTCCTGCGTTGGTCGAGCGTCGAGCGCAGGAAGTGCCGGACCTCCGGTGCGTTCGGGTTTTCGTTTATCGTCTTCCAGTGCATGGGATCCTGCACGATGGCTACCATTCGAGGTCCAGCGGCGTCAGCGCCTCGCGACTTTATCCACGCTGGCGAAGCACGCGAAGAAAATAGTCCTGTTTACCTCGGCGCACGGGCCGACCGCTGGCTCCGATGGCTTCCTTTGCCCCGGCTCGCTCGACGTTCTATATAGGTTCGCCCCATGCGCTCGCTTCGTGGCCATGATCTCCGACGAAGGGCGGCGCCGCTGGCCCCGATCGTGGATCGGTTGTTTTTGCCCTCGACGCTGCTCGCCGGAGCACACCTGCGACTGTTGCGCGAGTTCGGGATCGAGCGGCTCGGGCGCTGCCGCGCCGCGCTCAGCCGCGTCGGCATCTTCCCGATTCGCGACCACTATTACGAACCACTGTTCGTGACAGATCGGCTCCGCGGCACCCTGGACAAACCACGGGAGCTGCCCGGCATCGACTTTCGCGAGCAGGAGCAGCGCTCACTGCTCCGCGAGCTGGAAACCTACGCGACAGAAACGCTGGCATTCCCCCGAACTGGTGCGCGCCCCGGCAGCTATGCCCTGGATAACGGCAACTTCGGCCCTGGCGATGCGGAGGTGCTCTATTCGGTGGTGCGGAGGGGCAAGCCTCGTCGGTTCCTGGAAGTGGGCAGTGGTTACTCCACCCTGGTCGTTCGGGAGGCGTTGAAGAGGAACGAGCGCGACGGAGCGCCGCCCGCCGAGCACCTGTGCATCGAGCCGTATGAGATGCCCTGGCTCGAGCAGACTGGGGTGCGCACGCTGCGCGAGCGGGTGGAAGACGTGCCGCTCTCGGAGTTCTCGAAGCTCGAGCGCGGAGACGTATTGTTCATCGATTCGTCCCACATGATTCGCCCCCAGGGCGACGTGGTCGTCCTCTACCTCCGGGTGTTGCCCGTGCTGGCGCCCGGAGTGTTGGTCCACATTCACGACATCTTCACGCCCTTCGACTACCCGGAGTTGTGGCTGGTGGATCGAATCTGCTTCTGGAACGAACAATACCTGCTCGAAGCGTTACTGACCGACAACCCGCGCTACCGCGTCCTCATCGGCCTGCACCAGCGCTTCAGGTCCGACTTCGCAGAGCTCGCGCAGGTGTGCCCGAGTCTGCACGAGCGGGTTGACAACCCGCCCAAATCCTTCTGGATCGAGCGGGTCTGAGCCGGACCCATGCCCAGCGTTTCGTCGCCGCGACTACGAGTACTACGGCTTCTGCCTGAGCTCAACTTCGGCGGCGTCGAGTCTTGCGTCGCCATCCAGGCGTCGATGCACAGTCGCGACGCGCTCGACCTGCGCGTCTGCACGTTCCACAAGGCCGGCTCGGCAGCGGACAAGATTCGCGCCGCAGGCGTCCCGGTGGACACACTCGACACCTCGCCGTCCGTGCGGAAGCCAGGAGCTTCTGTCGCGCTTGCGCGGTATCTGCACCGCATGCGCCCGGACGTGCTGCACGCCAGCATCGGAGAGGCCAATTTCCACGCCTTGGCCGTGGGCAAGCTGGCGCGTGTGCCCGTCGTGATCGTGGAGGAGACGGGCATGACCGCGCGCGGTCTGCTCGGGCGCTTGACGTTTCGGGTCCTGTATCGCTCGGCCAGCGCCGTCGTGGGCGTGACCCAGGCCGTGTGTGACCACGTTCGCGATGTCGACTATGCGCCCAAGGATCGCGTGCAGCTCGTCTACAATTGCGCTAGCCCCGACTACTTTCCGATTCAGCGCCGTGAGCCGAATCCCTCCGTCGAACCGCACCTCCTGGCCGTAGGGCGGCTGACTCCGGTCAAGAACCACGAGCTCTTGCTGCGGGCGTTCGCACAAGTCGTCAAGGTGCGGCCTGGCGCGCGCTTGAGCATCGTCGGTGATGGTCCGCTAGCAGAATCCACGGCCGCGCTGGTAGCGCAACTGGGTCTGCGCGATAGCGTCGAGCTCTGCGGCTATCGCAACGACGTGCGCGATCTGCTGGCCAAGAGCCGCGCATTTGTTTTGCCCTCGACGTCTGAGGGCTGCAGCGTGTCCTTGATCGAAGCCATGGCCACCGGCACGCCGGCGCTCGGCTCGAACGTGCCCGGCAACCTGGAGGTGCTGGGGCCCGAGCTCGGCGCGAAATGGACCGCACCAGCGGACGACGTCGGCGCATGGACCCGACTGATCTGCGACCTGCTCGAGCTCCAACCCGAGGCCTGGCGCGCCACCGCGTTGGCCGCGCAGGCGCGAGCCTACGAACTGTTCTCGCCGAGCGCGTATATCCAGCGCGTCGAGGCGCTGTACAAAGAGCTCGCGGATCAGCATCGCGCGAGGTCATTCTGCGCGTCTTGACGCCATGGCACCCGCATTGAAGCCCCGCTTGCGCGTGTGCCGGCTCTTACCAGAGCTCGACTTCGGCGGCGTCGAATCGCGCGTCACCCTCCAAGCTTCCCTGCACGATCGCAGCGCCATCGATCTTCGGGTGTGCGGCTTCCACAAGCCAGGCGCCGCCGCGGCCAAGATCCGTGAGGCCGGCGTGGCCGTGGATACGCTCGATGCGTCGCCCGCCGTGCGGAATCCAAAGGCGACGATCGCGCTCGCGCGCTACCTGCGCCGAACGCGTCCAGACGTGCTGCACGCCAGCATCACGGAGGCGAACTTTCACGCCTTGGCGGCCGCAAAGCTTGCGGGTGTACCGATCGTGATCGCCGAGGAGACGGGCATGAGCGTGCACCGGTTGCTCGGGCGTATGGGCTTCCGGCTCTTGTACCGCGCGGCCAGCACCGTCGTGGGCGTGACCGAAGCCGTGTGCGACTGCGTACGCGACGTCTATTGGGCGCCGCGCGAACGCGTGCAGTTGATCTACAATTGCGCCAGCCCCGAATACTTCCCGAGCGCACGCCACGAGCCCGACCCCGGCGTCCCCCCGCACCTGCTCGCCGTGGGGCGCCTGACGCCCGTCAAAAATCACGAATTTTTGCTACGCGCCTTCGCCGGCGTGGTGAAGCGCCGCCCCGACGCGCGCCTGACCATCGTCGGCGACGGACCGCTGGCGGAGGCCACCGCCGCGCTCGTCCGGCAATTGCAGCTCAACGCCCAGGTCGAACTGTGCGGCTACCGCAATGACGTGCGCGATCTGCTGACCAAGAGCCGCGGCTTCCTTTTGCCCTCGCTGTCGGAAGGCTGCAGCATCTCATTGATTGAAGCCATGGCGACGGGCACCC
This sequence comes from Deltaproteobacteria bacterium, assembly GCA_043780025.1. Lineage (GTDB taxonomy): Bacteria > Myxococcota_A > Polyangia > Polyangiales > Polyangiaceae > SZUA-265. The sequence goes on from JAYWEH010000732.1 coordinate 3,433, forward strand.
CCGCATTGGGCTCCAACGTGCCCGGCATCCTGGAGGTGTTGGGAGACGACCTCGGTGCGAAGTGGACCGCGCCATCGAGCGACGAGGCAGCCTGGACCCGTCTGATCTGCGCCCTGCTCGAGCTCTCCCCCGACGCCTGGCGCTCCATGGCGCTGACGGCCCAGGCCCGCGCTTACGAACTGTTCTCACCGAGCGCCTATGTACAGCGCGTTGAAGCGCTGTACCGGCGGCTCGCACTGCCTCATGCCAACTGAAATTTAGGGCCACGCCTACGGCACACGGTCGAGCTTGCCCGTCACGCCGCGAACGCCGTCGATGATGCCGCGCGCGAGCAGGCGTAGGCGCTCTTGCTTGCGCGAGCGGAGCAAGGTGGTGGCGCCACACTCGAGCGCGATGCGGCACACGAGCGAAGCGCGGACTGGCCAGTTGGGGCGCAAGCGGCCGCCGATCAGGATCAGATTACGAGCGAAGTAGTAGGCATACCAGGCGGGTTTGTCGGTGACGTACAGCTCGCCGCCCGCGGCCGGCAGTACCTTGAACTCGTAGGGGTCTTCAAACACGGCGTCGCGCACGATCACTTGCTGATAGCCGCGCGACGCGAGCAGCCAGCCGTAACCGAGGTCCTCCCAGCCCATCCACAGGTCAGCCCAGGGCGAAAGCCCCTCGCGCACGGGCGCGAGCGCATAGAGAGCTCCATTGCTGCTGCCCCAATACGCGGTCAGCGTGGCGTCGCTCGGGGCGTGGGGGCGCGTGCGGCGCGGCAGCAATAAGCGCGAGGTATTGGTGACATCGTAGGCGCGCGCGCGATTGGGCAAGATGCGCAGCGGGTAGGCCGCACCGATGCGCGGGTTGTTCGAGGCGGCCTGGACGAGCGCCTCGATGGCGGGCGGGCTGAGCAAGCCGTCGTGATTGAGCGCGTACACATAGTCCGCGCCGGACTCGGCCGAGAGCTCGAGCCGGCGCGCCAAATTGCCCGCCGAGCCCAGGTTGACCCGGGCGCATTCGTAGCGAGCAAATGACCAGCCCCGCTCGTCGATCAGCGCGGCGATGCGGCCGGTGCCGAGCGAGTCCACCACGATGATGCTCGAAAACAGCGACGGCACCAGCGGAGCCGCGGCTTCGAGCAGCTTCTGCACCGCATCGTCATTGCGAAACGACGAGATGGCAAGGCAGACGCTGGGCGGCATCGTGTAAGGCCGATGCCTCAGGAGCCGCGGAAATACGCGACCGTGCGCGCCAGCCCTTGCTCGAGCGTGACCTGTGGCGCGTAGCCGTGGTCCGCCGCGAAAGCGCGAATGTCGGCGCGGATGGCCCGGATGTCGTTGGGCCATGGCCCGAGGTTGCGACGCTCGAGCTTGGCGCCGCCCGTGCGTTCGACGATCGCGATCAGCTGATTGATCGAACAATCTCGGCCACTGCCGACGTTATACAGGCTCTTCTCCGACGCAAAGCCGACGCGGGCGAAGGCGCTCACCACGTCGTCCACGAACACGAAATCGCGCGTCTGGTGGCCGTCCCCGTATACGTCGATGGGACGAGCGTTGGCCACCGCGTGCGCGAGCTTGCAGGTGACGTTGGCGTACGGATGGCTCGGGCTCTGCCGTGGCCCGTACACGTTGAACAGGCGCAGCGCGACGTGGCTGAAGCCGTGCAGAGGCGCGTACAGCCCGAGCAGGTGCTCGGAGGTGAGCTTGCTCAGCGCGTACGTCGTGAGCGGCTGGGGCACCATGCTCTCGGTCTTGTCCGGCTCGGGCACGCCTCCGTACACCGTCGAGCTCGACGCGAACACGATGCGTCGCGCGCCGATACGGGCGGCGGACTGGATCACCCGCAAGGTGCCGGTGACGTTGGTCTCCAGGTACTGCTCCGGCTCCTTCAGGCTGTCCTGCCCGCTGATCAGCGCGGCCAGGTGGAAGATCACCTCGACGCCGCGGAGCTCGCTGTCGAGCTCGCCGAGCTTCAACACGTCACCCGTGATGAGCCGCGCGCTCGGGCAGAGCGTGAGGTGCTCGCGCGAACCCGATGACAGGTTGTCCACGACGATGACGTCGTGCCCCATGCCGCTCAGGCGCTCGACCAAATGCGAGCCGATGAAACCCGCACCCCCGGTTACCAGAACCTTGGCCATGTCAGCCCAAGCAATCACGCCGTGAGGGGTGTCGCAAGGACAAAAGCGCGACACGCCCGAGCACGCGCTCGAGGCCGGCAGCAGCGAGAAACAAGAGCGCGGGCGTGCACACGAAGCGGTAACGCCCCAGATAGAAGGTGACGACCGACGTCAGCAACACGCCGAGGCAGATGGACGTCGAGAGCGCGAGCGGCGCTGACCCCCACAGCGAACGCCCCGCACAGAGGGCGAGCAGCGTGGCGAAGAAGAGCGCCGAGTGAAATCCATAAAAGGCTTCCCACGGCCGCACGAACAGCCAGGCTTTCCACAGCGCGCGCTGCACGACGCCGGCCACTCCGAGCTCGGCGATTGCCTCGCGCGCGGCTTGCCCAAAGATCTCACTCTTGCGTGGCTCCGGCGCAGCCAAGAGCTCCGGGTGGCGTTCCGCCATGGCGGCGACGAGCGCGTCTTCATGATCGTTGTCCACCCATGAGCCGTCGGTGCCCGGCGCCCAGCCGATCCAGAGCCCCAGGCCCGATTGGGAAGACAGCGGCATGAACCGCCCGAACGCGGAGTAGTTTCGAGCCATCCACGGCAGCAGGCAGAGTGCAGCGCAGAATGTGCACACAATCAGGCGTTTGCGTTCCGCGCGCAGCGCACGGAACGACACGAATCCGAGGAGCGGAATCACCAGCAGCGTCGGGCCGAGGTGGGGCCGCGTCAGGATTGCCAGACCCAAAAACACACCGGCCAGTGCAGCGGCGCGCAGCCCTTCAAAGCAGAGCGCGCACAACGCAAAGATCGTGAGCGGCACGGCGAGAGATTCGGCGAGCAGCGAGTCCACATAGTAGAGCGCCCGTACCGAGACAGGCCAGAACACCCAGGCCAGGCTGACTGCCACGGCCGTCGCCAGCCGGAACCGCTGCCGCAGGCAATAGAACAAGGCGCCCGCTGCGACGGCATTGAACAGTACGAGCGCGGTACGCCCGGCGATGGGTTGATGACCGAAGAGCGCGTAAATCGGAGCGAGGAACAGCGGTAAGCCGGGCGTGCGCACGGCGGTTGGCGTTCCGTTGGGACCGAACTGCCAATCCAGTGCCCCTTGCCAGTTGACCCAGGGCTCTCCCTGCGCGAGCGCCCATGCCAGGTGGTCGTATTGTTGGGCGTCGTTCAAGATCGGCCGCGACCACGAGTAGACGAGGTGCAGGCCCCGGATGAACGCAAACAGCAGGGCAAATGCGAGCGGCAGCCCGAAGCGCGAACGATCCACCCGCTCGATGCCGAGGCTGAGCGCCTTGAGGACGGAT
>JAYWEH010000733.1:0-6845 GCA_043780025.1 Deltaproteobacteria bacterium
TCCGCGCATACCGAAGGCGGCGAGCCAACTATCGCAGCGCGCGAGATCAAGCCCGCGCTCAGCGTTGTCCGCGAGGTCGAGCGAACCTGCGACTTCGAAGGCGTCGTCACCTGGACGATCGGCACCGCGTCAGCTCGTCCCTTCCGCGCTTTCGAGCTCAGCGCACCGCCGCGGCTCGTCGTCGACATCGATCACTGAGCGTCCTCCGCGTTCCACGACAAGGGGCTCGTATTATTTCGGGTACCCTGGCGAGAGTCTTGCGCTCTGCCTGGCATCGGGACTACCTTCATAATCTTATGTATGCGCTGATCCGGCGGGCTCTGCTGAGCGCTCCTCTAGCGGCCCTGGCCTGGGCTGTTGCGGTGAGCGCCGGGCTTTCGTCCGGCGGCTGCGGCGTGGATGACCGTAAGGTCGGGATCGGCCGGCTCGAACCGGACGCGTCGGTCTCGCCAGTGTGCGGGCCTGCCTGCCCGGAGGTGCTCTGCCCGGCGGACGATGCCTGCAAGGATTACTCGGATCTGTTGCCGCGGGGCAGCTGCAACCCCGCCAACACGGCTTGCGCGACCGTGGTTGATTGCGGGTTCACCTGGAAGACCGAAGCGCGGGACGGCGCCGCCTGCGCGTGTGGCGCTGCGGGCTGCAAGCTCTTGCCCGGTGAGGTTTGCACACGCCCGGAAGCCTGCGACGGAAGCAGCTGCGTCGCCACCGACGAGGGCCAGAACGTGTGTTGCGCCGCGACGTGCGGCCCGAGTGACGTGTGCGCGCCGGATGGTAGCGCTTGCGCGCTGGCGACACCGTGCACGGATGACGATCGCCGTTGCTCGAGCGGCGTCTACCAGAATTGCACGGGTGGTGTGTGGCAAGAGGTTACCGATTGCGGTGAGCTCGGCTGCAGCATCGAGCGGGGCGGCTGCCTCCGTTCCGCCGGTCAAGTGTGTGAAGTGGACGAAGACTGCGGCGTGGGTTCTTGCGTGGCCACCGCCGCGGGCACCAGCGTGTGCTGCACCGGTCCGTGTGACACGAGTTGCCGCCGCTGCGCCGAGTCGGGCGAGAGCTGCGTGGACATCGCCGACGACGATGCGTGCGAGGCCATCGAATGTCCGACGGATGCTTGTCGCAGCTATACGCCGGCCACCGTGACCACGAACCGGTGTGCGGAGGGCCAGTGCGCGACCGCCGCCGAAGCCTGCACGGTGTTCGAGCCCGCGAGGGCCGATCTGGAGTGCAGTTCGACCGCGCTGTGCGACGATCAGGGTAACTGCTCACGGCCGAAGAAGGCGCTGCTCCAGCCCTGTGGCACTGGCTCCGAGTGTGACAGCGCGGCTTGCGTGGCGACCTTGGCCGGCACCAGCGTGTGTTGCGCGGAAGCCTGCGCCGCGGACCAAATTTGTAACGCGGCCGGGGCCTGCGAGCTCGCTCCGGTCTGCGACGACGATGCCACGCGCTGCTCCGGCTCGAACTTCCAGCGCTGCACCAACAGGCAGTGGCGGACGGTGTTCGACTGCGGATCGCTCGGCTGCAGCGTGGCGCGCGAGGGCTGCTTTGGCGGGGCCGGGGACACCTGCGCCGCGGACACGGATTGCGGCGAGGGCAGCTGCCAGGCCACATCGAGCGGGGCGCAAGTGTGCTGCACCTCGGCCTGCGAGGGCGCGTGCCGCCGCTGCGCTCCTTCCGGCGCGGCGTGTGAGAACATCGCTGATGACTCCGCGTGCGGCATCGTTCCGTGTGGTCCCGATACGACGTGTCGGGACCTCCCGCTCAACATCACCTCCGGGCGCTGTGATGGGGGCGGCCGCTGCGCGTCCGCCGCGCAGCTGTGCGTGGGCACGTCGCGCAACAGCGGGCAGGCCTGCAGCGCCGCTAACCTGTGCGACGGCTCCGGGAACTGCTCGCTGCCCAAGAAGGCGCTCGGCGTGGCCTGTGGTGTCAGCGCCGAGTGTGCGCAGGGCAACTGCGTCGGAGGCGTGTGCTGCAATTCAGCCTGCAATGGCGTTTGCGCGACCTGCGCGGGCACCGGCGGCGTCTGCAGTGCACCGACCGCGGACAACCGCTGCACGCAAACGGGGCTATGTGCCAGCGTGGGGGTCTGCCAACAACCGGTCGTGGGTTGCGGCAACCAGAGTTGCCCAGTGACCGGTGCCGTCTGCTGTTCCGAGCTCAGCGCCGCAGGCAACACGCGCCTGTTCTGTCAAACAGGGGCCGAGGTTTGTCCGGCGCCCCCGGCCTTTATCCCCAGCGTGCCCATCAACTGCGACGAGCACCTCGATTGCCCCCCGAGCCGGGTGTGTTGCAGAGCCGGCACTAGCACCAGCATGGAGCTCAGCTGCAAGCTGCCAAACCCCTCGCCCGACACCGACGAACTGTCGATCGATTTCGAGAGCTGCGACCCCCTGAACCCAATGCTCTTCGGCGACCAGTTGTGCGAATCCCCGCGCGGCAGGTTTGACTGTCCCTCATTCCAGGACTGCACCGGTACGAACTCTCGGTTGCCCGGGTACATCTTCTGTCAGTAAGAGAACGGCGACGTTGCGAACCCGAGCCGGCGCGCTCAGGGCGCTTGTTCGGGCAACGGCAGATCCATTCCGGTGCGGATGGCGAATACCACGCGCTCGTTGAGCCGCTCGGTCGCTTCACGACAAGAAGCCGAGCTGTCAGTCGACGACATGCCGCGGCAGCGCTTGCGTTCATTGGCGTGAGCGGACTTGACCGTCTCGTTTTGCAGCAGCGCCTGCTGGATGTCGTCGTCCAGGTACCTCCACGTAAATTTGGCGTGCCGAGGCGGCGCCGGCACGCGCGTCACCAGCTCCTCGTCGGAGAGCGTGGCACAGGTGCCGTCCCAGCGCAGCACGTCGAAGCCTCCGGTGCCGCTCACCTGTATCTCGCCTGAACCGCCGTGTTGGGCGAGGATCAGCACTTCTTCGGCGAAGGTCAGATCGGAATCACCTACAGGCCCACCCCGCAAGTTGGCGGCCCGGACCTCACGCATCCGGACATAGCCGCGAGTCAAAGGTGAGCTCTTCGTGAAGAGTCGAATCGCGGTGCTCACGTGGGCGCTTCGGCACAGGCGGTCGACGACCTTGGCCGGCGGCAAGCACAGCTCGCCCTGCTTGTGGCAGTCGGTAGGTAGCGCTGCGCGAGGCTCTTCGAGTGGTTCATCCTTGGACGCTTCACCCGGATTCGCTTCGATTACGGGTGGTGCCGCTGGAACGGCGGATGCTTTCTCAGCGTTCGACGCGGGCGGGGCCGCTTCGGCGTGTTCGACGCGGTGCTGTGGACCTGTGCTGCACGCGGTCAATGTGAGGGCGAGGGTGGTAACTGCGCTTCGGATTCGACCTGTTGACAAGGATACCTCGATCCCTCCAGATCGGTCGCTGAAGCCAAGCTTTGAAGCAGAACGCACTCCAAAGCGGGTGACCACGCCAACCCCTCGATCGGGCAACGGTTCCCGAACGGCACAAAATGCGCGCGCCCGGGCCGCTCGTGCTTTAGCGCACCGGCGGTGGCGGCGGCGGTGGTGGCGGCGGGGCAGGTGGTGGCGGCGCTGCCACGGGCGGTGACGGTGATGGGGGCACCAACGGAGGCGGAGCAACGGGCACGCGATCGTCCGGCTGCACGCAAGCCGACAAGTCGAAGAACATGAACTCGAGCGCCTTGGCCTGGGGCGAGTTCGGGCTGGGTTCACAACCGGTCGGGAAGGGCTTGTCGGTGTCCGAGTCGTCACCGCCTTCGGGCCCATTGGGTCCGTCGATCTCCGCCTGGATGTGAATGTCGGTGAGCACGGCGCGGCCGCATTGCGCCGCGGCCGGCGCCGCGAGCGGTGTGTTGAACGTCATGTATTCGACGACGTCGTTGAACTGGGGCAGTGTGATCCACGACTGCGTGGGTGGGAGCACCCGAGCCACCGATTGTTGTGCGCCCTCGACGGGAAGCTGCCCGAGCACCGTGCTCGCGTCCACGGCGAGCAGCCACTCGGCGAGCGCTTGCCCTTTGGGAAAGGTCTGATTGATGGTGGCGACGGTCGCTGCCAGGTCGCTGCCCGGCTGATTGTACACGGCCGTTCCGCGCAGCGGGACCGTGCCCATGCGCAGCCAGTAGTAGTGCAGGTGGCTGAAGAAGGCCCGCCCTCCCGAGTTGAGGTAGGCCTCCATGATGTTGATGTAGGGCTGCTTCTCGTCGGGTTGCTGCCCGCCTTCGCACGAGAGCACGATCATGTCGTAGGATTGCAGCTTGGCCAGGTTTGACCAAAGGCTCACGGCCGTGCCGAACTGGGGTCCCCCGCGCTGGAAGCTCTGCGTGCCGTTGCGGCCAAAATACATGTGCACGCGGCCGTTGCCGGTGTCGGTGGTGAACTCGGCGTCATCGATGCCGATGCGCCGCAAGAGGCATTCGAGCGCGTCAGAGCCGCCTGTGCTGACCGCGATGCGTGGCAGGTGCCCTTCGCTCTGGTTGCGCGGGAGGCGCGTCAGGTTGACGTCGTTGATCGCGTTGTTGGCGCAAGCGTTGACCACCGGGACAGTGACCTGACGTCGCCAGCGCCCCACCTGGATCACGAGCGGGACGTTCTGCCCCGAGGGCACCCCGTCGAGCACGAAGCGCCCGTCCACCCCGCTCAGCGCCGTCGCGATCGGCTCGCCAGACAGCGTCGCGTCGCAGGTTTCGCAGACGGCGCCGTCCGCGATGGGCGCGAGCGGCGCGTTGGGCACGTAGACCGATACGTTGTAGAGCGGCAGATTGCCGGCGGGATCGTAGACCGTGCCGGTCAAGCGCGTGGAGCTGCCCGCCGCGCAATTGTCGAGGCCGATCTGACATTGCAAGCCGCGGCAGGTTACCGTGCCAGGACACACGCCCGCGAAGCCGTCACTCCCGCAGGCGTCGCCGTTGGAACAGCCACCACAGTCCGAGACGCCGCCGCAGCCGTTGCCGATGGCGCCGCAGTAGCGGCCCCCGCCCGGCAGGTCACAGGCGAGTGGCGTGCAATTGGGATCCACGCACAGGCTCGCGATGCCTCCGCCGCCGCACACGCCGCCCGCGATGCAATCACCGCACTCGAGCGTGCCGCCACAACCGTCCCCCACGGTCCCGCAGAAGCGCCCAGCCGGGGTCTGGCACGTCGCCGGCACACAATCGGGTGCCACACATACGCCACCTCGGCACGCTTGCCCGTCCCCGCAGCCTCCGCAATCCAAGCTGCCACCGCAACTGTCACCGATTGGGCCGCAGTAACGCGCGCCGGGGACCTCGCAGCTCGTGCGGCGCATGCAGCTGGCGTCTCCGACGCACAACCCGTCGTCACACAGGAAGCCCGCAGCACACGCGCCGCAGTCGAGCGTGCCGCGACAGCCGTCACCGATCGCGCCGCAATATTGCCCGCCGGGGTTGATGCAGGTCACGGCCGTGCACAACGCCGGATCGCCCGGAGCCGTTTCGCCACCGAGCAGATCCGGCGTGCTTGGATTCTCTGACGTTCCGGCCCCACCTGCGCCCAAGACAGGTGGCCCTCCCGCCGTGTTCTCCGGATCGTTCGCCCCCACCCGAACATTCACGCCGGAATTGTCCTTGCCGGCGCTACAGCCCGCGGTGGCCACTGCCACACCACCTGCGAGTAGTAGGGCAAAGGCCACCCAGATCGGCTGCCGCGCAGCAGCCCGTGATTCGCGCTGCTCGTGATTGTGCATGCCAGGGGCGGCATGCAGTATCGCCACGGATCGATCCAAAAAAGATCGAGCGGGGCTAGGCTAGGACTATTGCGACGCCGGACGAGCGCAGGGCGCCGTCGTTTCGAGCGCGTGGCTCCCGGGATTAGCGGGCCCGCCGCCGCCATCGGTAGAGCAAGAGCGCTACCAGCGCGAGCGGTTGCCACGCCATTGAACGCCGAGGCACTCCGATGCTGCACCCACCGCCGGAACCGGCGCTAGCCATGGGTCCTGGGCCTGTTGGCGTCATCTCGTCGTCGCGTGGAGCCGGTTCCTCCGGCGTATCCATTGGCTCCTCCGGCATCTCGGACGGCTCCGGCTCGTCCATCTCCGTCGGCTCACCGAGCACCAGCACGGGTTCGGCGTAGCCCGCGGGTTTGCTCGCATCCGCGGTCAAGACCAGATCGGCGCACTGGTAGTAGCTCGATCGACCCACCGGGTCTGCCACGGGGTTCTCCATCTCGCCGTCCATCATCTGGATCACCTGCAGCGTGCAGTTGTCGCAGTCGATGTTGGGCAGCGCCGCCGCAATTTCCCAGAGCGAGCCAGCATCGATGTTGCCGGCCTTGCCGCGGGGATCGGGAATGTCGGCCAGGATGTGCTGGTTGAAATCCTCGAGGTCCGCGCCGTCCGGGTCGAAGGCGATGCGGTAGCGCCCGGAGTGGCCGACGTATTCATCGAGCCGTACGACCAGCATCGAGCCACCGGGCAGCGGGGTCGCCCGATCGGTGGAGCGGTTCGGATCCGAGCGCTCCTCGGGCTTGGAGCAGCTGCGCCCAGCAGTGCCGACGCCGCACGGGCAGTTCTTGTTCTCCCCCGAAACCTCGTCGGGGTAGCGCGGCTGCGGCTCGAGCAGATGAATGTGGGCGGAGCAGAGCGCGCTCGAGGCGAGCACATACGTGCCGAGCGCAGCGCTCGACAAAACCTGGAAAAATCGCCACGTCACGCGCTGATCATAGCCGCTGGCGCTGCCCAGTGGCCAGTCTGAAACATTCCAGCAAGAGCGCTCGTGCCCCTTCAGAACAGGTGCTTTACCCAGCCGAGCATGGCCCGCCGCCTGGCTCTCGCCGGAGCGCCACGTAACGGGCGCGCAAGGCCGAGGGCGGGTGGTGGCGCTCGCTCGGCGCATCACAACTGGGGATGCGTCTTTGC
>JAYWEH010000734.1:0-6842 GCA_043780025.1 Deltaproteobacteria bacterium
CGGGGTCGGCGTGATGAATGGTTGGCCGAAAACTAGATCCAGAATCCTCCAAAGTTGCTGATTGTTCGCTTCTTCGTTGGCGTCCAACGCAACGAACGAATCTGCCAAATGGAAGGCGTCTCGGGTGCGCTGCCCGTGCCCTTCGGGCTCGCTCTCGTCCCGAGTCACGAGGTCCAAGGCTTTTGACTCCTCAAGATCTTTTACGCGGCAAAGGTACTCTAGGCGCTTCTTTCTGGACGAGGATACCCCCAAGAGTAGGAACCCACGCCCATACACCTCGCGTAATGTGTGAACCTCGTCGGGATGTTTCAGCGTCCGAAGAAAATACGCGGTGTATGGCTTCGGCGAGTCGCACTCATCCCTCTCCATTCGGATCGCATTGATCGCCGCCAAAGCAAGCACGTCCGCACGGAGGTTCTGCCGGAGTTTGTTGCCGGCTTTCATCCGTGTGCTCACGGACTCGTAGTAACTGTCGTCACTGACGGCTGGAGCACCCGGAATTCTCGATATTAGTGAGCTGAGGCGAAGAGGGTGAAGGCCATACTTGAACTGCCTCAATCGCTCGGTCAGCGTCCGTTCAACGTAGTCGACATCGACGCCGATGGGTGCAATGACACCAATAATGAGCTCGGCCCCCTGCTGGCTCGAGGAAGCGAAACTACGTCGGTCCGGTTCGGTCGTCATCGGCCCCCTGGCTGAGAGCCACGTTCCACCATCGTACGGCTTCCGGGCAAGTTTTTCGCAAGGCCAGCTGAAACGCCTCCGCCAAGACCCCATGCGCTCTGCGCGTGCTCAGTTGCCACCCCGCTTCGCGCGAGCCAACTCGATGCTCACCACCTCGGGCGCTTGCCGAGCCAGGCGCCTGGCCTCGAGCTCACGCGCCAGCTGCGCCACCACCTCCCATTGGCCAGCTGCCGTCGCGCCCGTCACTGCGTTGGCTAGAGCGATCTCGACGGGATCGAGTTTGGCGCTGGTTTGCTGCACACCCTGCGCGACTTTGGGTGTGCACTCAGGCGCGGCCGTGCGGCCCTGCGTGTCGCAAGTGTCCGAATCATCACCCTCACGCTCGCCCGCGTAGCCTTGGTCCGGTTTTAAAATCCCTCGCTCGAAAGAGTGTGCCGGTTCGAGTCCGGCAGGGGCCACTGGTGCTCGACGCCATGCCGGGTGTGTGGGACGCTCTCGGCCGATGGCGATCAAGCGCAGGTGATCCTCGATCACATCGACTTCGTGCTCGGCGCCGCGCGCTAGCGAATGCTCGCGCCCTGGCAAGTCCGACGCATCAAAATCGCCGTGTCCGGACAGCCCGTACGAAACTCCCACGACGAGCGAATCCCTTTTGGTGCTTCGTCTCGCGAGCACGGTTCAAACCCCAGCCGCGCGAAGTAGTCAGGGGCAGTCGTGGTGAGCAGGTACAAGCTTGCGACGCCCCGCGGCTCGCACTGCTTCGCCAGTTGCCGCACGAGCGCGGCCGCAATGCCGCGATCGCGATGGGCCGGCGCAACCACGACGCTGCGAAGCAAACCTTCCTGCCCGTAGACTTCAACGCCCGCGCAGCCGATCACCTGATTGTCCCGCCGTGCAACCAGAAACCCTTCGAGGTTCTCGTGCACTCCCACGCTCGGTAGAGCGGCAAGCTCGAGCAGCTCCAAGATCGGCGGCAGATCGCCAGCGGCCGCGGCCTCGATCGTAATGCCTTCGTGGACCCCGCTCCTCCGCGCCCAGTTTTCTTCTTGCAGGAGCTTCTCGACGCGCGCCCGGATCTCGTCGCGGATCTCGCGCACTCGCGGCAAAGGCTTGCCCTTGGGATCTTCCAGCGGCCAATCGGCGCGGCGCAGACCGACGACGGCTGGACAGGCTTCACCGCAGCCCATCGTGACCAAGAGCGCGGCAGCGCTTGCGAGTTCGTCCGAAAGAAACCGCGGTGCCTGCCGCGAAAGATCAACGCCGGCTTCGTTCATGACCTGCACGACCTCGGGGTGGACGCGAGTGCCGGGCGCGGTGCCGGCGGAGATCGCTCGCGCCTTTTCCTCATCGGCCAGCGCATTGAACCAGGCGGCGGCCATCTGCGAGCGGCCGGCGTTGTGGACGCAGGCGAACAGCACGGTTTTCATGGGACGTCCTGCTGAGCGTCGGACGCTGTCATGGGCTCGAGCAAGCGAGCGTTGCGTCCTGATGGGGTGGGAGCGAGCCAACCGAACACGACCGCGGCGGCAAAGGCACCTAGGAGCTGGGCCAGGATGAATCCGGGCGCGTCTAACGGGCGAATACCTGCAAACGTGTCGCTGGCAGCTCGCGCGAGCGTGACTGCCGGGTTCGCAAACGAAGTAGACGACGTAAACCAATACGCCGCCGTGATGTAGGCGCCCACGGCGAAGGGAACCGCGGCGGGCCGGCTGCGCTCCGTACCCCAGATCGTGATGAGCAGGCCAAACGTGGCAACAAACTCGCCCACGAGCTCGGGCGTCCCCTCTCGCACGTGCCTCGACGCCGAGAATAGCGACTCCCCAAACATCACGTGCGCGACGGCAACTCCGGCAAAGGCTCCCGCGATCTGAGCGCCGATGTATGCCGGGACGTCCCGCCAGGGGAGACCGCCACGGCTCGCGGCTGCGACCGATACCACCGGGTTCAAGTGCGCACCGGAGATCGAGCCGAACGTGAGGATCAGGCTCACCAGACCAGCGCCGGTCGCCAGAGTGTTCGCTAGCAAGGCTATCGCGACATTGCCGCCCGCGAGGCGTTCGCCCATGATGCCCGAGCCGATCACGACGGCGAGCAGAAACGCAGTCCCGAGGGCCTCCGAGGCCATGCGACGAACGAGATCCACAGACATGCCGGCGCTCAGCAGCAGCTCGGCTTGCCGCGCTTGCAGCAGTCTTCCCACAGATAGTCCGTGAGTGCGCGCAGAGCGGTGTATTCGGCCGAGTAGTAATGAAAGGTGCCCTCGTTGCGGCTCGCTAGAAGGTCCGCATCGACGAGGCGTTTCAGATGGTGACTGAGCGTCGAGGCAGGTAGGTCCACGTGAGTCTGGATCTGGCCTGCGGCGATACCCTCCGCCCCACTTTGGACGACAAGGCGCAAGATCGCGAGCCGGACTGGATGCCCGAGAGCGCTGAGCTGCTCAGCGTGACGCTCTATCTTGGAAGCCACGGCCGTTATTTCTAACAAACTCGAAGTAGCACGCAAGCCCTATTTCGAGTATTTTGGAAGCTGCATCCTTTTCTGAGCCCGAGCGTCCTTCCGTTTGGAGGTCAACATGGATACCCAAGATAACGATCAGATCAGGACACAGGTACGGACGGCCTACGCCAAGGTGGCTGGAGGCGCGGGCGGTTGCAGCGTCGGGTGCTGTGGTACGCAGGGCAGCGGCAGTCTCGCCATGGGCTACAGCCAGGACCAGCTGGAGAGCGTCCCCGAGGGCGCGGATCTCGGGCGCGGCTGCGGCAACCCGCAGACCATCGCCGCGCTCGAACCGGGTGAAACCGTGCTCGATCTCGGCAGCGGCGCAGGCTTTGACTGCTTCCTCGCGTCAAAGCGCGTCGGGCGCACGGGACGGGTGATTGGCGTGGACATGACGCCCGAAATGGTCACGAAGGCCCGGGAGAACGCCCGCCGCGTCGAGGCCACGAACGTGGAGTTCAGACTCGGCGAGATCGAGCACTTGCCGGTGAGTGACGGCTCGGTGAACGTCGTGATGTCCAACTGCGTGATCAATCTGTCACCCGATAAATCGGCGGTGTTCCGCGAAGCCTTCCGGGTGCTCGCGCCGGGAGGGCGCCTCGCGATCTCGGACGTCGTCGCGGTGAAGGACATGCCGCCCTCGCTCGCAGAGAACCTGCAGGCGCTCACGGGCTGCGTCGCCGGCGCCGTCAAGGTGGGCGTGTTGCGCGCACTGCTTTCCGACGCAGGGTTCGAGAGTATCGAGATCGAACCCCGTGCCGGGAGCGGAACGCTCATCGGCCAATGCATGCCAGGGGCCGAGGACTACGTGCTGTCTGCCACCATCGCGGCAACGAAACCAGGGCCGGCGAATTGTTGCAGCCCTGCTTGCTGCGCGTGAGAATCAAAGCATGATCACATCGGAAGCCCGCGGCGCGTGGAACGAGATCGAGCAACGCCTCAGACCCTACGTGTCGCGCCGCGTGGCTTCAGCGGCAGACGTCGATGACGTGCTGCAAGAGATCTTCGTCCGGATGCAGCGAGGCTTGGCGGGCCTTCGCGACGGGGAGCGCTTCGGCGGGTGGGTCTACCGCGTCGCCCAGAGCGCCATCGCCGATGCCGGACGCGCGCGGGCCCGAAGCCCCTTACTTGCCGTCGATAAAGTGCCCGAAACGGCGCACGTGGATCCGTCCAGCGCGGACGAGCTGGAGGCCGATCTGGGGGCCTGCGTCGCGCTCTTCGTCGCTCGCCTGCCGTCGCCCTACCGAGAAGCCGTCACGCTGACGGAACTTGAAGGCCTCACGCAGAAGGACGCCGCCGAGATGCTCGGGATCTCGCTGCCGGCGATGAAGTCGCGCGTCCTGCGCGGGCGCGAGAAGATCCGCGACATGTTCGACGAGTGCTGTCAGATTTCTGTCGACTGCCGCGGTCGAGTAACGGAGTGCGTGCCGCGCGGGCTGGATCAAGTGCCCGAGGATTGTCGACAAGCAGCGGCAGCGTGGGCCGCCCGTCACAACGGATAACGTCCCGGAGGCGGTCAAGCAAAATCAGCCGGCAAATGGAGGATTGGGGGCAAGCGGGCTTTGTGCCGCACCGCGCGTCGCAAAGCCCGCTGACCAACACCCGCACTGAAGGCTGGCTGCGAATCGACGTGACCGTTGTCGCCGTACTGTGCTCTGGACACTGTCGCAATATTGCCACATGGGGCGACGGCGCGACGCGACCGGCGCGGGGTGGGGTAGGGTGGCTCAGTATTGTTACAAATGCTTTGACGCGGCCTGCTGCGGCGGCAAGGCTGGCGGGGCGTGAAACAGCTGTTGGTGGTCGACGATAGCAAGGTCATGCGCGAGATGATCGTCGCGTGCCTCAGGCCCGAGGCGCAGCTCGGCTTCACTCATGCCGCCAGCGGCCTCGAGGCGATCGAGAAGCTCTCGCTGCAACGTTATGACCTGCTGGTGCTGGACCTCAACATGCCCGACATCGGCGGGATCGAGGTCGTGGACTTCGTGCGCGCGCAAGACACCTTGAGGCAATTACCGATCATCGTGGTGACGACGCGCGGCGATGAATCCTCTCGATCGCGCGCCCTGCAAGCGGGCGCGTCTCGCTTCATGACCAAACCTTTCACCCCAGAGGGTCTCCTGGCAGAGGTACGCGCCCTGCTCTGCCTCGAAGCCGCCACCGCCTGATGGACCGTCCGCTCGAGGCTGGCGAGTTCATCCAGGGATACCTGGCTGAGGCGGAAGAACATCTGTCGGCGGCGCGGGCAAGCTTGCTGGCGGTGGACGCCGCCATCAAGCGCAACGCGCGCAGTCCGGGCGCCGTGCGAACGCTGTTTCGAGCCGTCCATACCATCAAGGGGCTCTCGGCAATGGTCGGCGCCGAGCCCATCGTCGACCTGACGCACGAGCTCGAAACGCTGTTGCGCACGGCGGACAAGGCGGGTGGCAATTTGCCCGCGCGCGCGGTCGACCTGATCCAGCAGGGTTTGCGTGCGATTGAAGACCGCCTCGGGAATCTGAGCCGAGAGGAAACCCTCGTGCCCGCGCCAAAGGCGCTGATCGAGGCGCTCGGCTCGATACGCGTCGACGCACCGGAGCGCGCTGCCACGGGCACGCTCGAGCTCGCGCCGGAGCTCTTGATGAAACTCTCGGCGGCCGACCAGGAGCAACTATTGCTGGGCCTCGCCGCAGGGCGCCGGGCGGTGCGAGTGGATTTTGTGCCATCCCAGGCCCGCGCCGCGGAAGGTTGGAACATCACGCGCGTGCGCGAGCGCATGGGCAAAGTCGGGGAAATCGTCAAAGTCATTCCGCTCACGCTCGCGGGCGCCGACGGGGAGCGCGCGCGCGTGGCGTTCGCCCTGTTGGTCCTGACGGACGCCGCGGACCCGGTCATCGCCGAAGCCGCTGACGCGGCCCCCGAGGAGGTCCGGGCGCTCGGCACGCTGAGCGCCGAGCCCGAGAGCGACGCCTTCGTCGATGAACCGGAAAGCATCCCGGAAGGTCGCGAACGGAACTTCGTGCGCGTCGAGGTGAAGCGCCTGGATGAAGCGCTGGAACGGCTCTCGGCGCTCGTCGTCACGCGCGCTCGGCTGGAGCGCACCTGTGGAGCTCTGGCTCAGGCCACGGGCAACCGCGAGCTTTCGAACGTGATCGCCGAACACGGGCGCCAGCTGCGCGATCTGCGGGTGGCCATCATGCAGGCGCGCATGGTGCCGGTCTCCGAGATGCTGGAGCGAGCGCCACTCCTCGTGCGCGGCTTGACGCGCAGCTCCAAGAAGCTGGTGCGGCTGACGATCGACGCGGGCCGGAGCGAGCTCGACAAAGCCGTCTCGGATCGGCTGTTTCCCGCCATCGTGCATTTGCTCCGCAACGCCGTCGATCACGCCATCGAAACACCCGAGGAACGGCGCCGCAAGGGGAAGCCCGAGGAGGGGCACCTGCATGTGAGCTGTGCCGAACGCTCGGGTAACCAACTCGAGCTCGAAATCAGTGACGACGGCTGCGGCATCGATCGTAAAAGGGTAGCCGCGCGCGCCGGTCTCCCCGTTGCGGCAGACGACGCGGAGCTGCTCGCCATGGTGGTGCGCCCGGGGCTCTCGACGCTCGATCAAGCCACGCACACGAGCGGCCGCGGGCTCGGCATGGATATCGTCAAGCGCATCGTCGTCGACCAGCTGGGCG
>JAYWEH010000735.1:0-6841 GCA_043780025.1 Deltaproteobacteria bacterium
CGCCGCCTTGCGCGGTCAGGGCCACCGCGTGTCACTCTGGCCGAAGGCCGAAAAGCCCGGCCGGCTGCGCAAGGCCGCCGAGGAACGCGGCGCGCGGGCGGCGATTTGGCTCGAAGGCGGCCAATTCCAGGTCTGGCGCCGAGCCGGTGACACCACCACTCGCGGCCTCGACGCTCCGGGCGTCATCGCGGCGCTGAGCGAGATCCACAGCTGAGCTCTGGCCGAGCCGCGCGTAGCACCAAGTTTGGGAAAGGTCGACGTGCGCAAGACCCGTAAAGGTCCGCCACCGGGGCAAGGTGCCCTGCTCGAGAGCGTGCTCGGGCCGCCGCTCGCGCCCGAAGCAGACGACGGGGCCACGCAGGGCACCTCGGCAGCGCCGGGCCTCGAAGCGCCGAACATGAGCCGGCCGCTGGCCGATCGCTTGCGCCCCGCGCAGCTCGCTGACGTGGCCGGGCAAACGCATCTGCTCGGCGAAGACGGCCCACTGCGCCGAGCCATCGCTGCCGATCGCCTGCCCTCGCTGATCCTGTGGGGCCCGCCCGGCTCTGGCAAGACCACGCTGGCCCACGTGATCGCGGAGCGCACCGCGCGCGGCTTCGAACGCTTGAACGCGGTGCTCGGTGGCGTCGCGGAGCTGCGCCAGATCGTGCAGCGCGCGGCCGAGCGCCAGAGCCGCGGCCAGGGCACGATCGTGTTTGTGGACGAGATCCACCGCTTCAACCGCGCGCAACAGGATGCGTTCTTGCCGCACGTGGAGAGCGGGCGCCTCGTATTAATCGGCGCCACTACCGAGAATCCATCCTTCTCCGTCAACGCCGCGATTCTGTCGCGCTGCCAGGTATTTCGGCTGGAAGCGCTCGAAGGGCCGGCCCTCATCTCCATCCTGGAGCGCGCCCTCGGCGACTCGGACCTCGGCCTCGGTGCAGCCGAGGTGCGTGTGGAGCTCGAGGCGCTGGAAGGCATTGCGCGCGCTTCTCGCGGTGACGCCCGCCGCGCGCTCGGCCTGCTCGAGACCGCCGTCGAGCTCGCCGAAAAAGGTGATCACGTCGTGAATTCGGCCGTGCTCACGCGCTGCCTGAGCGAGCAGCCGCTGCTCTACGACAAGGCCGGCGAAGAGCACTACAACGTGGTCAGCGCGCTCATCAAATCGATGCGCGGCAGCGATCCGGATGCGGCCATCTACTGGCTGATGCGCATGCTCGAAGCGGGTGACGATCCGTTGTTCGTGTTGCGCCGCCTGATGATCTTCGCCAGCGAAGACGTGGGCAACGCCGATCCGCGCGCGCTCGAGGTCGCGGTCAACGCGGACCAGGCCTTCCGTCACATGGGCATGCCCGAAGGGCTCTATCCCATTGCTCACGCCTGTCTGTATCTGGCGAGCTGCCCCAAATCCAATGCCGTCGGGCGCGCCTTCAAGGCCGCGCGCGCCGCCGTCGCCGAACACGGCGCTTTGCCGGTTCCGCGCAAACTGCGCAACGCCGTTACCCCGCTGATGAAGCAGGACGGCTACGGTGACGGTTACCAATACCCGCACGACTTCGCCGGCTCACACGCGCCGGGCGAAACGTACCTGCCCGATCGCTTGGCGGGCTCGCGCTACTACGAACCGTCCGATCAAGGCCTCGAACGCTCGATCGTCGAACGCCTCGCGCGCCTGCGCGGCGAAGCTCAACCTGAAAATGCCGCTCTGTCTCGCCACGACAGCAAGGAGAAATCATGATCGTCGTCACCAACCGAATTCCGATCGCCTCCGGCCATGAAAGCGAGTTCGAGCAGCGCTTCCGCCACCGCGCCCACCTCGTCGATCGCGCGCCGGGCTTCATCCGCAACGAAGTGCACCGCCCGCGCCCCATGAAGTTCTCGCACGAACAAGGCCAGTTCGTGCCCGACGCTTCCCAGCAAGCCTTCTACGAAGTCAAAACCTGGTGGCGCAGCTTCCAGGACTTCGAAGACTGGACGCAAAGCCCCGCCTTCGCCGAAGCTCACGCGAACCGTCCGCCGAAAGAGATGTTCGCAGGCCCGAGCCAGCTCGATGTTCACGAAGTCTTCATCGAGTCTCCGGCGTCGGGTAACTTGGCGGGATAGCTCGACGGGACAACCCAACGTGCTTGCCGCTGATGACGACCGTTGCAGCATCGTCGTCGCTCGCCGCGCTTCCATCACCCGGCACACCGTTTCGGCTGGCATTCAATAGCTAATTCTGGCTGCGAATCGCGTAATTTGCAAATTACAAATTAAATTGTAATATGCAGATGTGATTCCCAGGTGCGCACGCCGCCTCGTCCAGCGGAGGCTGGAGGCGTTTCCTGCGGTCGCGTTGGTGGGCCCGAGGCAATGCGGCAAGACGACCTTGGCGCGCACGTTGGGCGGCGTGTACTTCGACCTGGAGCAGGGCACCGATCAGCTTCGACTCGACCTCGAGTGGCCCGCTTTGACCGCCGGTCATGAGCTCGTAATCCTGGATGAAGCGCAGGCCTGGCCTGAACTCTTCAATCGGCTGCGCGGGGCCATCGACAGCGATCGCAAGCGCAACGGGCGTTTTCTGCTGTTGGGATCTGTGGCGCCCAGCCTAATGACTCACGTTGCGGAATCGCTCGCCGGCCGTTTATCTCTGGTGGAGCTCACTCCTCTCTTGCTGACAGAGCTCGCGGGCTCGGCAAACCTCGACGAACTCTGGTTGAGTGGCGGCTACCCTGACGGTGGCGTGCTCGAAGGCGGGCGCTTTCCGCAATGGCAGTTCGACTACCTTCAGCTTCTGATGCAGCGCGATCTGCCCAACTGGGGGCTTCCGGCTCGACCGCAGGTCACACAGCGTCTGGCTCGCATGTTGGCGGCTGCGCATGGACAGGTGTGGAATGCCTCTCGGATGGGCCAAAGTCTCGGCCTCAACTATCAAACTGTAAACTCGTACCTCGACTACCTCGAGGCCGCATTTCTGCTTCGGCGCCTCGCGCCCTTTCACGGTAACTTGAAGAAGCGACTGGTGAAAGCGCCCAAGATCTATTGGCGCGACACTGGCCTGCTGCACGCTTTGATGAACGTGCCAGAACGCGACGCGCTGCTCGTGCAACCGTGGGTCGGCTCGAGTTGGGAGGGTTTTGTGATCGAACAGCTCCTCAACTGCCTTACGGCGACGGGGCAGGCCTTCGAAGCCTTCTATCTACGCACGAGCGATCAGTACGAAATCGACCTTCTCCTCGACTTGCCGAAGGAGCGCTGGGCCATCGAGGTGAAGCTCACCACTCAGCCCAACTCGGCCGACATCATGCGGCTCGACAAGGTGGCTGATCTCGTTCAGGCGGACAGGCGCCTGCTCGTCTCCCAGGTCACCACGAGCGTCCAGGGGGAGCGGACCAGCTCGTGCAATCTGCCTTGGCTGTTAGAGCAGGTGGCGCAGCTCTAGTTTTGCAGGTAGACAACGGATCCGTTCCCTCTCGATCGCCGCAAGGCGTCGAACCGCGCAGGCCATTTCGCGTTTCCGAAACCGGAGCACCGCCCGACTGAGTGCTGAGTACGAGCGGTACCGACCAGCTCGCCTCTCCCGGAACATCTCGATACTGCTGGCACGAAGTTGGCCGCCGACGCCGGCCGCGGCCATTGGAATCAGCAGGTCGTCAGCTCCGGGCAGCTGGCGCGAGAGTACCAGTTTGCGGATATCGACGTTCACAGCCAGACACCTGGGCGAAGCCGCGCTGAACGCTAGCGCCCTACATACATCCACGAAGGCCATGTGAACACCGAGCAACTCACAGTCGCGCGCCGAGACAGCGCGCGCGACCGATGGTAATCAGGGTGGTCAGCGGCGCGGCGGCTCGGCTACCGGTTCGCCCGGGCGCGGTGCAGCGGGTCTGGGCCTGCCGCTGGCCAGCTTCTTCTGCAGCTCTTTGATCTGCGCTTGATACGCGAGGGCCCGCTTGACTTCGACCATCGCCTGCGTGAGCGCTGCTTCGCGCGCGGCGAGCTGAGATCTCAGTATTGCGAGCTCCCGATCTCGTTCGACGCGTTCGATGCGTGACCGCACTAGCTCGTTGAGCAAGAGCTCCGCGTCGTACGTGGCGTGGTCTGCGGCAGGGGTGATGCGTTGGGAGGACGCTTCGAGTTCATCTCGAAGCCGGGTGAGCCAGCGAACCTTCCTCAGCACGGTCCGGAAGTTCTCGGCGGAGGCCTCCACGAGCCGCGCTGTTTCGCGCAGAAATTCCGAATGGCTGTCCAGGCGGCAGCGAAGCAGCCGGTTCTGTGCAAGCAGCTTGAACCTCAGCTTGCCTCCAACGTCAGGCGTTCCAGCCTCGGCGGCGAGCGAAAATTCGTGATCGAGCGCCTCCGAATTGCGGGCTTCGCCAGCGCAGGCATCGTCTGCGTCCGCCGGCTGCGGCTCCGCCGCCAGCGAGGGCCGAGCCATCACGGCGGACAAAGACAAGAGTGTACCCATCAGCAGTGCTCGGCTCGTACCGCCCAGTTCATCGAACCGCATTTCGACCCCTCCCCGTTCGCTGGCTTCGTCGAGCACCCTAACGGACTGGGCCCTGGCTGTCACTCGGCCCCGATGTCGACGGCACGCAGCTGACGCTGCGCCCGCTCTAGTCTGCTCGAGGTGCTTTGCCGCGCTCCGCGCTCGATGTCAGCTCGCGTCATCGGGCGGGCTGCCTGCTCGGTCAGTCGATTCGGGCGTCTCGTCCGCGCTCGCATTGTCAGCGGCCGCCTCTTTTGGCACCGGCTCGGGCACGGGCAAGGTCGCGACCGTGGCGCCGATCTCGGCTGTGTCTTCGGGTGAGAGCTCGCTATAGCGCAGGAGCCGCTCGAGCTCCGGGATGACGCCGGCATAGGCGGCGACGCAACGCAGGTGCACGAAGCCCCAGGCCCCGAGGCGCCCGTCCTCCATGGGTTGCAGGGCGACGCGCCAGGCGGCTTTTTCGATCAGCTCGCGGCACTGCCGGCAGTTGGCGCGTGCGCTCTTGGCGCGCTCCAGTTGGCCGAGCCGTTCCAGGCGGTGGTGCTCGGTGGCGATCGCGGCGGCGCGTGCGAGCGGCTCGAGATCGGCGCGCGGGGGGTCGAACGAAGCGAGCAGAGCGCCGAACGTCTTGGGCCGGCGATCGGCGGCGCAAGCCAGATGGTAGTAGTGTTGGGTCTCGCCTTCCGCGACCGGATTGGGCGCGGCTTCGGCGAAGCGCTCCTCACCTTTTGCGATGGCCCGCTTGCAGATGCGGCAGCGCGCGCGCCCGGTGGCAGCGATTTCGATCCGGTCAGGCATGGGTCGAGCCCCAGGTCAGGGCGGCAAGTCGATCAGACGGTTGCGGAGGCGAAGGGATTCGAACCCCTGGTACCCTTTCGAGTACGGCGGTTTTCAAAACCGCTGCCATCGACCACTCGGCCACGCCTCCGCTCAGCGGGGTAGCAAACCCGGCGCGCGGGTTGAAGGGATTTGACGCCGAAAAGGCCGGTCAGGGCTCCGGGGCGGCCCAGTGCACCAGCTGCAGCAACACCAGCGCGACCTCTTCCGCGGGTTCGGAAGCGGAGACCGTGGCGCGAATTTCACGGAACAGCCCCTGCATGCGCTCGCGAATCCCCGCCAGATCGGCGGTCGACACGCTCATCACGTTGTACGCCGACCAATCCGTGGCCCGCTCGATCTGGGCCCGTTCCAGCAGCGCGCCGAGCCAATGGGCCCTGAGCGGACGCAGGCCGTCGGGCCCCGAGCGGGTGTCGACGCTCAGCTCACCCGAGGCCACGAAACGCTGCCCCTCTCGGCGCACCACCCCGGCCTCCGCCATGCGGGCCAAGGCGTCTTCGACGGCAGCGGGTTTCAGACCCAACCAGGCGGCGATGAGCTGCTGACTCGGGCCTGGATGCGCCTTGTAGGCGCTGGTCTCGAGCACGCGCAGGATCGCTTCGGTCCAGGGTGCGTCAAAAGCCAACGCGCGCGCCTGGCGCGTGCGCTCGAAGCGTTCGAGCAAGCTCGGCACGCTCGCGATCGGCACCAGCTCTGCTACCCAGTCCTGGACGCGACCGGTCATTGCGTCGACGAGCTCCAGGAAATCCGCGAGCTTGATGTTCGATTCAGCACTCAGCCAGCGGCCCACGCTGAAGCGGGAACGCCGGGTGCGCGCCGCGAGCGTCGACATGGGTGTCGAACCCCGCACCGTATCGAGCCATTCTGCGAGCGCCACGGCGCCCCTCGCCAGCTCCGGTGGCGGCGCCGCATGAAACCGTTCGAACGCGACCTGCACGGGCAACTTGGCGGCGCGAGCGGCTTGCAGCACTTCCAGCGCGTCCGGTTGGCTGCGCCCGGCTTCCCAATCCGTGACGGGATTGGCGCGGTAGCCGAGGCGCCTCGACAGCGCGACCTGCGAACGTTTGCCGCGCACCGCCCGCACGAGCTCGCGGGCAGCGGCCGCATAGGGCGCCGGCTCGTGCTCTTCTACGGGTTCCACGTTCCAGAGCGTGACATGTTTCCAGAATTCGCACCATGATGCCCGCTGACTGGAGGGAGTATGTTCGATTGCTGGCTATTTCGACCTGGCGAAGAAGCCCCGGCTCTGGGAAGAAATAGTCATGTCTCAGCGCTTCTCATCCTGCCGCGTGGCGCGGTTCACGCTCTCTGCTCTGCTTCTCGGTGGCGCGCTCGCCTGTAGCGGCCAGAGCGACGACGCGGCGCTGCCCGCGGACGGGGATCCCAGCTCCGATGGGGAGCCCGGCGGTCAATCGGGCGGCGAGGGTGACGGCGAGTTTCCGGCGGGCACGCCCTGCGCGTGTCTGTCCCCGCTCCTGCTCGGTCGCGTGGTCTCGGCGGACGGTTGTGTGCGTGTCGAAGTCACCGGCGGCCCGGCGGGTGCCTCGGAGTTTG
>JAYWEH010000736.1:0-6820 GCA_043780025.1 Deltaproteobacteria bacterium
GGCGAGTATTGATTTCGACGACGGCTTGCCGCGGCACGGCCATCAAGCGTTCCGGCTGGCCCAGGCGAACGCTGAGCACGGCAGTGCCACCGGGTCGCAAATCGGGCAGCAGCTCGCTGGCGTCAGTAAGGGCGCCGGGGGCAGGCACGTCGACGACCCAGGTGGCGATCTGGGAGGCCGGGTCGATGACCGGCAACGCCGACAAGAAGCGCGCGCCGAGCCGTTCGATGTCGATACGTTCGCCGCTCGGAAGCCGCACCCCGGTCGGGGTTGGGTTTACGAGTAGCGCAGCGGGCTTGGTGACGAAGCGAGTACGAATCCACAGGTGCCGTGTGCCGCCGATGCGGGCCAACGCGGCACCCGCCTCCACCGGTTCGCCATTGGGAACCAGGATCTGGGAGACCACACCGTCGAGCGTCGAACGGATCGTCAACCCTCCCTCTCCCCCGGGTGTCGTCACCCGCCGCAACCGGCCACTCGCGGCGCCAAGGCGCGCCGTCTGGGTCTCCAGCTCGTTCTCGAGCTCCACGAGCCGGCGGGCGGGCAGCAGGGCTTCCTTCACGAGCGGACCGATCCGCTCGATCTCGCGTTGGATCTGAGCGCGCGCGAGCCTCGCCTCTTCGACGGCGGACTCGAGGCGGCTGTAGTCGTCTCCCGCAACGGTGGGGGCAATGGTGCCGAGCACATCGCCCGTTTTGATGCGCAGGCCTTCGGCGAGGGCGAGCTGGGGATTGTGAAAGAAGCGCCCCGCGGTGGGTGCACCCACCGTCAGCTGATTACCCGCTGCCGGCTCGATCGTGGCGGCCAGCTCGAGCTCGCTGGCGAGCGGCTGCTCGCCGGCCCAGTCGGTCGCAAAGGGGATCTTCCACTGCGACTCCTTGAGAAAGGTGATCGAGCTACCGGACCCCTCTTCGCTCGGGGCCACCGGCGGATCCGCGACAGCGATCGAGCCACAATCGAACACGTCGGCGTTGCCGGCGTGCTCGTAGACCATCTTCACGGCGTAGCTGCCGGCGGCTGGCGCCCGACCTTCGAAAACAAAGATACCCGGTCGCTTCACGCCGGTCTGCGCGTGCTCCTCGACGACGCCGCTCGGCGCTTCGTAACGCACGCGGAATGTGCCTTCGCTGACCGCAGAGAAATCGGAGAGGGCCGTGACGTGAGCGTGATACGCGACGGACTGCAGCGGAGCGGGCGCGGGAAGCTCGACGAATAGCTCGTAGCGCGGCGACCAGCGGGTGATGGCGAGCGACGGTCCTTCTGCTTCAGCCGCGGCCGCGCCGTCTTCCCCGTGGGAATGGCCATGATCGCGTTCGGGGTGGCAGGCAACCGAGAGCGTTGCGATCAACAGGCCGCACGTGGATGACGGGCATATCGGCATCTTCATGGCTTCCGCTGCGCTGGGCCCGTACACGCCTGGTCGAGGCGGGGGTCTAACAGCGTGCCGCTGGCACGCATGACGAGCATGCGGGTCAGAGCTATCTCGTACACTCGATCGAGCTCCGCGAGCCGTGCCTCCTCCGCCGCGCGGAAAGCTTCGAGCATCTCGGTGATGCTGACTTCTCCGGCCGAATAGAGGCGTTGGGCCTGGCTCAGCAGCTCGCGCGAGTCATCCCGCGCCCGGCCCAGGTCATCGATGTGGGTCGTCAGCTGCTGTAGTCGAACGCGAGCCGCTTTGGCCTCGGCGCGCTCCTGCTGGCTGAGTCCATCGGCGCGCGCCTGGAGGGCTGCCCCTTCCGCGCCGGCCAGAGCTGCTTGGCCCTGTCCGTGATCGAGGAACGTGAGCGGGATGGTGAGGCCCAGGGAAATGCCGTGAGCGGTGCCCGCGTCTTGAGCGAGCGTGCGATAGCCGGCAAAGACTTCCGGGTCCGGCACCCAGCGCCGGCGCGCCGCTCGAACATCGAGCGCGCTGGCGCGCGCCGCCGCACGCAGACCTTGAACCCGGCGCGATGCCGGCGCCGGTTCAGGCGGAGGCTCGGCGCTACCCCCATTCGCGAGCACGGCGACGTCGATGTCTGGTAGTTCGACTTCAGTGTCGATCCACGCCTCCAGGCGGGCTCGCGAAGCCAGTGCACGAGCCTTGGCGGATTCGACCGAGCCGCGATGCAGGCGCGCCTGAACACGCAGGCGCAGCAGCTCATACCCGGAGGCCTCACCGCTCTTCGCCAGCACAGCCATCTGCGCACTCGATGCCTCGAGCGCGGCTTGTTGCTCGCCGAGAATATCGGCTCGAGCCTGATCGACGAGGGCGGCCAAGTAGGCCTCGCGAAAGGCGAGGGCGCTCGCAAACAAAGTTGCATCCGCGTCCGCATCCGCCGCCTCCCGCCGGGCGGCAGCAGCGTCCTGCAGCAGAGCTCGGCGACCACTCACGCCGAATGGAACCGACACACCCGCGATCGTCTCGCGTTCGGTGGGTCCCGTCAGTGTCCGTTGGTGCTGCAGCACGAGTGATGGGTTGGGCAGGACGGCCGCCGCGGTCACCTCCCCGACACCGCGTGAGCGCAGCGCGCGCGCTATTGCGGCGTCCGCTCCGAGGCGGCAGACATGGAGCGTGCCCTCGACTTCGGTGAGCACCGGGGCCGCCTGAACCGTGTTCGATAGGGCGAGCGAGGCGACCACGAGTACGGTCGGCCAGGGCCGGTAAAAAAACCGATACGCGGTCGGTTTTTCGGGCGCGTTCGAAGCCGAGGGATCCAGCATCATCCCTCCGAGTCAGTGGACGAGCGCTTCGAGGAGCGACTCGGTCACGTGATGCAATGGCCCGCTGGCAGCGAGCACTGCGCACAACATCGACGCAAAGCCGAGGCTCAGCAGGAGGAGGTTACCGGAACGCCGTGGAGCGCGTAGCAGCGCCGCGACCCGCTCCGGAACGGTGACGCCCCCGAAGCTGGCGGCCAGAGGCGCCACGCCGGAGGCCGCCGTCTGTAACAGCCGCTCGACCTTCAAGATCACCTCGGCGACCTGCAACCGATCTCCGACGTTCGAGGCCGCAACCTCGTCGCAACTCTGTTCGGCGGCGAGCTCGAGAGCGCCGAGCACCTGCATTCTCACCGAGGGCCACATGAACATCGTGCCGGCGCTCGCCACCACCCGCGCCAGGATGTCACGACGGGCGGCGTGAGCTCGCTCGTGATGGAGAACCACCGCGAGCTGTTCGCGGTCGATCTCCTCGAGGAGCCCCTGGGAGAGAAACAGCGTGGGCCTCGAGATGCCGATGAGCAGGCAGAGCGGAGTGGTGGTCGGGAGGATATTCGCTCCCAGGTCAACATCCCCTCGGCCCTGCAGACCGAGCCGTTCGGCGCACCTCCACGCTCGGTAGAGCACTGCAGCCGCGCTCGTGGCTTTGAACGAGAGCCATCCCACAGCGGCCATCAGCACGAGCCAGGATGAGGCGCTGCCCAGGTGGCGGGGCAAATGCACGAGGCACAGGTGGACGTGGTGATCGTCATGCCCGAGACAATGATCGTACTCGGGCCAGATGAGCCCCAGCAAAGACGGCATGAGCACGGCGAGCACGCCAAAAGCGGCGGAGACCACGGGTGCGACGCTCAGCAGGAGTAACGCGCGGTGGCGACGCTCCGGAGACCAGGAGGCGGTACCAGCAAGGATGAGCGGTGCAGAGCAGGATGCCAGACATCCGAAAATGACGACAAACGCTAGCCCAGCCAGCAGGATGAGTTGAATGACGCCGAGCAGGCTCACCGCCGCCGCCCTTTGAGGGTCGAGAGTCGGCGTTCTGCCACCATGGCTTCGAGGCGGGCCAAGTGCTCCGGCCCGGCTCGCTCCGTCAGGTCCACGAACGCGGAGACCATCGCCGACGCTTCGCCACGCATCAGCTCGGTCACGAGTTGATCGAGCAGTCCCCGCTGGAAATCTTCGCGCGACACGCGCGGCCGATACACGTGAGCGTGACTGACCTTGTCCCGCGCCAGGAGCGCCTTCTCATACAGGCGCTTCAAGGTCGACTGCACGGTATTGACCGTGATGCCTCGCCGCTCGCCGAGTGCCTTGTGCACGGCCTTTGCCTCCCCATCACCATCCGCCCACAAGTACTCCATGACGGCGGACTCGAGCTCGCCGAGCCAGGGAGGACGAACGGGACCGGGCGCCATGAGCGTAAGCTAGCCACCAATAAACCGACCGTCAATCGGAGTTTTGGGTCTATTGACTATGCCCGGAAGGAGGGGCAGCGGGGCTGGCAACGCGTGGCGCCACCCTTCTGCCGTCGGTCTTTGCCGTTGGGCCAATGGACCCCGAAGGCTCGACGCCGACGTCGGAACGGACGGGCGCGCGCAGCGCCGGCCCCTTTCCCATCACCCGCCGCACGTCGCCGAGCGTCATCGGGCCGCGCAAGAATGACATCGCGCCACCCCGTGCATGACGAGGTCGTGCGGCGGAACGTGATGGTGGGTTGCCTTGCCGCCCGGCTGGCCAAGAACCACGAGGATGCGGCCAATGGTCGACGTGCTCGTGGCGGCGCAAACTTGCGTTGCCAACCATCTGCGGAATGTTATTTCTTACCCGTAGGAGTAATGCCGTGCGCATCACCTCGAAAGGTCAAGTCACGATCCCGTCGAGATCCGTGAACGGTTAGGACTACTGCCGGCAACGGAGGTCGAGTTCCGCGTGGAAGGCAGCGCCGTTCATATCGTGAAAGTCGCGCCGACCAAAGGCAGGAGCCGTGGTGAAGCGGTGGTGGGCGGCCTGCGCGGCCGTGCCGCCGTGCGCATGTCCACCGACGAGATCTTGGCGCTCACGCGGCAGCGCTCGGGGCGCTGAAGTATGCTCGGCGAGCTGGCGCACGCCGGGCCCCGCTTCCGGGGCTGCTCGGCTATCAGAAGCGCGGCAGGTCAGGAGAGCACTCTCGCGTTCTGGGTTGACACTCTGGCCCACGAAGGGTTCAGAGAGCTGCCAGGCTGTCATGCACGGCGTAGCGCAGCTCGACTCGCCGATATTTTTGCCTTGGCCCGGTCGTTGCTTGGCGCGGTCACTATGGATCTCGCAAGGCGCTCCGACTTTGTCCCTGATCGTACGCTCTTTCCGTTCGAATCGCGTTGGTTCGATGGGCCCTACGGCAGCCAACACTACGTCGATGAAGGCGCCGGGGAGGTCATCGTGCTGGCTCACGGCAATCCGACCTGGAGTTTCCTGTATCGAAAGATGATTCCCGGTCTCGTTTCCGCCGGCTTTCGCTGCGTCGCGCCAGACATGCTGGGCTACGGCCTGTCGGAGCATCCGCCGGGCTTCGGCTTCACCGCCAGGGAGCAGAGCGGCGCGCTGTTGGAGTTGATTCGTGCGTTGGACTTGCGTGACCTGATTCTGGTTGGTCAGGATTGGGGCGGCCCGGTGGGTCTCGGCGCGATAGTTCAGGACCCCCAGCGTGTTCGCGGCGTTGTCCTGGGCAGCACATTTGCGTGGCGGACGACGGGCATCACTCGCATCATCGGCCACGTGCTGCGGAGTCGGTTCGTTCAGGGCTGGATGGTCGACGGCGGCACATTCGTCGAAAGAGTGGTCCGCGGGCTCGCGCAGGCCCCCTTGACCGAGGTCGAAGTGGCGCATTATCGAGCCGTCGCCGCGGACCGGCGGCTTCGGCGCTCCCAAAGCGTGCTTCCGCGTGAGCTCATCGACGCGGATGCATGGCTCGCTGACCTCGAGCGCTCCGTGAAGGACCAGCTCGGGAAGGTCCCGGCGCTGCTCATTCACCCCGAGAAAGATGGCGCGCTCGGCAAGTCCGCCGTGCGCCGCTTCTCGGCGATCTTTGAGGATGCAAACGTCGTCACCCTGCCGAAGGCTGGACACTTCTTCCAGGAGGATGCTCCGGAGGACGTCGTGGCAGCAATTAGAGCGCGTTTTCGCTGATGCTCATGGTGGGCGTCACGTCGACGGCAAGCGACCATTTCCACGGGCATATCCTTACCGGGCCATCATCGCCGCCAGGTCAATCAGCTTGGAAGAGTAGCCCCACGTGAGGTCCACGACCGAGACGTTCGATACGGGCGCACGGAAAGCCATCCCCGTCAGGCGGCGGCTTCGAGTCGACGAGGCGCGGCGATTGCTCGAGAGCACTCCGCTGCCTCTGAAGGACATCTCCATCCGGACGGGGCTCGGAGATGTCAGCACGCTGTGGGGAGCGTTCACCAAAGTTCTCGCCGTCACCCCGGCGGAGTACCGGGAGCGCTTCACGCGCTAGGGCAGGTGTCCACTCGGAGCACGCTGACCCTCACCTTCAGTGCCTCGATAGACCGCACCGCATCGCCTATGTACCCGGCGAGATCTTCGAATGGGCTGTTCCAGAGGCAGCGGAGGCGCGGGGCATTGAAGCTCCCGCCTTCCGCAAGCGGTTGGAGCGCGCCAGGCAGGCGATCGAGGACTTCACTCGTGCGCACTGCGGCCTGGTTTCCGAGACGGCAACGTGTGCGTGCCATCGGCGCGTGCCGGCAGCGATTGGGCTGGGTCGGGTGGATATCGACCACCCGCGCTTCGCGCGCGCCGGCGTGACGTTCGCCGACGCCCGTGAATTCGTGAGGCGCGTCGATGAGACCAAGAGAGTCATCCGGCTTCAGCAGAGTAATGAGCACCGAGGCGCCCATCGCGACTTCGCGCAGTTCATCACGTCGGCGCTGGACCTGGGCCAGTGAGCGCGCACGCTCCTTCAGTGTCCGACGAACTCGATGCCCTCGCGCAACAGGTCACGCCAGCGACGCCGATCCGGTGTCGCCACGGAGACCCACTCCCCGAACACCTTGCCGGCGGGCCCGAAGGGCTTTCCAAGGCCAGCCTCGATCAACTCCGCGACACGCGCCTTGGGTAGCTTCAC
>JAYWEH010000737.1:0-16105 GCA_043780025.1 Deltaproteobacteria bacterium
GAATGCTCGCGACACCCTCCAACCTGGCGAGTGTGGTCCACGCGATGAGCTTGTCAAGGCGCCGGCCGAGTGCAGCGCCGAGTTGCCACAGTATCGACATTGAGCCGCACATATTGTTCGAATGCGGCGGTCCGGACACAGTCGGCCGACCGGAAATCAGTCGATAAATCGCCGCGAAATGAGAGAAATAGCGTGAAAGCAGTGATCAAGAATGGCCGAGCACCGCATGCGGCACGTACGGTTTCCGCAATGCTTCGAGCTCTTCGTTCGTGAGCTCGAGGTTCACGGCCTTCACTGCATCCTCGATGTGCTCGATGCGTGTGGCGCCGACAATCGGCGCCGTTACGGCGGGCTGTTGCAAAAGCCACGCGAGCGCCACCTGCGCATTGGAGACGCCACGCTTTTCCGCAATTCTGTCCACCTGCTCGACGACGTCGTAGTCGGCGGCTTCCTTGTATAGGTGTTGCGCGAAGCCGTCGTTCTTGGCCCGCAACGTCGAACCTTCTGTCCCCTTGGGGCGGTTCTTGGTCAAGAACCCGCGCGCCAGCGGGCTCCAGGGGATGAGCCCGACCCCTTCGGCCTGGCACAACGGATTCATTTCCCGCTCTTCCTCGCGGTACACCAGGTTGTAGTGGTTCTGCATGCTCACGAAACGTGACAGCCCCATCCGGTCCGCGGTGTACAAGAACTTCGCGAATTGCCAGGCATACATCGATGAAGCGCCGAGGTAGAGCACCTTGCCGGCCTTGACCAAGCCGTCGAGCGCTTCGAGCGATTCTTCCATGCTCGTCTCCGAGTCGAAGCGGTGGATCTGGTACAGGTCGACGTAGTCCACCCCCAGGCGGCGCAAGCTGTCGTCGATGGCGTGCTTGATGTGCTTCTTCGATTGCCCGCGCTGGTTCGGATCGTCCCCCATGTTGCCGTGGACTTTCGTCGCGATCACCACCCGATCGCGGCGCACGCCGAGCTTCTTCAGCGCGCTGCCCAACACGACTTCGCTCTCACCGAGCGAATACACGTCGGCGGTGTCGAAGAAGTTGATGCCGAGGTCGAGCGCGCGCTGGATGAACGGCAGCGACTCGCCCTCACCCATGACCCAATTGCGCCATTCGGGCGAACCGAAGGTCATCGTGCCGAGGCAAATTCGCGAGACTTTTAGCCCCGTGGAACCCAAATTCACGTATTTCATGCGGCCTCCGCGGCCCGAAGGGCCATGCCGTCGAGCCGATGTGCTACGGCGTATTAATCCCACCGCTCGCCTGTGTCGAGCCGTCTCGAGAACCTGGAAGTTTCGATGGGTTTGTTCGACGTTCACGCGCATCTCACACACCCCGATCTGCTGGCAGACATCGGAGGGGTAATCGAGCGAGCACGGTCCGCCGGCCTCACCAGCATCGTCAGCAACGGTCTCAACCCCGAGGACAACGCGGCCGTCGCAGCCCTGGCCGAACGTTACCCCATGGTCAAACCCGCGTTTGGCCTCTACCCGGTCGACGCCGTATTGAAGGACATGTTAGCGGCCGGCGAGAGCTACCCGGGGCAGCGCCGCGTGTGGCCCACCAATGATGCCATCGATTGGGTGCAGGACCACGTGGAGGAAGCGTTTGCCGTCGGGGAGATCGGCCTCGATGGCCACTGGGTCAAGGAGCCGTTTTGGCCCGCGCAGGAGGAGGCGTTCAAGCGCCTCGTGCGCATCGCGATGGATGCGGGCAAGCCGATCATCATCCATACGCGCAAGCGTGAACGCCGCACGCTCGAGCTACTCGACGAGCTCGGTGCCCGTCGCGTCAACTGGCATTGTTTCACCAGCCGGCTCAGCCTCGCGCGCGAGATCGCGAGCCGGGGCCACTTCCTCTCGATCCCCGCCAATGTGCGGCGCTCCCAATCCTTCACCGGCATGCTCGCGGGCCTGCCGCGTGAGCGCTTGCTGCTCGAAACGGACGCTCCCTATCTCGGGCCGGAGAAGGACACCACGAACGAACCGGCGAACGTGAAACACACGGTCACGTACGCCGCGGAGCTCTGGCAAACGAGTGAGAGCGCGGCCGCGGCGCAACTGGCGGAAAATTTCGAGGCGCTGTTCGGCGTCGCGCCGTGACATCCCCCGAGAGCAGCGGGCCCTCAGGTGGATTTGGGAGGGGAGTCCCAATCCGTGAAGGGCTTGCCCTTCTCCTTGGACAAGATGTCGAGCGCAGCGACGGCGCCATCCCCGGCGCTGATGATGGCCTGGCTGCGGTTGGGACGCGCTAGCCTGCCCACGGCGTACACGCCGGGCACCGAGGTCGCGCCGTTTCGATCCGTGACCGCGGCGGTTCCCTCCAGCGCGAGCCCCAGCTGCGTCGCCAGACGTGGCGCTTTGCCCTCCGAGAGGATCACGAAGCGCGCGCTCACCACGTCACCGCCCTTCAGCGTGAGCTGAAAACCGGCGCCACTTCGTTCTACCTTTTCGACATGGCGTGGCTCGATGCGGGCGCCGAAACCCTCCACCTGACGGCGCGCGTTCTTTTGAAATTCACTGCCATGCATTTCGGGTACGCCCAGATAGTTCTTGATCTGAGCCCAGTGCATGGCGGTCTGATCCTCGCCGAACACCACGGCCTCGAGGCCATTTTTGGCCAGATAAAGCGCTGCGCTCAAGCCGCCCGGTCCATCCCCGATGATTGCCACGTCCATGTCCTCCCTCCTACCGCTCCGGCACGCGATGGGCAATGATCGGGAGCGGTCCCGATGAGTAAAGCATTCACCAAGGAGGACGACGGCCCGGAGCCGCTCGTGGTGGCACCTCGGCCGCCGCTGCCTCCCGGCGTGCCCAATTACGTCACCGCCCGTGGCCTGCAATTGCTGCGAGACGAACGGCAAGCGCTCGAAGCCGAGCGCGCGAGCGCGCTGGCTCTGACCGACGAGGCTCGCCGCAGTGCCATGCTCGCTCAGAACGCGGCGCGCCTCTCGGAGCTCGATCAGCGGCTCGGCAGTGCCGAGCTCGTATTGCACGAGCCGGGCGACGTGGTGCGCTTTGGCTCGCGCGTGACCGTCGAAGATGCCGAGCGCCGCCAGCGCGAATACGAAATCGTGGGTGTGGATGAAGCGGAGCCCCAGAGCGGCCGCATCGCTTTCTCGTCGCCGCTGGCGCGAGCGCTGCTCGGTGCGCGTGCGGGGGATGACGTCACGTTCGAGAGCCCGGGGCGCGTGCAAGAGCTCAGCGTCGTGCGCGTCGACTGAAGGCGCCGGAGCGGCCCGTAACATCGGCTATTTGGCCGGCGTTGCACCGTTTCGGCGAATAAAATCGCGCGCGAGCCCGGTTCGCGCATGACCGGTTTGGTGGGGCTCGATCGTCTTAGTACACCGAGGCCGCCCAGGCGGCGCAGCAATGGACCAACGGCAGCGCAGCGTCGAGCAGATGTACCGAAGCTACTTCGCGATCATTCGGGCGAAGTGCACGCGAATGCTCGGCGATACGCACGAGGCAGAAGACGTGGCACAGGAAACCTTCGTGCGCCTTTGGCGCGACACGACAGCGCTCGGCACAGACCCACATCGAGTCAGTGCCTGGATCTATCGGACCTCGACGCGCCTGGCCATCGACCACCTGAGAGGTCGACGCCACCGGCGCGGCGAGTCCAGCGGCGAGACCGTGGACCATGCGAGCCCGGAGGTGCTGGTGGTCGCCCGGCGTGCGCTCGGCCAGCTGTCGCTGTCACTCGAGCCCGACGAGCTGGAAGTGGCCATTCTGAGCCGCCTGGACGGGCTCGGTCAGCGTGAAATCGCCGAAGTCCTGAATCGGAGCGAGCGCACCGTGCGGCGCGTGCTGTCGCGGCTCGAAGCGCGGCTCCTGGATCTGCCGGAGGTTGCACCGTGAAACAATTGGAACCGGCAACGCGCTCTCGGGAGCGTGCTACGTCACACCCCTCCTATCTGGAGCTGGATCGCATGCTGCTCGGTGTCGAAAGCACGGCCGCCCTTCGTGCGGAGCTCGTGCCGCATCTCGCGGAGTGCGAGCGCTGCCAGGCGCACGTGGCTCGCGTCGAGGCCTCGAGGAGCGCGGTCGCGGGGAGCGACGTGCTGCCGGCCTGGGCGCTGCAACTCGCCGCGCAGCCGAGTCGAGCGGCGACCGGTGAAGGGGAGGCGCCTCGCTTCCTCGGCCTGGATCTGTCGAGTTTTTACCGTTCGATGACCATGACGGCGCTCGGTGTCGCGGTGGCCTTCGGCGGCTGGTTGTGGCTTGGCACGCATTCCCCGTCGATCTCGCCTGCCTCGACCGCGTCGCCCGCGGCCCCTGGGAGCGAAGCGGAGCCCTACGTGGCCGCTAAAGGTGAGCCCGGCGTGGCTGTTTATGTGATGCGGGAGGGTCGGGTCTTCTCCTGGAATGGTAGCGAGAGCGTGCGTCCCGGTGATCGCATCCGGCTCGGTGTAGCGCCAGCGAGCTTTCGTCATGTGGCCGTGTACACGCGCACGGGTGGCAACGTGGTCACGCTGTACCGCGGTGAGGTGGACGGCCCGACCGATTTGCCAGCAGCGTGGACGGTGGACGAGCAAGGCGAGGTCGAGCAGATGGTGGTCGTCTTATCCGAGCAGTCGCTGACGGATGCGGAGCTCGCCGAGCGAGATCGCCGGCGCACATTTTTGCCGGATATCTGGGCGCGCGAGCTCACGTTGCCGAAGCAGCAGGGATCACAACCATGAGAGCGATGTTGTCGGCTCTGATTGGGGCCAGCGCGCTCGTGGTGGCGGCACCCGCATCCGCCGCGGGAGTCGAACGAGTCGCCATCGTGGTGGGTGCCAATCTGGCGCCCGCGGGTCGCGTATCCTTGCGCTACGCGCACGAAGATGCCAAGGCCGTCGCGAAGGTGCTGACGGACGTCGGCGACTTTCAGAGCGACGACGTCGAGCTCTTGCTCGAGCCCACGCCAGCGCGCGTGCTCGCCGCCATCGACCAAGCGATAGCGCAGCTGGGCAAGAGTGACGAGTCGCTCGTGTTGTTCTATTATTCCGGTCACTCCGACAGCACGGCGCTGTACCCGAGCGGCGAGCCGTTGCCGCTCGAAGCTCTGCGGCGCCGCCTCGAAGACCCCCGTATCAGTGTGCGCCTCGGCGTAATCGATTCCTGCCAGGGCGGGGCCTGGACAGGGACCAAAGGCCTGCAACCAGCCCCACTGTTTGATGTCGGCGCTGCGGGGGCGCTCAACAACGTGGGCTCGGCCTTGATCGCCTCGAGCTCCGGTGTGGAGGATGCGCACGAATCGGAGCTGATCGGCGGCTCCTTTTTCACGCATCATTTCAACGCCGGCTTGCGTGGCGCAGCCGACGAAAATGGCGACCAGCGCGTCAGCTTGGCCGAAGCGTTCGAATACGCAAAAGCACTCACGATCCGCGACACGGCGCTAATGGCGAGCGCGACGCAGCACCCGAGCTTCCGCATGAACTTGCAGGGTCGCCAAGATCTGGCGCTCACGAATCTCGAGCGAGGCGAGAGCTGGATGAGCCTGTCCCAAGACGCGGGACCCTTGCAAGTCGTGCATCTGCATTCGGGCATGGTGCTGGCGGAGTTGCCTTTGGGCACTCGCGCCGCGCGCGTCGCCTTGCCACCCGGGCGTTACCTCGTGCGCCGGCGTGTGGACGGCCGCGTCTATGCGAAGGAGTATCAAGTGCCGGCTGGCGAAGTGACGAACGTGCGCGAGGCCGAGCTCGACCTGCTCGGTGACGCGCGCCTGGCCGTCAAGGGCACCGACTACCAGGACTGGCGCACCAACTACTATGTGGTTGGCGGCTTCGGCGCACAGCGCACGCTCAGCTTCGCCATGTCCGAAGCGCAATACGGCCGCATCTCGTCGGGCGCCACGCCCTTCTCCGGCTTCGTGGGCTTTGCCGCCGAAAATACCGGGATGGGCCTCGAAATCTCGGTGCCGGGCCGAGCCGGCTGGCGTTTTGGCAGAGGCACGGGGTTCGAGTGGGTGCCGTGGATTGGCCTGCCCTATTACTGGGACACGAACGAGCAAGGTGAGCTGCGCTTCCGCGTCGGCATCGGCGCGGGGGCGGACGCCTGGGCAAGCCTCGGTGGAACATCACGCATCGGCTTGAATCTGGGTGTGTCTTCATATGGCGAGGATGACGGTTCGCGTGCCGATGCTTGGGGTGCCCTCGGCGTTGGTGTGAAACCTCTCGACTTCCTCGCCGTAAATCTCGGTGTCGGCTACGCGCGCACCTTGAGCGGTCGCGACACCCCCACGCTGGCTCACGCCGATGACCGCAGGGATCGTATTTCGATCGGCAGTGTAATGACGGACGGCGTGTTGCCGTTGCCGTTGCTGGAATTCCAAATCAACGAGGCGCTGTCGCTGGGCGTATCAGCGCAGCTCGACGTTCTGCTGCCCGAAGGGCAGCTCGGCTATCAGGCCACGTTTGGATGGACATTCCGCTTTGCCGGGCTCGACATGTTGGTGAGGCCCTAGTGCCCCGTAACCGAAGCTCCTTGCAGAATTCCGCGGCCCGTGACGGGGCGAGGGCCGCGGGAATTCTGCCGCAACGGTCCGGTCTGTTCAGGGCACATACCTCTATATTTGGTCCTGTAACTTGCGTTACAGGACACTAGCTCGCGACGGCACAGATGTTCGGCGCGCATGTTGAACCGCGCGCCGCGGGAGAAACAGATGAAATCGAACAGGGTAGTGCGCGAGCTCACGCTCGCGGGGTGGATGGTTACGTGCTCGTTCTGGCCCGCACTGGCCGTTGCCGCGGACCCCGCGACACAGCGATCGTCAGCCGATCCGATCTGGGGTGAGCTGAGTGACTACGTCGAGGGTGCTCGAGTGGCCTTTGATGTGCCGGGCGCTGCCGTGGCGGTGATCCGCAATGGCGAGATCGAATATGTCGAGGCCTTCGGCCAGCGCGCCACCCATGCACCCGCGCAGATCGACCTGCAGACCCGTTTCATGATCGGCTCTGTCACCAAGTCGATGACGACGACGCTCGCTGCCGCGTTGGTCGACCAGGGCGAATTCGAATGGGACGACGCCGTCGTTGAACACCTACCGGCGTTTGCGCTCTCGAACTCCGAGTGGACACCGCTCGTCTCCTTGCGCGATGTGTTCTCCCATCAGAGCGGCGTGCCGCGCCGTGACATCCAGCTGTATGTCGACGCCCCCGATCCGCTGGGCTTGATCGCGTCCGTTACGGCCTTCCCCGCGATGGCGCCTCCGGGCGTCGTGCACGAATACCAAAACCAGGTGTTTGCCCTGGGCGGCCTTGCAGCGGTGCGTGCGGCAGGTGCGGGTCGTGACGATCGAGCGCTCGGGCGAGGCTATGCGCGGCTGATGCGCAGCCACGTGTTCGAGCCATTGGAGATGGATCGCACGACGCTCGACTTCGACGCGGCGATTCGCGATCCCAACCACGCATTGCCCCACGGTTACGACGCCGTGGCGGCCGACGTGACGCGCGTGCCCCTCGGCTTCGAGCGCTTCGCCACCCCGATCGCGCCCTCCGGCGCCGTCTGGTCGAACATCGAGGACATGGCGCGTTATTTCGCCATGCACCTGCGCGAAGGCGAAGGCGTCGACGGCGAGCAGCTGTTTCCAGCCGCCGAGCTAGCGGAAACGCACGCGCCGCACGGGCTCGTCGCTCCGGGCCTCAGCTACGGGCTGGGTTGGTTGCTCATGGACACGGAGCTCGGCACGGCGCTGGGCCACGACGGCGGCACGGCGGGCTTCACCGCTCGCGTGCTGGGCCTTCCCGAGCTCGACTGGGGTGTGGTGGTACTCAGCAATCGCTCCGGCGGCAGCCTGCTTCAGGAGGCGGTGCTGCGGCGTGCCGTGCAGCTCAGCCTGGGCGTACCCCTGCCGGATGACACGGACTTGCTCGCGCTGGAGGCCGAAACGCGCGCCGCCTACGCGAGCCTGCTCTCTCTGACCGAGCCCGTCACCCCGGCGCTCGCCGCAGAATATGCCGGCCGCTACGAACACAACCTACGCGTGCAGCACGCCGGGCCCTACCTGACGTTGCGCACGAACTACGGCGAGCACCGCTTCCGCGCGCTCACCGGCAGTCCCGGAGCGTTCCTCGACGTCGATAACGTTCTGGCCGGCGCCCTCTTGCTCTTCTCCAGCGACGCACAGGGCGGCGACGTCCTCAGCCTCGGCATCCCAACCTCCGATGGCCAGCTCACCCAGGCCGTCGTCGCCGCGCGCTCCGCGGGGCCAGGCCACCCGCACTGGGGGCGTCCGAAGATCAGGAACCTCTCACGGCTCGCTGAGCTCCGGCGGCGTTGTCATCTGCGCCAGTTGGATTGAGGATGCTAGAGCCGGCGCGGCAGCGCTTCCGCCTGAAAGAAGGCGAGCGGGTGGCCGTCGGGATCTTTGAACTCGACGGACCAGCCCCCCGGCGCTTCGGTGACGGGCGTCAACACGGGCACGCCGCGCGCGATCAGCGCTTCGGCCGCCGTGTCGATGCCGCCCTGATCGAGTCCGAACACGACCTGTGGTGACGTGCCGCGCACCGCTTCACCCTCGAAGAAAACCAGCTCCGTGCCGTTGGGCAGGGTAGCCAACAAATAGCCCTCCTTGGCGGCCAGCTCTAGACCGAGAGCGTCGGCGTAAAAGCGACGGGTGCGTTCGAGGTTCTGGACCATGAAGACGAGCGCCAGGGTGGTGATTTTCAAGCTGGATTTGGACATGGGGGAAACTCCTTTGCCTGGGGGTTGCCGCTCTGCCCCATTTTGTGAGGACCCGTCCGCAAAATAATCGCGTGCCCATCCGGGTCGTGGGTCGCGACCGCCCGGCCGTGCTGCCTGCGCAAGTCTGCCAACAGCTGCGGCCGCAGGGCACCAAACGAAGGTTGCGGTTCGCTGGTGGCCAGCGTCGGTGAGTCGGCTTCGGTGTGCACCGCGCACCGCAACGCTGACAAGCGCTGGCGCAGCGCCGTGTCACTTAGCCCGAGCAGCCAGCGGATCTCGGCCGCGCACAGATCGGCGCTGGCCAGCGTCGCCACGCTGCGCAGGGAGCGTGGCAAGGAGGCCAGAAAGTCGGGCTGCCAGACCCACCGGTCCGCGCTCGAGCTGGGCCCGCTTTCCGCGAGCTGCTCGCGGCGGCGCCGGCGCGTCTGCCCGCGTATGACAAACGCAGCGCGCTTGCGCACAACGCCGCGCAACCAACCCTGTCGCGCTGGAGACGCCCAGTCCGACCACCCGCGGGCGAGCGCGATCACCAGCGCGTCCTGCACCAGATCGCGCGCTTCGTCTTCCGAGCGCGCGAAGCGCCTGGCCGCCTGCAAGATTTCGCGATAGGCCCGCTCGGAAACCTCGCCGCTCGCCGCCATGGTCAAAGTCTAACGGATCGGGGTGCCAAGAGGGCCAGAAAGGGGCAGCCCATGACCACACCGCTCACGCTCGGTCAGGTCGGATCATTCCGCAGCGCGGGTGCGTCCACCGCGACGCCGATGAGCTTGCCCGCCGTCGCTGCGCTTCGCGCAATGTTTCGAACTCGGGCACGACCGGTGGCGACCCCGAGCTTCCACCGGTCCCTGGCACTTCACCCGCCTCGAGCGGCGTGGCGGACGCCGCGCCAGCGCCCCCGCTGCCTTGCGGTTGCAGCCCCCGCACCCCCGGTCGCCCCTGCTCCAGGTTCAGCAAGCCGTGTGGCGTGTTTCCTGATGGCACACCCGTGGTTGATGGACAAGCCCCTCAATCTACGAGGCCGGCGCGCCTACGTCTAAGCTTTTTTTGGCGCGCGCTTTCCACCGAGTTTCAGCGCGGCCCCAGGGTCAGTGCGGCGCGCGCCACTGCCACGAGCCGCACACGGAAAGCCGCGTCACCTGCGAGCCGCTCGGGTGTGTCACGCGCTGCCTGGCGTACGATTCCGAGCAGTGCGTACACGGCGCCCCGCGCAGCATCGAGGCAAGCCGCTCGATCCGAACTCGGCTGTTCGCGCGCGAGCCGCGCTGCCAGTGCGTCACAGAACTCCTCGACCAGGGCGGCCACGTCGCCGTCCCGACCGAGCTCATGTAATAGCGCGACCATACTGGCCATCGACTTCGGGCGCGAGCCGTACAGCTTCAGCACACCCGTGACCAGGAGCTCCGGCAAATCGATCGGCTCCGACTCGGGCGTGCCGCGCAACACGTCGAGCATGGCTCGATCGGCGGCGAGCTGGCGATCGATGAGCGCACCGATCAAGGCCGGGCGATCGGGGAAATATTGATAAAAGCTGCCGGAGCCGACACCGGCGCGGGCCGCGACCTCCGCGAGCGTGAACCCGGGCCCATGCTTCTCGAGCAGCTCCGCGGCGGCGACGAGGATCGCCTCGTACAGGGCCCGCGACCGCTCCTGTCGTGGGAGCTTTCGCGGAGCGGGTCGGGGATCAGACACGGCCACCCGAGGATGATCCGAAAAACCGACAAACGCGAGAGCTCGTGTTCGGCCCCGCATCTTGCAGCGCAAAACCCGCCAAAAGCTGCGGCGGACAACGCGAGTACCGGTTTGAGCCACTCGGAGGGAAACTGCACGGTGTCATGAACCATTGCATCGTTTCTCCCCTTTCACCCCCGCCGGCCCGCGTCACGTTCTACGATCTCGGAGCCCGGATCTACGACTGGATCGTGGCTTTCCGCCTGTACCACCAGTGGATGTGGGCCATAGCGCCAGAGGAGCACACCGCCTTCGCGCGCCGCGCGCTCGACGCCGCGGCAGACGGACCCATCCTGGACGCCGGTTGCGGCAGCGCGCTGTTCACGGCGCCGTGTTATCGTGAGAGCCGGCAGCCCCTGACCCTGCTCGACGCATCGGTGGGCATGTTGGCCCGCGCACGCCGGCGCCTGGGCTCCCGCGACGCCACCTGGGTGAAAGCCGACTTGCGCGCCCTACCGTTCGAGGCCGAGCAATTCGCCAACGTCTTCCACTTCGGCGTGCTCCACTGCATCGACGAGGCCCCGCTCGTGCTCTCGGAGCTCGCCCGGGTCCTCCGCCCGGGGGGCAAGCTCTTCCTCAGCTGCCTGACCCTGGCGCGCCCGCGCGGCGACGCCTTCCTGCGGCGCCTCCAGCGCTCGAGCCACGTGGCGCTACCTCGCCATCCCCAGCAGGTCCTGGCCGCTGTCCAACACGCGGGTTTCACGCTGCGCGCACACCACCAACGCGGATCATTCCTCTTTATCGAAGCGGAGCTCGAGCGCGCATGACCTTCTCACAACTTTGCGTGGGCCTGATCGCCTTGATTCTGCTCTTGCACGTCTACTGGGCGCTCGGCGGCCAACGGCTGCTTCCGAGCACGATTCCGAGCGATCCCAGTACCGGCAAGACGACGCCCGAGCCGGGCCGCCTCGGCGCAACTCTCGTCGCGCTGGTGCTCCTGCACGCGCTGTTCACGCTCGGCGTGGCCACCCAGCTCTGGCCATCCCCCTGGTCCCTCACCGTTACCCGCTACTCGCTCTGGATCTGGACCGGCATCTTCCTCGTGCGCGTCATCGGCGACTTTCGCTGGCTCGGAGCCTTCAAGCGCGTGCGCGGCACCGCCTTCGCACGCGCCGACGACTGGCTCTTCACCCCCCTCTGCGCCACCATCGCCCTGGGCTTCACGCTGACGCTGCTGCGCCTCTGAAGCCTCAGGGCGCGATTTCGAAGTGAAGTGCGTGCGATCGAATTCAGCGTGCCGCCCTAGCGTCGGATGCTCTGTCGCGCCTCTCTCTACACTCGACGCGTTCCGGTGTCGGCGTCGAACACCAGCGCCCATGGTCGCGTCATCGAACCCCCCTTCCACGAAGACCGCGCCGGCGTGGTGCTAGCAGTGACAAAGCTGCTCGAGCTCAGTGGGCTCACAACGGTGCACGTGTGCCATGGGGGTCTGCTGCTGCCGCGGGCGGTCGAAGCCTGGGTCAAGAAGCAGGCGGCGAAGCTACATGTCGCGCGCGAGGCCGTCCGGTGAATATCGCACTTTGGCTGACGCAGCGCGGAGTTGGCGCTCGGAATACCGGCTTTGGTGCTGGCCTGCCTGTGCGTTTTCGTAGCGCTGGGACGAAGGGCGTCCTGAATCGCGGTATGCCAGTGGCTCTGAGCGCATGACGTGGAGCTCACGCCCCGGTGGGGTCGCGATTCATTACCTCCGGGTAACTCCTCGCCATGCGCCCGTTACCGGCGCTTCCCCAACATGAGCGGTGGCGCGCGCAAGTATTGGAAAGATCATGGCGCGGTAGCCCGGCACGAGTCGTGCTGAAGGGGATGGAACATCGGCAAGAGGCCGCTCGTGCAACTCTATTCAAAGGAACGTGCCATGACCCGTGCTTCCCACCAGCTCGTTACAATCCTCGCCCCATTGGTGCTTGCATTTGCCGCCGCTTGCAGCGGCGCAGAGGACGCCCCGCCCGAAGTAGCGTCCGGTATTGAAGACGCCGATCTCGTGGTGCTCGCTGAAGCCGCCGAGGCCGGCGCGGATGAAGCCGCCGTACAGGGGGATTCTGGGTTGGAGCCAGAATGGCGTCTGGAGGCGGCTGCTCCCCCGCAAGCGACGGACAAGTTGAAGATCATGTGCGCCATCGTCAGTGGCTCGAGGACATTTGCGCGCTGCATGGGCCTTGGCAGCTACAGCGCCTCGCAGTGTGGCGAGGTGGCGATCGACCTCGCGCGCTCGGTTTGTGCGGACTGAAGGGGGGATCGGAGCACAGCGGGCGCCGATGCAAGCGTTACCGCGCATGGAGGCCCACGTCCTCGATGGCCCGCATTTCCTGGTCGAGACGCATGCAGACGAATCTGCGGAGTTGATGAGCGCCTTCCTCAGGCGCGCCTTGCCTTAGAGCCGCAACTGCCCGAAAATTGGTCGCATGCCCGCTCTGCGTCTGGTCGTCATCAGTCTGCGTTACTCGTCATGGTCGATCCGCTCGTGGCTGGTGCTCACGCATGCTGGCGCCCGCTTCGAGACCGAAACGGTCGATCTGGAGCTG
This sequence comes from Deltaproteobacteria bacterium, assembly GCA_043780025.1. Lineage (GTDB taxonomy): Bacteria > Myxococcota_A > Polyangia > Polyangiales > Polyangiaceae > SZUA-265. The sequence continues at coordinate 12,916 of JAYWEH010000737.1, forward strand.
GGGCGGCAGAGCCTCGGCACGGGAGACGACGCAGCGCTGGCCAAGATCGACAGGGAGAAAGTCGAGGAGCGACGCAAGCGGGGCAGCGTCGCCGGACTTTTTCCGGTGCTGCACGTCGGCGGCACCCGGATTCACGAGTCGCTCGCGATTTGCGAATACGTGAACGAAGCGTTCCCGGGAGCGCAACTGTGGCCTGATGACATTCTTTCTCGCGCGCGTGCCCGAGCCATCTCGAGCGAGATGGCGACGAGCTTCGCGAACATGCGTATGAACATGAGCTGCCACCTCTTCGGGCGCGTGCCGGTCTATGCCCCGAACGCGGCCACACAGCGTGACATCGATCGCGTGTTCGAGATCTGGCGGGAAGCGCTCGAACGCTCGGGTGGGCCGTTCTTGTTCGGGCGCTTCAGCATCGCCGACGCGATGTTCTTTCCGGTCCGCACGCGCCTGCGCACCTACGGCGTAGCAATTCCGGGCGAGCTCGCCGGTTACGTGCGCGCGCTCGATGAGCTTCCGGCCGTGCGGGCGTTGCATGAGCTCGCGCGGAGCGCGCCAGCCATGCCGGCGTACGACGGATACTTGCGCGGGCTCGGCGGCGATCCAGACGCCGCGCTATGATGGACTTCTCTCTCAGACCGAGTGAGCCGGCAGATGAGCCCTTCCTGTGGCGACCGAACCAGCTCGCCTACCATGAGGTGGTGCTGCCGCAATTCGGAGCGTGGGATCCCGTCAAACAGAAGGCGTTTTTCGACGTGTGCAGCACGCCGCCAGGCGCTGCCAGCTACCCGAAAGATTGACTCGATGGTGGCGGCCCCGCAGCGCTCAGGCGACTTGCGACTGCCAGCGCGTGTACCACGCTGTGATCGCGTCGCCCGGCATCGGGCGAGCCATGTAATAGCCCTGCCCGAGATCCACGCCCATCCACACGAGCAGGTTCCACTCTTCTTCCGTCTCGATGCCTTCGGCGACGGTCTTGAGCTGTAGGCGTTTGGCGAGGTTCACGGAGGACTCGAGCAAGGAGCGCGCGTCCACGTCGGTGCAGGCGCCGCTCACGAAGGTGCGGTCTAGCTTGAGCTCGGTGAAGGGCAGGCGGCGGAGCTGCGTCAAGCTGGAGAAGCCGGTGCCGAAGTCGTCGATGGCGAGGCCGAAGCCTTTGAGGCGCAACCGCGTGGTGATATCGAGCAGAGAATCGATGTCTTCAGTGACCTTGCTTTCGGTCACTTCGAGCGTGATACGGTCGGGGCTGAGACCGGCCTTGCTGCTTTCGTCCGCGATGCGATCGGGGAGACTGAGATCCGGCAGTGTCTGAGCGGACAGGTTGATTGAAATGCCGATCGGCAGGCCTTCTGCATGCCACACCGCTGCCTGGTGAATGGCTTCGCGCACCACCCAGTCGGTCAGCGGCGCCATCAAGCCGCTCGTTTCGGCGAGCGTGATGAAGGAGTCAGGCATCAATAGGCCGCGCTCCGGGTGTTGCCAGCGCACCAGCGCCTCGGCGCCCTCGAGCGCGCAGGTGTGGAGATGGAGCTGCGGCTGAAAGTGAAGCAGGAGCTGATTTTCTGCGATACCACGCGCAAGCTCGTGCACGGGCACGGTCGCCGCGCGTGGCAGCTTGGCGCGAGGTGACGCCACCTTGGTTACCTGTTCCAGGGCGGTCTCGAGCGCTCGGAGCCCGAACGGCTTCTGCAGCGTGCCGGCGACGCCGAGTCCACGGCTCTTGCCGAGCTCTTGAGCTGCCTTCAGGATCCTCGTGTCCGCCCCACTCATGAGCAGGATCGGACACTTGACGTTGCGCTCCGCGAACAACCGCAACGTTTCGACACCGTCCCGCCCCGGCATGTTCAGATCGCAGAGGATCAGGTCAAAGGCCTCGTGGTTCAGCCGCTCGACCGCCTCGTCGGCCCCGCGCGCGGAGACGACGGCGTAATAGCCGATCTTGGCAATCATGTTCTCGAGCGTTCGAACGCACGCTTCGTCATCGTCAATGACGAGCACCCGGAGACTCACCGCTTTCGGATCTGGCATGTCGGACGGACGTTGACGGAGGGACGGAACCTCAAATCTGAGCGGTCCAGACACCCGAATCTGAAGGCCGAAACAAATGGAAGGGACCGAATCGGCACAATTTGGATTGGCCTCTGACCACGCTGAGGTAGGGTCGTGCGGCTGGGCCTCGCCGGGTGTGAGCCCACGGCGCCTCCGCGACAACCGATGTACCCTACTCTCTACCACGCGTTCCTCGACCTGTTCGGGCTGAGGCTTCCGCCCCTCAAGCTGCTCAACACCTTCGGGTTCATGGTGGCTCTGGCCTTCCTCGCCGCCGCGCGCACCTTGTCCCTGGAGCTGGCACGCAAGCACGCCGGCGGGTTGATCCCGGGCTCGCGCAGGCCCTACGTTCCGGAACGGCCCACGACGCTCGGGGACGTGTTTACTTCCGGGATCTTGCCCTTCGTCGTCGGGTTCAAGCTCTTTGGCCTGTCCGATGACTTGCAAGGCGGGGCTGACACGCAGCGCTACCTGTTGTCGACACAGGGCCACCTCTGGGCAGGCCTGGGTTGCGCGCTCGCCTGGATGTTGTTCCGCGCGCGCGAGCTCGGCAAAAAAGTCGAGGTGCCGAAGAGCGAAGGGGAGGGTCCAGCGATGGTCGAAGTTACCCCGCAAGACCACACGGTGAGCATTACCGGCGCCGCTGCGCTCGGAGGCTTGATCGGTGCCAAGGTGTTCCATTGGCTGGAGCGGCCGGCTTCGATCATCGAGTTCTTCGAGAACCCGAGCATGGCCGCGATTTTCTCTGGGCTCACGATCTACGGCGGGCTCATCGTCGGTACTTATTTCGTGTACCGCGCTAGCCGCCGCGCGAATATGCCATTCGTTCATGTTGGCGACGCCGCGGCGCCCGGCTTGATGTTGGCGTACGCCGTCGGGCGGCTCGGCTGCCAGCTGTCCGGTGACGGAGACTGGGGTATCGCGAGCACCGGGGCGCCCGAGTGGGTCAAGGGCCTGCCCACCTGGCTGTGGTCCTTCGACTTTCCGAACAACGTGCTCGGTGCCGGGGTGCGTATGGCAGAGGGCGGCTTTCCCGGCTACGGCACGCACCTGGTGCCGGCGGTGTATCCGACGCCGATGTATGAGGCCTTTGCGGCATTTCTGTTGTTCCTGGCGCTCTGGGGCCTGCGCCGCCGCATGCAGC
>JAYWEH010000738.1:0-6796 GCA_043780025.1 Deltaproteobacteria bacterium
TGAGTCACTTTGCGGGTTGTTTCCCGCCCCCTGCTAGCAAAGCCCGCGATCAGAATTTCCCTGATCAGACGGGGTGACAACTATCCTGACGCAGGGGGCTCAGAACACCAGCACCCAGACGTCGTAGACGACGTGTGTCCAGACCGCCGGGGCAAAACCACGCGCGGCGTAGATCACGGTGAAGACCAGCGCGCAGACCGTGCGAAACACGAACACGCGTAGATCGATCGCGTCGCCCAGCGCACCCACGTGGTGCCAACCGCTGAACACCAGCGCGCTGATCAGTGCCCAGACCACCGGCAAGCTGAACCGCTCGAGCCGTGACTTGGGGCGCAGCAGCACGCGTAACGATTTGAGCCCGACCCCGAAAAGAAGCACGCGAAAGGCGATCTCTTCGTACAGTCCCGCGCCGAGGCTCATCACCAGGCCCGTGAAGCGATCTTCGAGGAGCGCTGCGGCTTCACTCGCCGCCCCGAGAAACAGCCGCCCGACCACGCTCGATGCGACGAGCCGCATGGCCACGGCATAGACCACGCCTTCGAGCAACAAACCTACGAAGCTCTGCCAGCGCAGCCGCTGGCCACGCCCGAGCACCAGCAACACCGCCACGAACAGCGCCCCCATACCGACCGTCAGCGCGGCATAGGCCAGACGATCGTGGTGCGCCAACGCCACGAGCTCCTGTGTCACCACGTCGGCGGCGTTGCGCACCGGCAGGAAGACCACCCCGAGGTGGTAGGCGATAAAAATGGGCAGCGTGAGCCCGAGATCCGTCCAGGCGGAGCTCCGCGGCAAGACGGGCTGGTCCGGCTCTGTCATCGGGAAGACGTCATCGGGAAGACCTGACCGCCTCGCGCCCGCTCAGCCCGGCTCGAGATTGTAGACGATCCACAAGACCACGCCGACCCACGAGAAGACGATGGCGACGAACGGCCCGTCCCGCAAGATCTCCTGCGTCGGGCTCTCCGCCTTCGTGCGCGTGCGCGCCAAAACCAAAAATCGCCACATGCCGAGCGCGACGAATACGCTCGTCCACCACAAATTATTGGAGCGGAAGAAGCCGATCGTCACCGGGTCGAACGTGTACGCCACGTAAGCGGCGATCGTGAGCAGCGCCGTCACCCTGAGCGACCAGTTCAGGCCGCGGCGCGTGTACCCGCCGAGCGCTGCGCGCTGCTTACCCTTGCCGCGCCCGACGCCGGCGAGCTCGTGCCGCCGCTTACCCAGCCCGAGGAAAAACGCCAGGAGCGCGGTACACAGCAACATGTACGTCGAGACTTCGGTGTGCGTCGCGAAACCGCCCGCCAGCACGCGCAGCACGAACCCCGCCGCGATCATCGCCACGTCCAGGTAAGCGACCTGCTTGAAGCGGAACGAATAGGCGATGTTCAGCACGAAATACACGAGCGCTGTCGCGACGAACGCCGAGGGGCCCATGGCCGCGCCCGCAAGGCTGACCGACACGAGCGCCACGGCCACTGGGCGCCCCCAACTGAGCGGGACGCGCCCCGACGCCAGTGGACGGTTGCGCTTGACCGGGTGTGTTCGATCGGCCTCGAGATCCACCAGATCGTTCATCGTGTAGACCGCGCCGGCGAGCAGGCAGAACACACCCAAGGCGCCGATCGAACGGATCAGCAGATCGGTGACGAACATCTTGTGCGCGAACACCATCGGCGCGAGCACGAACACGTTCTTGACCCACTGGTGGGGCCGCAGCGTGATGACCAACCCCCCGACACGCCAAAGGAATAGCTGAATCTTTCCCTGCGGCGGTTCGGACGGCCTCGACAACGCCTCGCTCGGAGGGACGCGATCGCTCCCGGGCACGGAATCTACACCGGCCGAAGAAGTTGCATCGGACGGGCGGGGCGGGTCCGAGTCGGAGACCTGCATCGAGCCCGGACCATAGCGAGGGAACTCAGCCGGTGCTGCAGTTTTTCAGGGTGGTTGAGGCCAATTGCCGTGCAATTCGTGCCGGTTCCGGCTTGACGAGCCACCCTCTGCCAAGGCATCCGAAGATCGCCATGGACGATGTGACTGTGCGCTATGCCCGCGTGTTCTGGCAGGACCAGCTCTCTTACGTAGCCCTGCCTGCCAGGGGGCCCGGCAAGCTGCTCGACGCGGCGCCCTGGGCCGGCGGTCGCCCCACGGCAGTGGAGCTCCCCGCGGATGCCATCCGCTCGGGGCAAGCGCGCCTCGGCTGTCCGGTGCAACCGTCGAAAATCATCGGCATCGGCCGCAACTACAGGAAACACGCCGAAGAGCTGAAGAACGAAGTGCCCGAACAGCCGCTGATGTTCTTCAAGCCGCCGTCGTCGTTGCTCGAGCCAGGCGGGACCGTAATCCTACCCCCGGAAAGTGAACGCGTGGACTACGAGGGCGAGCTGGCCGTGGTGATCGGCGCACGCTGCCGGCGTGTCTCGCCCGCTACGGCGGCACGCGCCATCTTCGGCTACGCCGTGGCCTGCGACGTGACAGCGCGGGACCTGCAGACCAAGGACAAGCAGTGGACGCGCGCCAAGGGCTTCGACACTTTCTGTCCGATCGGACCTCACGTGCAGGTGGCTTCGGCCGAGGCGCTCTCGATCCGGCTGCTCGTGAATGGAGAGCTGCGCCAGGACGGCAATACGCGAGACATGTTGTTCGACGTCCCGTCGCTCATCGCCTATGCGAGCGACTCGATGACCCTGGAACCGGGTGACGTGATCCTCACCGGCACGCCCGAAGGGGTGGGCCCGCTGCAAGACGGTGACCGCGTGAGTGTCCAGATCGAAGGTTTTTCGGAGCTGACCTTCAAGGTCAGCAAGTCCGCATGAGCGGGCTCGCGCGCGTGGCGGTGTGCTGCATCGGCACGGAGATCACCCGCGGCGAGATCAACAACACGAACGCCACCTGGCTGTCGGAGCAGCTCACGGCCGCCGGCCTCGACGTGCGCGCTCATCTGAGCGTGGCGGATGACGGCGCGGCCATTGCGGCCGCCCTTTCGCAGCTCAGCGCGGAGAACGACCTGGTGGTGTGCACGGGCGGGCTCGGTCCCACGACGGACGACATCACCAGCCAGAGCGTCGCCGCGTGGCTCGGCGTCGGGCAAGTGCAGAACGCCGCGGTGCTCGACGCGCTCGCGCGGCGGCTCGCGAACGCCGGTCGGGCGATGACGGCCTCGAGCGCGCAACAGGCCAATTTCCCCGACGGTTCAACGCTCCTCGACAATCCGCACGGCACAGCGCCAGGGTTTGCCGTGTCGCGCCACGGCGCTCGGCTGTTCTTCATGCCCGGCGTGCCGCGCGAGATGCGGCCGATGTTCGAGAGCTACGTGCTGCCCGCCGCGCGCTCGCTCGTGCGCGGTGGCCAACACCAGGTGCGGCTGCATTGTTTCGGCGTTGCCGAGTCGCTGCTCAATGACGCGCTTTCAGGCCTCGAAGCGGCCCACGGCGTGACCGTCGGTTACCGCGCGCATTTTCCCGAGGTCGAGGTCAAGCTGCTCGCCAGCGCGAGCACGCTCGAACTGGCAACGGCGCGAGCGGAGGCCGCCGCGATCGAGACCCGTGCGCGGCTCGGTAGCGCTGTGTATGCGGAGGGCAGTGAAGACATGCCCGCCGTCGTGGGCCGCCTGCTATCGGAACGGGGCCTCACGCTGAGCCTGGCGGAATCCTGTACCGGAGGTCTGGTGAGCGCGCTGCTCACCCGTCATCCCGCCAGCGATTTCCTGCTCGGCGGTGTGGTCGCCTACGCCAATCACATCAAAACGAACCTGCTCGGCGTCGATGCCGGCGTGCTCGAAGCCCTCGGCGCCGTGAGCCCCGAGGTTGCCGCACAAATGGCCGAAGGAGCACGCCGGCGCTTCGTGTCTGATCTCGCGCTATCCCTCACCGGTATTGCCGGCCCCAGCGGCGGCTCCGAGCAGAAGCCGCTCGGGCTCGTGTATTACGCGCTCGCCAGCGACGGCCAAACCGTGGTGCGCGACGTCAACATCACCGGCCGCCCGCGCGAAAACGTGCAGCTCTACGCAGCGTGGTGCGGCCTGAACCTGATCCGCGAGCATTTGATCGCCAACACGTGAGCCTCAGCCCGCGTACATCCAACCGATCACCCAGCGCATGGCGGGTGCAGAGACCCACGGGAAAACGTTCCACGCCACCAGCAGCCCCACGAACTGCAGCAACGGCAGCTCACGCATCTGATCGTAGAGCTTGCCGAGGGTTCGTGGAAACAGCCCTTCCACCACGCCAGCGCCATCGAGTGGCGGAATCGGCAGCAGGTTGAACAAACCGAGCAGCAAGTTCAGGTTCACGAGCACCGACAACGCCGTGGCGAGCCCCGTGAGCAGGGAACCGGGCTGCGGTTCGCCGGCTTCGCGCACGATGGCCGTGAAACTATACGAGTCGGACAGCACGAAAACGCCGGCGCCGAGCAGCACCTTGATCGCGATGATGCCGATCAATGCCAGTGCGAAATTCGCGCCGGGCCCAGCCAAGCTCATGACGGCTTGCCGACGCGGATGCTGCTTGCCCCAGCTCGGATCGAACGGCACCGACGCCCAGCCCATCATCCACCCCATCTGGACGAACGTGAGGATGGGCATCACCACCATGCCGACGGGTGAGCGCTTGATGTGACCCGTCGGATCGAGCGTAACCTGACCCCCCTGATACGCCGTCGGATCTCCGCCCAGGTGCGCCGCCAGACCGTGAGCGGCCTCGTGCGCCACGGTACTGAACAAGAATACGATGTACCAGATCCCGAAAAGCGCGAAGTCGTTCATGATGGGACGCGGTCAGCCTGTCATATGCGCCGTGAGGGGGCCAGTGGCGACGCGCTTCGGCGCGCGGCGAGAGCTCGTTTCAGCCGTGGCGCCTGAACGGCTCGTCACGCCGCCGCCGCGCGCGCCAGGGACAGCTCGAGTTCACCGTTCGCGACTGACACGACGATCGTGCCGCCGGGCGTGAAATCACCCGCGAGCACGCGGCGCGCTAGCGGATCCTCGAGCCGGCGTTGAATGGCGCGCTTCAGCGGCCGAGCCCCAAACTGGGGATCGAAACCCACTTCTGCGAGCAGATCCTTGGCGTCGTCGCGCACCTGCAGCAAGAGCCCGCGGCGCTCCAATCGGGCCTCGAGCCCGCGCAGCTGGATGTCCACGATCTTGCGGATCTCGGCGCGGCCGAGCCGGCGATACACGACCGTCTCGTCGATGCGGTTGATGAATTCCGGGCGGAAATGCTTCGACAGCGCTTCCAGCGCCACGTCGCGCAACTGTTGAGCCAGCGCATCGGCGTCGCCGTCCGAGCGCTCTTCGATGCGCGCGAGCGCGTCCGAGCCGATGTTGCTGGTGGCGATGATCACGGTGTTCTTGAAGTCGACGGTTCGCCCCTGGCCGTCCGTGAGCCGCCCGTCGTCGAGCAGCTGCAAGAGCGTGTTGAACACGTCGGGGTGGGCTTTTTCGATCTCGTCAAACAAGACCACGCTGTACGGCCGCCGCCGCACCGGCTCCGTGAGCTGGCCGCCTTCGTCGTACCCCACGTAACCGGGAGGCGCGCCGATCAAGCGGGAGACCGAATGCCGCTCCATGTATTCGCTCATGTCGATGCGCACCATCGCCCGCTCGTCGTCAAACAAGAACTCCGCCAACGCGCGCGCCGTCTCAGTCTTGCCCACGCCGGTGGGCCCTAGAAAGATGAACGAACCGATCGGCCGCCGCTCATCGGACAAGCCAGCGCGCGAGCGCCGCACGGCATTGGCCACCGCTACCACGGCGTCCTCTTGTCCGATCACGCGTTTCTTCAAGTCGTCCTCCATGCGCAAGAGCTTTTGCATTTCGCTCTCGAGCATCTTGGAGACGGGAATGCCCGTCCACTTGGCCACCACCGCGGCCACGTCTTCCTCGGTGACCTCCTCCTTCAGGTAACCGGTCTCCCGCTGGATGCGGCCGAGCTCCGCGCGCCCGGCGGCGACCTCCTTGTCCAGCGCCGGGATGCTTCCGTACAAGATCTCGGCAGCCTTGCCCAGATCGCCGCGGCGGCGAGCCTGCTCTTCCTGACCGCGCAGCTCTTCCAGCGTCTTCTGGTATTCGTGCAGCTTGGTGATGAGCTCTTTTTCGCGCAGCCACTGCGCGCGCGCCGCGTCGCGCTGGGACGACAGCTCGGCGATCTCCCGAGACAGCTCGGCCAGGCGCGCCTTCGATGCGTCATCTCGTTCACGCTTGAGCGCCTGCTCTTCGATTCTGAGCTGCATGAGCCTGCGATCGAATTGATCGATCTCGAACGGCAAGCTGTCGATCTCCATCTTGAGCTTGCTGGCCGCTTCGTCGACCAAGTCGATCGCCTTGTCCGGCAGGAAGCGATCGCTGATGTACTTGGCCGACATCGAGGCCGCGGCCTGGAGCGCGTCGGGCGCGTACTTGAGCCGGTGGTGCTGCTCGTAGCGGGCGATGACGCCGTTCAAGATGTACACGGTGTCGGGGATCGAGGGCTCGTTGACCACCACGGGCGTGAAGCGGCGCTCGAGCGCGGGGTCGCTGGCGAGGTGCTTGCGGTATTCGTCGTGAGTGGTGGCGCCGATGCAGGGAAACTCACCGCGCGACATGGCGGCCTTGAGCTCGTTGGCCGCGTCTTGCGGGCCTTCGCCGGTGCTGCCCGCGCCCATCAGGGTGTGCACCTCGTCGATGAACACCACCACCTTGGCGGCGTTCTTCACTTCTTCCTTGAGCGAGTTGAGGCGCTCGGAGAAAGAACCCCGCAGCTGAGTGCCGGCCACCAGGGTGGCCATGTCGAGCTCGATGATCATCCGATCGCCGATC
>JAYWEH010000739.1:0-2877 GCA_043780025.1 Deltaproteobacteria bacterium
TGCGACCCGGTGGCACTGCCGTGCTCAGCGTTCGCCTGGGCCAGCCGGAACGCTTGATGGCCGTGCCGCGGCAAGCCGTCGTCGAAATCAATACTCGCCCCTATGTCTTTGTGCAGCTGGATGGGGAGCACTTCGAGAAGCGGGCCGTCCGCCTCGGTCGCGCCGACGGCCCGTGGCAGCAGATCCTGTCTGGCGTCAAATCCGGCGAACGCGTCGTGACCCGGGGTGGCTACGACATCCACCTCGCCGCCTTGATGGGTAGCGTGGAGTCCCACCGTCACTGAAAGCCTCTGCGCATGTTTGACGCCATCATTCGCGGATCCCTGCGGCACCCCTGGCTGGTCATCCTGGCAAGCGTGGTGCTCGCTGGTGTGGGCCTCTTCGAAGCCTCTCGCATACCGCTGGACGTCTTGCCGGAGCTTTCCGCTCCGTCGGTCACCGTGGTCACCGAGGCGAACGGGCTCGCCCCCGAGGAAGTCGAAAAGCTCATTACGCTTCCACTCGAGCAATCCCTCAACGGTTCATCGGGAGTGCGGCGCCTTCGTTCCTCGTCCGCCATCGGCATCTCGCTCATCTGGGTCGAGTTCGATTGGGACGTGGCACCCCTCGTCGCCCGCCAAGTGGTCACCGAAAAGCTGAGCGCAGCGCGCGCCTCGCTACCGGACGGCATCCAGCCGGTCATGGCGCCCGCTTCGTCCATCATGGGGGAGATCATGTTCGTGGGCTTGACGGGTGAGGAGGGCGTGAGCTCCGTCGAGCTGCGGGACACGGCGGAGTGGCTGGTCCGGCGGAGGCTGCTCGGCCTGCCCGGGATTGCACAGGTCGTTCCGATCGGCGGCAGCGTGAAGCAAGCCGAGGTCGTGCTGTCTCCGGATAGACTCATGCAAAACAAACTAGGAACGACGGAGGTGTTGCGAGCGCTGGAGAGCGTTTCGGAGAGCACACCGGGGGGTTTCTACGTCGCTGGCCAAGAGGAGTACCTGATTCGTGGCGTGGGTCGGCTGAGCTCGCTCGAGGCCCTCGGGCAAACCATCGTGCGTGAGCGGGATGGCGTCCCGATCACCATCGCCGACATCGCCGAGGTGCGCTTTGGGGAAGCGACGCGCCGCGGAGAGGCGGCGATCGATGGCAAACACGCGGTCGTACTGAAGGTACAAAAGCAGCCCGAGGCCAACACGCTCGAGTTGACGCGGCGGCTCGACGCCGCGCTGGACGAGATCCAGGCGTCGTTGCCACCCCAGATGTCGCTCTACCGTAAGGGGTTCCGCCAGGCGGACTTCATCCGCGTGGCGCTGTCCAATGTCATGACCGTGCTCAGAGACGGCGCCATACTGGTCACTCTCGTGCTGGCGCTGTTTCTGATGAGTTGGCGCACGACCCTCATCTCGCTGCTGGCCCTGCCCCTTTCCCTGCTGACAGGAATCCTCGTCCTGTGGCACAGCGGCGCGTCGATCAACACCATGACACTGGGGGGCTTTGCCATCGGTATCGGCGTACTCGTGGATGACGCCATCATCGACGTCGAAAACGTATATCGCCGGCTGCGCGAGAATGCTCACCTGCCGCCAGAACGCCGGCGCCTCCTCTTCGACGTCGTCTACGACGCTTCCCGTGAGATCCGCAGCTCGGTGGTGTTTGCGACGCTGATCATCGTCCTCGTCTTCGCGCCGCTGTTCTTTCTGAGTGGTATCGAGGGTCGCCTGCTCAGGCCGCTCGGTGTCGCTTTCGTGACCAGCATCGGAGCGTCGCTCGTCGTGGCTCTCACGATCACGCCGGTGCTCTGCATGCTCCTGCTCGGCCGCTCCGAGCTTCCCGAAATAGAGCGCGACTCGTTCGTGGCCAGGCATCTGAAACGAGCGTATCGGCCTCTCCTGGGCCTCGCATTGCGAGCACCGATCCCCATTGCGCTCGCCTCGTTCGTCGCAGCGCTCTTGTCCATCGCCGGCCTGCTCTCCTTTGGCCGTTCCTTCCTGCCGGAGTTCAACGAAGGGTCGCTGAACATCGCCGCCGCAACCGCTCCCGGCACCTCGCTCGAAACGTCGGACGCCATCGTGAGCCGCCTCGAGCGCTTCCTCGTTCAGCATCCCGCCGTCACGTCCGTCATTCGAAGTACGGGCCGTGCCGAGCGCGACGAGCACGCCATGGACGTGAACTTTTCGGAGCTCGAAGTGGGCCTGGACCTCGAGGGCCGGGACCGAGCCGCAGTCCTCAGCGAAATCCGCGCTCAGGCCGCGTCGATTCCCGGGTTGGCGGTCGCCGTCGGGCAACCGATCAGCCATCGCATCGAACATCTCGTCAGCGGCGTGCGCTCCAACCTCGCGGTCAAGATCTACGGCACCGATCTCGAACAGCTGCGCTCGCTCGGCCGGCAGAGCGAGGCCATGCTCAAAGGCGTCCGGGGTCTGGTGGACCTCAGCGTCGAGCAGCAAACGGACGTCCCGCAGCTCATCATCCGTCCCAAACCCACCGAGTTGGCAGCGTTTGGTCAACGCCCGGGCGAGCTCGCCCGCTTTGTTCAGATGGCCTTTGCCGGGCAGCGCGTTGGCAACTGGTGGGAGGAGGATCGCGTGTACGATCTCGTCGCCAGGTTGCCCGATGTGTATCGTACCGATCTCACGCTCCTGGCCAGTACGCCTATCGATGTGCGCGGTGAACGCTTCGCGGAGTTGTCCTCGGTCGCCTTCATCGACAAGACCACCGGGCCCAATCTCATCAACCGAGAGAACGTGCAGCGCCGAATCGTGGTCACTGCGAACGTGACAGGTCGAGACCTACGCGGCACGGCGGCCGAGGTCCAGCAGACCCTCGCCGCGAGCTTGAAGCTACCGGCTGGCTACCGCTTCGAGCTCGGTGGCGAATTTGAAAGCGCGGCCAATG
>JAYWEH010000740.1:0-6783 GCA_043780025.1 Deltaproteobacteria bacterium
GGCGAGCCCGGTCGCAGGCCAGCGGTGGCTCCCGTCTCTCGAAAGCCGAGCGTGCGATAGAAGTTCAGAACATCCGAGTGAGCACTCGTAACCCAGAGAGAGACCTGGCACTGCCCGGCAGAGCGCAGAAACTCGAGTCCGCGCAGGACCAAGATTCGGCCAATGCCCTGACGGCGAAATAGCGGATGAACCCACATACCACCGAGAAACGCCGGTGTCGGCGGGTCCCCGCACCTCACGAACACCATCCCGACCGCCTGCTCCTCGGAAAGCGCAACGAACACCCCCCGATCTGTGAACGCCGACCCATGCGCGGTGCGTGAGCTCCAGTCCGATTGGCGGGCAGCTTCTAAGGACTCGCCGAATGCGTCCGGTGAATCCTGAAGCGCTGCCAGCCGGACTGCACGGAAAATCTCGATATCGCCGAGGGCGAGACGGCGAACGAGGACAGCGTCCCCCACAATGTCGGCTTGGCGTGTCGTCATCATCCGTTGCCAAGACGGTTATCCGCTTCACTCACGCGGGCGCAACAGCCCCGTATAACGCTCGGTAGAAATCGTGTGCCAATTCTTGGCTCGGGAGCCCCGCAACCTGGCCGTCACCCAGCTCGATGACAACCCAGGTTCCGTCCTCGCGCATCGCCACGTCCATCGTGAAGAACGAGCTGTCGATCTGTCGAACCAGGCTCTTCATCCAGTCGAGCGGCAGCTCCGCCTCGAACGAGGTCAGCTCGGCCCAGTACTTGTGGGAAAGCACCAACTCGCCATTCAACCAGAACGATCTGAATTCCGCAGCGAGCGGCATTCCGCTTTGTGGATGAGCCCCGAGAATCTTCAACGGAACGTACGAACGAAACACCAAACCGCCGTTCAGCTCTGGCCCCTGTAGTTCGAGAAATCGGCGAACGACCGCTTCCACACGCTCACCATCGGTTGCGTCGGGTATGTAGCAGGCCTCGTTCCAGTAGTGCTTCTGCGACTTGACGTAGTCCTTCAACACGGCTCCCCCAGCTCCCAATTGGGCGGCACACGCCCGAATGGCAGCGAAGTCGGCTTCGCCCTGGATCGCACACCAGACCGACCGAGGAGTTTCTCCCTTCAGCACCTCGTAGCTATTCGGGAGCTCGTGACAGAACGCGTAGCGTTCGGGCGAGTTTCCGAGCTGCACGTCTCGCCTCGACAGCTCGTCGTAGAGCACCGCATACTGGGGAACCGTCAGCATCCACCCCCTGTAGATCGCGGGGCCTTGCACGCGGACCCGCCTCACGGCCTCCTCTGCTTGGCCACCGACGATCAGCGTGTGATCGAACAGCCCAACGCTGAAGCCCGCCGACAGAGCTGCCTCACGCTCTTCCGCAAACGCACCATCGACCTGGCGCGGCTCAAACGGTTCGCATGGGAAGAGGATCGCGGACGACTTCACCGCGAGCCCGCCAATGCGCCAAGCCGGGCCTGCAGGGGCTCCAGTCTGGCACGCACACCGATCTTCGCTGGCCCGAAGTACCGGCCTCCCTGCATATGCACATCTTCCAGTCGCGGCCGCGCAGGGGTCAAGCGCATGGGTCCGGCCCGACGCTTAAGTCACAATTTCCAGATCTGTTCGCGCGCCCGCGGCATGGACGGTTGTGAAAACGACTCTCGTGTGGCCAATTCTGGGACTGTTCACCTCCGCTGCAGTGCTGGCCGCGTGCGGCAGTGACGATGGAACATCCGCGCCAGGGCAAGGCGGAGGCGCTGCGATCAACGGCATCGCACCCCCGGTCCCGCCCCCGGCTTCGGTGCCGGTCGACTCCACTCCGGGCGAGGGCGGCTCGTCGAACGCTCCCTCGAATGGTCCCGGCGAGGGCCCTCCCCCGGTCGTTGGCCTGAATGGGAACGGGGGCGGCACTGGCACGATGACGTCGGTTCCCCCGGTCACCGTACCTCCCGTAGTGCCCCCGGTCACCGTCCCCGGCACAGCCGAGCCCACCGATTGCGTGATCCCGCAGGCCATCACGACGCCGATCGGCTACGGCGCGGCCACCACCGGCGGGGGCAATGCCGCGCCGGTCGTCGTCAACTCCTACGATCAGGCGCAGGCCGTGCTGGACGACTATCGCGATGCATTTGAAGAAGGCACCCAGACCGCGCTCGTGCTGCGCTACACCGGCACGTTCAACTTCGGCAGCATCACGGATGTCTGCGCGCAGCACCTGAAGGAAGCCCAGATCCTGGAGGTCAAGGAGCTCGAGAATCTCACCATCGAAGGGGCTTCGGGCTCGAGCGCCAATTTTGGCATCAAGGTCAGCCGCGCCAAGAACATCATCATTCGCAACATGACGTTGGGGCTCCTGCCCGGTGGTGGCTCCTCCGACGCCATCACGCTCGAGGGGAACGACACCAACGGCGACGTGGAGAATGTGTGGGTCGACCACAACGAGCTCTTCAGCTCGACGAAGGAAGACTGCGAAGGAGCCGGCGACACGGAGTTCGACGGCCTCATCGACATCAAGAAGGGCGCGCGCCGCATCACCCTCTCGTACAACTACCTGCACGATCACCAGAAGACGGGGTTGCTCGGCTCGAGCGACGACGACGCCACGGAGCGCTACGTCACGTTCCATCACAATCGCTACGAGAATGTCGTCTCGCGGACGCCGCTGCACCGCTTCGGGTTCATCCATCTGTTCAATAACTATTTTGGCACCATCAGCAGCAGCGGCATCAACGTGCGTATGGGCGGCGTCGCGCTGATCGAGTCGAATTTCTTTGAGAACGCGCGGAACCCCGTGACCTCCCGCTACAGCGAAGAGGTGGGGTTCTGGGACCTGCGCAATAACCACGTCGGCCCCAACGTCACCTGGGATGTCGAGGAAGACACGCTGGCGAACGGGGATACCTGGCAGAGCACCACCACCTTCCCGAACAACGAGCTAGGCTACGCTTACACGCCGGATCGGGCTGGCTGCGTCAAGCAGATCGTGACCGCTCAGGCGGGCGCCAATCTCAATCTGTAACCGCGCGCTACCTTCTCGGAGAACGCTCCTCGGAGCAGCGCTCGGCCCCGCGGCTGCACGTGGCATTGCTGGCACCGCCCGTCGATGCTACGCGACGGTCATGAGCGCCCTGACCCCCGAGCTTCTCAGCGACATCGCCCGCCGCCACGGCACGCCCGTGTACGTGTACGACGCTGCGATCGTGCGCCGGCAGCTCGCCACGCTGCGGCCTTTCGATCGCGTGCGTTACGCGCAGAAGGCGTGCCCAAACCTGCATATCCTGCAACTCCTGCGCAGTGAGGGCGCGCTCGTCGATTGCGTCTCCGTGGGTGAGCTGGAGCGCGCGCTCCTCGCGGGCTTCGCACCACAGCCGGAACGCCATGAGATCGTGTTCACGGCGGATATCCTGACCGAGGAGGCCCTCACGCGCGTGGTGGAGACGGGAGTGCCGGTGAACGCGGGGTCGGCGGACATGCTGACCCAGCTGGGGGAGCGGCGACGCCATCATCCGGTGTGGCTGCGCATCAATCCGGGCTTTGGCCACGGTCACAGCAAGAAGACGAACACGGGCGGCGAGTCGAGCAAGCACGGCCTCTGGCACGAAACGCTGGCCGACTCGCTCGCGCGCATCGAGGCGTACGCTCTCGATCTGGTCGGCTTCCACATGCACATCGGATCCGGTGCGGACATCGAGCACCTCGGGCGGGTGTGCCACGCGATGGTGCAACAGGTCGAACTTCTGAAGGCCGCTGGCGGCGATCTGCGCGCCATCTCCGCTGGTGGCGGTTTGCCGGTGCCATACCGCAAGGGCGATCCCGAGCTCGACCCGGCGGCGCACTTCCGGCTCTGGAACGAAGCGCGGCAGCGCATCGAGCAGGTGCTCGGGCACCCGGTGACGCTCGAGATCGAACCGGGGCGCTATCTGGTCGCCGCAGCGGGCGTGCTGGTGTCGGAGGTGCGCGCGCTCAAGGACGTCGGTGCGAATCACTTCACTCTGGTCGACGCGGGTTTCAACGATCTGATGCGTCCGATGCTGTACGGCGCGCACCACGAGATCTCGCTTGTCCCGCGCACGGGCTCGCTCAGAGACAGGCGCGCGCGCCCGAGCATCGTGGCCGGTCCGTTGTGCGAGTCCGGCGACGTGTTCACGCAGGATAGCAGCGGCAACGTGACGGCGCGTGTGTTTCCTGAAGCGCGCGTCGGCGATCTATTGGTGTTCTCGGATGCGGGCGCCTACGGCGCGAGCATGGGTAGCAACTACAACTCACGGCCGCTCGCGCCCGAAGTGCTCGTCGATGGCTCCGAGATCCGCCTGATCCGGCGCCGGCAGCGCATCGACGAATTGCTGGCCCTCGAAGCGACCTAAAGATCCGCTCCTTGTCCCCCGGGGCCGTAGACGGCAATGAACGTCGGGTCAGGAGGCGCTGAGGAGTTGGGCGAAACGTGTCAGGTCCACATTGCCACCACTGACGATGATGCCGACGCGAGAGCCGGTGCGTATTTTCTGGGCTGCGGCAAAACTCAAGCACCCGGTGGGTTCGACAATGATCTTCATGCGCTCGGCGAAGAAGCGCATGCTGTCGACGAGCTCAGCGTCGCTGACTTCCACGATGTCCTCGACCAGGCGCCGGATGATGGGAAAGGTGAGCTGGCCCAGTTGTTGGTTCTGGGCTCCGTCGGCGATGGTTTGCGGCGTGTCGATGTGGATGATGTGGCCCGCGCGGAAGGATTGGCTTCCGTCGTTGCCGGCTGCGGGCTCGGCGCCGTAGACCTTGCATGCAGGCGCCACGCGATGCGCCACAATCGCGCTGCCGCTCAGCAGGCCGCCGCCACCCAGGCAGACGAACAGCGCGTCGAGCGGCCCGACCTCTGCGAACAGCTCGAGCGCGGCGGTGCCTTGCCCGGCGATCACGTGCGGGTGGTCGTAGGGCGGGATGAGCGTGAGCCCGCGCTTCTGGGCGAGCTGGCGGCCAATCGCTTCACGGTCCTCGGTGTAGCGATCGTAGAGGACGACCTCGGCGCCGTAGCCGCTCGTGGCGGTCACCTTCAGCGCAGGGGCATCACGCGGCATGACGATCGTCGCGGGGATAGCGAGCAACTTCGCGGCCAGCGCGATCGCCTGGGCGTGGTTGCCGGAGGAGAACGACACCACACCGGCGCGGCGCTGGGCGGCGTCAAACTGGGAGAGCGCGTTGAAGGCGCCGCGGAACTTGAACGCGCCGACGCGCTGGAAGTTCTCGCACTTGAAGAACACCTCGGCGCCCACGCGCTCGTCGGCCGTGCGCGAGCGCAGCACTGGCGTGCGGTGGGCGTGCCCGGCAATGCGCCCGGACGCAGCTACGACGTCTTCAAAGCTCAGAGCGGCCGCTTCAGCCATCACGGACGGTATGCTGTGTGATCTATCGCCTCTCACGAACACTCCGGTCACTCGCCACCCATCGCCGTGACGTAGCGCTCGATGATTGCGTGAGCTTCGGCGGGGAGCGCCGAGAATTGGAGGCCCACCGCGCCGCGCACGCCGGCCGCCTTGACCCAGCGCGCGGTGGCGCTGGTTTCGATCACGCGGCCCGTCATGGGCAACGCGAAGCGCACCTGGACGAGCGCTGCTTGCTCGAAGGCCTGCGGCGCCAGCACCAGGAGACCTCCGACCGAGAGGTCCTCGCTGCGGCCGTCGAGCACGGTCTTGCCGTGGCAGATGCGTACGGGCGTGACGTAGGGCGCGCGTGGGAAGCGCCTGCGGGTCGCTGGCAACGGCGGTGGCGTGGGGCGCGGCGCGCCGGGCGCCGCGGCGCCAGATGCCGCCTCAGCGCCGTCCGGGGCGGCCGCGGGTCGCAGAACGGGGCTGGGCGGTGGGCCCTGTCGTATCCCCAAGAGCGAGCCTGGCGCGGCAGTGGGCGCCGCCTCGAGCAGCGCCTGTCGCATCGCTAGCGCATCGGCGAAGCGCGCATCGGGCGAACGCTGGAGCGCTCGCTCGATGACGGCGGCGAGCTCGGCGCTCACCTGGGGCGCCTTTTGGCGGAGCGGCGGCAGCGGCTGGGTCGATGACTTGAGCAGCACCTCGCCGAAGCTGCCCTCGAACGGCACGACGCCGGCAAGGCACTCGTACAGCGTGACCCCGACGGCGTAGAGATCGGTGCGGCCATCGACTTCGCGCGCCAGGAGTTGCTCGGGTGCCATGTACTCGGGGGTGCCCAAGAGGGCGCCGTCCTGAGTGAGCTTGCTCTGCTCGCTCGGCATGCGTGCGACACCAAAGTCGAACAACTTGATCACCTCGCTCCCCTGCTCATCGCGCGCCACGAACACGTTGCTGGGCTTGATGTCACGGTGAATGATGCGGACGCGGTGGGCGGACGCGAGCGCTTCGCACAGCCGCGCGCCAAGCCACGCGGCCTCCGCGGCGCCAATGCGGCCGCGCACCGCCAGGATGCCTTCGAGGCTCCGCCCCTCGAGCAGCTCGAGCACGAGGTACGGGGTGCCGTCCTCCGTCTCGCCGGCGTCGAGCGCGGCCACTACGCCGGGATGACGGGCCGCGCTGAGCGCGAGCGCCTCGCGCAGCAGGCGCGCCCGCGGCTCCGGCGCCCCGCGTTGCTCGGGCAGAAGCAGCTTCAACGCCACCGAACGCTGCGTGTAGAGGTGCTCGGCCTCGAACACGGCGCCCGCGCCGCCCCGGGCGATTTCGCGCTTCAGCAGGTAACGCCGATCCACCGTCGCGCCGATGTTCAGAGACACATTGCCAATGCTAGCTGGTCCAGTGACCCGAGCGAGCGATTTGCGCAGCGCAACCTTGGTGGAGACGCGCGCTCGGAGAG
>JAYWEH010000741.1:0-6777 GCA_043780025.1 Deltaproteobacteria bacterium
CTCGCGACACTGATCAAATTCACAGCCGCCGCCGCGCTCAGCGCCGCGGCAGCGGGAACGGGCTGGCGATGGCTCGTCGCGCGGGAGTCCACGCCGGTAAAGCCAGATCCTCCGGTCATCCTCGCTCCGCTCGAAGTCGTGCGCGCGATCGAGGTGGCTCCGACCAGAGCGGCCCCGAGCGCTGCTCTGACCTCAGAGCCCGGGCCGGTGCCCGGCGCGTATCAGCCCCCACCGGTAGTCGTGGACGGAGGTCCGCGCGTGTATGCGTTGACGCGCAACGTGTGGGTCCGCCCCCGCGCGAGTGCCAAGGACTCCTGGATCGGCTTCCTTTGGTTCGGAGCCTCCGTGCGCGTGCGAATCCCAGAACCCGTAGCGGGTCCAGGCTGTGCTGGTTCGTGGTACGCCATCGAACCGCGCGGCTACGTGTGCGTGGACGGTGCGCGCGCCACACTCGATCCCGATCATCCGAGCGTGCGTGGACTCAGCGCATACGCACCGAACCTCGGCTCGGCGTGGCCCCATCGCTACGGCGAGTCCATCGATCTCGAACGTTACCGCGAGTTGCCCTCGCCGCGAGTCCAGCGCGGGCGGGAATGGTATTACCGTGGACATCAAGCGCTCGTGGCACGAGCACGCGCGGGGGAAACGTTGCCGACATTGCTAGGCATCGATCTGCGCGATGCGCCAGAGACGCCACTCGCGCTGCCCCAGGTACCTAGAACTCTGCAAATGGACAGCGAGCGACTGGAAGCGCGCTCGACGGTGGCCTGGACCCGCGAGCAACTGCACGCAGGGCGTTCGTTCCTGTTGTCGTCCGATTTGAAATGGGTGCCGAAAGACCGCGTGAAGGCATACCCGCCCGTCACTTTCAAAGGCGTCCACCTGGGCCAAGGGGCGCGCCTTCCGCTCGCGTTCTTTCGCGGCCGCGACAGGCCGAGTTACCGGCGCCGCGACGATGGCTGTTTCGAGGTCGCGGAACGAACGTTTGCCCGGTTGTCGTGGGTCGAATTGAGCGGAAAGCGCGAGAGCTGTGAGGGCCTCACGTACCTGGAAACGCACGAACCCGGCAGCTTTGTCCTGGAAGGCGACGCCGTCCTGCCTCGGCTGGCCCCTCGGACTCCCTGGGGCACGCCGCTCGATGCCACAACAGATCCAGAGGCATCCACGCGAGGTAGGCAGACCTGGATCGAGGCCAGCATCTTGGGAGGCTGGTTGATTGCCTACGAGGGCCGAACTCCCGTCTTCACCACGCTCATCGCAGCCGGGCGGGGCGGACCCCCACACGCAGACATCGAACCAATTGAAACCGCTTCCACCCCGGTCGGGCGCTTCAAGATCACGGGAAAGTTTGCCACCGCCACCATGGTGGCGCCCAACGACTTGACTCACTCCGAGGTTCCGTGGGCGCAGAATTTCAGCGGTCCCCACGCGCTGCATGCGGCGTATTGGCACGACGGTTGGGGGGAGCTGAAAAGCGGCGGTTGCGTGAATGTGTCGCCGATCGATGGACGCTGGCTGTATTCCGAGTTCACCGAGCCGCGCGTGCCAGAGGGTTGGCACGGCGTTCGCTGGCTCAGCGAAATCGAGCCCGCAACGACGTTGATTATCCGGAGAAATTGAGCGCCGGAGAAATTGACGGCGCGCTCTTCTGCGAGGCTAGGGCCGCGCCGTTTCCTCACGAGGATCCATGGCGGGGCGAGTCAAGCGGCTAATCGACGAGCTGATCGAGCTTCGGTCCGCGGGGAACCCCGGCGTGGCGCATTTCATGAGGGCTCACCTCATGCTGAACGGGATTGATCCATCCCGGTACAGTGCCACCTCGCCGGACGACGCTTCGAAAGAGCGCCGATTGCAGGAGATGATCGACGACTTTTCCCGACAGCGAAACTCGCCCTGAAGCTGGAACGCGCAAGCGCAGGCCCTCAGACGAAGCCGAGCTCTTTCTTGCGGGCGAGTGCCGTGGGCAACGGTTCTGCTGTGTCATTGATCACCGGTAGCTTGGGCGCCCGTTCCAGGTTGATCTTTACCCAATCGCGCAGATTTTCGGGCAACTGTGCTTCGTCATAGATCGCCTCGACGGGACATTCGGGAACGCACGCGCCGCAGTCGATACATTCCTCCGGGTCGATGTAGAGCATCTCCGCATCGGCGTGAAAACAGTCGACTGGGCAAACCGCCACGCAATCTGTGAAGCGGCACTTGCGGCAGTTGTCGGTGACCACGAACGTCATTGATAGCGATCCTCGAGTGATTTTAGTTCCCGCTGGCCGGGAACCATTGGCCCTCCCCTCTTGGCACGAAAATGACGCTTCGTGAAGGATGCGAAGTGCCTGACCTCCAAGCCGAATCGCTCGAAAAGCCGCTTGTCTGGAAACCCCTCAAGCCCGGGCTGCGAGCCTATCGATAGCACGGGCACTAGCTCTGCGGGGAAGAGCGCCGAAGTAGGCGCGCCCCGAGCTCCTGCGACCATTGCTCGAATTCGTAGCTGCGGGCCCACTCCGAAAGCGTATGGGCCACTAACGCGAGCTGGCGCGTCTCCTCGGGGGAGAGCACGAGGCCCCAGTCGCCCAGGCCATTCATCATCTGATCGATCACCCCGCGCAGCCGGTGTGCCGCCGCCGCATAATCGTCGCTCGAGCCGAGCTGCGCCATGGCGTATTCGATTTGTTCGAGCACCTGCCGCTGCCGTTCGCTCTCTTCGGCAAGGCTGGACGCGACGCTCGAAACGGTGACGGGCGCCTGCGCGTTGGGTTTGACGACCACCTCGAGTAAATCCTCCCCGAGCTGCACTTCGTCCCCTTGCTGCAAGACGGTAGGCCGCCGGATGCGCGTGCCGTTGACCCAGGTCCCATTGCGGCTGCCCAAGTCCTCAATTTCGAGTCCGCAATGAATGCGGCGCACGACGGCGTGCTCGCGAGACACCCGTTCCGACGCGAGCACGATCAGACACTCGGGGCTGCGGCCCAAGAGTGAGTCGCCCTGATTGACGGGAAAAAACGTACCCCTGTGTTTCAACCAGTAGATCACCATCTGGGCCCTCAGCGCTCCTGCTCCACGGCGGCATCGATGCAGAGGACGCGCAATCGACCGGTGGCGATCAGACGTCGTTGTTCATCCAAGATGTTGCACTCCCAGAGCTGCGCGCGGCGCCCTGCCTGCAGCGGCACGGCTCTAGCCGAAAGGCGTCCGCTCCGCACGGCCCGCAGGAAACTGGTGTGGTTCTCCACTCCAACCACTGTCTTGCCGGCTGGCGCGGCCAGCAGGGCACCAATGGAACAACAGGTTTCTACCACGCTCGAGTACACCCCACCGTGCACGATTCCGCCCGGTTGGAGGTGCCGCTCATCGATGACCCATTCGCAAGAGACCTCTTCCGCCGTGGCCTTTTGAAGCTCGAGGCCGATGGCGCGTGAAAAGCCCAATTGCAGCCCCTGGCGCCAGCGGACTAGATCCACGGCGGCGGCCGCCGCCGCCGGCCCAGCGTGCCCGGAGGGTTCTCCGGTACTGGAGTCGGACGGTTCAGTGAGCCCAGAAGGTGACCGAACGTCGATATTCGAGGGAGGCATGGCACGCGGAGGCGCGCGGCTGAGCACGGCCTGAGGGCGAAATTCGCAGACAAATCCGAATGAACCCGCATCCTAGCCGATCGACCGAGCGCTGAGAATTGCAGAAGCGAAAGGACCGGCCCGCGGGGGCTGCGGGCTCCCCGTGGCGAAGCGCTCCCCGGCACGCCGCTCGAGCCCCGATCGCGCTATGCGGAGTGCGCCCAACGCTCGGTTTTTTCGCCGGAGGCCCTCCCGGCGGGCCGAAAATCCACTGCCAGCCTTTGTGTCGCGTTGACAGGCTCGGGGACTCACCCCATTTTCTGTTGGCCTATGGACGACTCTACACGTCAGCAAATCGACAACGCCATCCGTAACCACGACGTGGTTTTGTTCATGAAAGGAACGCCCGCGGCTCCACGCTGCGGTTTCTCGGCCACCGTCGCGGGCATTTTGGACGAACTCGTCGGGAAATACGAAACGGTGGACGTGCTCGCGGATGGCAAGATCCGCGATGGGATCAAGGAGTATTCAGACTGGCCGACGATCCCGCAGCTGTACGTGAAAGGTGAGTTCGTCGGCGGCTGCGATCTCGTACGGGAGATGTACGAGAGCGGGGAGCTGCACGAAACGCTGGGCCTGCAGGCGGACGTGCTGACGCCGCCGAAGGTCACCGTGAGCGCCGCCGCCGCCAGTGCTTTGGGCGAGGCCCTGGCGGAAGCCCGGAGTCAGGAACCGGGTACCTCACCCAGCGTTCGCCTGGAGATCGACGGAGACTACCAACACGCCCTCAGCGTGAGCGCCAAGCAACCGCGAGACGTGGAGGTCGTGGTCGGAGCGTTGAGCCTGGTGTTCGATCGCCCGAGCGCGCGGCGTGCCGAAGGCCTCAACATCGACTTCGTGGAGGGCGCCGACGGACCCGCTTTCAAGCTCGAAAATCCGAATGAGCCACCGCGCGTCAAAGCAATCGACGTAAAAACGTTGAAGAGCCGCATGAGCGAGGACGCTCAGCTGGAGCTCTTCGACGTGCGCCAGCAAAAGGAGCGGGACACGGCCAAGATCGAAGGCAGCAAGCTGCTCGATCGCTCGGCTCAGCAATACATCCTGGGTCTCGACAAGGCGACGCCGCTCTATTTTCATTGCCACCATGGCCAACGCAGCCAGCAGGCAGCAGCGTTCTTTCTGTCTCACGGATTTCAGAATGTCTTCAACGTGAGCGGTGGCATCGACGCATGGTCCATCGAGGTCGATTCAAACGTGCCGCGCTATTGAGCCAGGTCTGACAGGTTTCGATTCGCCGTTGCTCGAGCTCAGATTCGCGGTCACTCATGAAGTTAAACACCCTCTCTCCCTCGACCGCTTCGGGCGTAACTCGAGACATTGAACAAGCCATCGCTCGCGAGCTACCAGGCGCCGTCATCCGCGTGCGCGCGGGCAACCCAGGCCACTTCGATATTCACGTCACCTCCGAAGAATTTCGCGGCAAGAGCCGGCTGGAATGCCAGCGTCGCGTGTACCGCTCAATCGCGGCGCTGATGAGCGGCGAGCGAGCTCCGGTGCACGCGGTGGATCGGCTCGAAACCGTCGTCGGCTGACACTCCACGATGAGCGCCGGCTCCTCCTCGAAGACAGCTCGCCCGAGCGGGCGAGCGAGCGCCGGAGAGCTCAGTGCAGAGCTCGAAACACTGACGCTGCGAGCCATCAGCGGCGAACATCGCGAGCTCAACGGCTCGTTGTTTGGCCGCCGGTTGTCTCGGCCGAGCTTCGCGCTGAGCGACGCTGAAGGACGGCTCGGGCAATGGATCTCAGCGACGAAGACGCTGGAGCTCTCGCGCCGCCTGCTCGCGGACATGAGTTGGGGCACGCTCGTGGAGGTGCTCAAGCACGAAATGGCGCACCAGTTCGTGGACGAGGTGCTCGGTGTATTCGAAACGGCGCATGGCCCCGCCTTCCGCCGAGTCTGCGCCGAGCGCGGCATCGACGCCCGCGCCAGCGGCGCGCCGGCGACCGACGGAGCATCGGCCCGGGGCCGCGACGAGCAGGCGGCCCTCGAAAAGATCTCGCGGCTGCTTACCTTGGCGACCAGCCCGAACACGCATGAAGCGGAAGCGGCCATGGCAGCGGCGCAACGCTTGATGCTCAAGTACAACCTGGAGGAAGCCTCCAGGTATCCGGAGCGCGATTATTGCTTCAAACAGGTAGGAAAGCCGACGGGCCGCGTCTACGAAGCGCCGCGGATCCTGGCGCTGATTCTGTCTGAGCACTTCTTCGTCGAAACCATCTGGGTGTCCGTGTGGCGCCCGCTCGAGGGTAAACATGGCAGCGTGATCGAGCTGTGCGGGACGCGCGCCAACGTCGAGATGGCGGACTACGTCTACGATTTCCTGACTCACACGAGCGAACGGCTGTGGCGGGAACACAAGCGGGCACACGCGATCGACAGCAACCGCGATCGCCGCGCGTTTCTGGCCGGGGTCATGAGCGGCTTCCGCGACAAGTTGCGGGCGCAGAAGAAGGCAAACAAGGAGCACGGCCTGGTGTGGCGGGGCGACCCCGCGCTGGGCGCCTATTTTGCGCAAAGGCATCCTCACCTACGCTGGACTCGCCACGGCTCGAGCGCTCATCAAGCCGCCCACGCGCACGGCCAGCGCGCGGGCTCGGCCATCGTCTTGCACCGCGGCGTCGGCGAAAACGCGCCGCGCGCTCGTGGACGCCTGCTCGGCTCGGGTTGACTACAGGCTGGCCCGGCTCTTGGGCGTTTCGAAAGGGGCACCACGCCGCGGAAACGCCGCGCCGCGCTCGATCAGATCGTCAACCGTTTCCCGGAGCGTGTCGCCGGGATCGCGTGTGGTGAAACCGAGCTCCCGTTCGGCTTTTGCAGAGTCGCAGTACCAATAACATTGAGCCATCTCGACGCTGACCTCGTCCACCGCCGGCTTGCGCCCCAACCAGCCGAGCGCGCCGCTCATGGCGCGATGAGCGGCCAAGGCCACATTGCGGCCGCGTGGAACCCTGAGCAAGGGCGCAGGAACGCCGCTCACTCGGCTGAGTCGCTCAAAAAATGCCGCCATGGTCATGTTCTTCGCATTGAGCAGGTAGCGTTCGCCGGCCCGCCCCTTCGCCATGGCGAGGAGCATCCCGTTCGCCGCATCCCGCGCGTCCACGAAGGCCATACCGCCGCTCGGAATCGCCGCTATCTCGCGCTCGAGAAACAGACGGACGTCTTTGGTGGACG
>JAYWEH010000742.1:0-2871 GCA_043780025.1 Deltaproteobacteria bacterium
CGGAGAGCCCCCGAAGCAAGCGGCGTGCTTGCGTTGAACAGCCCCAATGGGAAAACGCGGCGCCGGTGCAGTGCCCAGCCGAGGGCCAAGGCCCTGCAACCTGAAGGATGGTACGCGCTGCACGAAGACCGTCTTTCGTAGCGGATCAGGCGGTGCCACGCTGATTGCGTGACCGAAGTTCCGTCAGTCCGCCGTCGCTTGCTCTTCGAGCTGCGGCACGGTGAGCTCGCCGATCTCGGCGCCGAGCTCTACCGCATCGATGCGGCTCCGGGTGCGCGCCCAGTGCTTCGGCGCGAGCTCGAGCATGCGCTCGCGGGGCCAGAAAGCGAGGACGCGGGTGATGTCGCGCAGGTAGAGCTCGGGGTCCAAGCTGTGGAGCTTGGCGGAGGCGACCAGGGTCATGAGGTTGGCTGCGGCCTCGGCGTGGTCGTCGCTGCCGCAGAAGAGCCACGCCTTGCGCCCGACTGCGACCGCTCGCAGGGCTCGTTCGCTGCGATTGTTGTCCATCGCGAGCCGGCCGTCGGCAAGGAACGCTTCGAGCGGTCCGCGTTGGCGTACAACGTATCCGAGTGCGGTCGAAAGCAGCCCGCGGGTGTGCCTCGTGGTCTCGTACTCTGCGTCCGCCCAGGCAAAGAACTTCTCGATGTGGATCGCAAGGTGCGCTTTTCGGAGCCGTGTAATCTCCGAAGGCGGCTTGTCGCGCCAGGAGGCATCGAGCTCGAAGATGCGTCCGATGCGTGCGAGGCCCTCGCGCGCGACAATGTCTTTGGCCACCGTCGCCTCCCAGAACTTGCGCCGCGCGTGACTCCAGCAACCGACCTCGGTTGGCGTGTCCGCTTCAGCGTCCGGCTGGTCCGGCGGCCGAAAGAGCGCATCGTAGACGCTCTTGGCGTCGGCCTGGATGTAGCCGGTGAAGCCCTTGAAGAGCGATTTCACCGCAAGGCTCGTCTCGCGCTCGGTATAGTTGAAGATGACGGCGTCGCGGTCGACAACCTGCGTGAAGATATGACCACGCTTGCACGGCTGGCGCGTGCGCTGCTCGTTCGGGATGGGCTGCACGAGAACGCCGGTTGCGTCGGTCGCAATGCAGAAGGCGTTGGCGACAGCGTCTTTCACCATGGCGTCGACGATGCTTGCGCCAAAGGTCTCACCCGCCTCGGCGAGCCAGCGCGCCATGGTGCCGCGATCAATCGCAGCGCCTTCGCGCGCAAACTGCTCTTCGAGCCGATAGAGCGGCAATCCCATCGCGTACTTCTGGGCGATGATGTGCGCGAGCAGCGCCGGTGTCGCGAGCGAGCGAGCGAAGGTCTCGCGCGGCATCGCCGCGGTCGCAAGCGTCGGCTCTCCCGAAGCGCGCTGCATACGGTACGTCACGCGTGCAACGACCACGACCACCATGCCGCCGCGTTTGCGGTGCAGACGTCGGCTCTCATCGGCGCCGATGCGCTCCGCCCGGCCTTCAGCGACCATCGCTTCGAACACCGGGTCGGTCACCTCGATGCGCTCGACGGGAAGCTTGGCTTTCGAGAGGTCCCGCCGTCCCTTGGGCTTGGCCTTCTTGCGCTGGGGCGGCTCGGCTGGCGCGGGCTTGGGCGTGTCCGCGAGCGCGTTGAGCTCGGCGAGCTTGGCCGCGAACTCGAGCTCGAGCTGCGCGGTGTCGACGCGCTCGGCCTTTCCCAGCACGATGCGGCGCTTGATGAGCTCGAGCTCCATGCGGATGCGCTCGTGGGCAGCCCGGAGCGCATCGCGCTCCTTTTCCAGCTCGGCGGCGTGAGCGTATGCCTTGGCGAGCGCATCGCGCTCACGAACGAGCTCGGCCTCGAGCGCCACGACGCGTTCGGCCAATGCCTCTTTGGTTGTGGGTTCGGTGAGCATCACGAGCGCGTGTATCTACAATGAGTCGCTGGCGTTGGTTATCCGCTTTGGCGCACATCGCGCATTAATGAATGCGCTGTGTACGTGCAGGCCTTGCCTCCTCGATATCGATACCATCCAAGAGGTCATCGAGCGCTCGCTCGGTCAGCGTGACGTGGGTGGTGTTCGGCTCAATCTGCTCGGGGATGCGAAAGGTGCCGGTTCCCAAGCGTTTGTAGAAGATGCACAGCCCCGTTCGGTCGGCGAAGAGGACTTTGACGGACGTGCGGCGCTTGCCGAAGAAGACGAACAGGGCGCCGCTTCGGGCGGACTTGCCGAGTTGCTCGGTGGCGATGCCGGCCAAGCGCTCAAAGCCGTAGCGCAGGTCGACGGGCGTGGTTGCGACGAAGACTTCGACGCCGGCTGGGATCATAGCGCGCTCGCCTCTCGCAGTGCCCCGACGACGCGGGCGAGCATTGCGGCATCGACGTCGCTGGGTACGAGAATGCGCGCATCGCGCAACTCGACGACCAGGGCGACGCCGTGACGCGGCTCGGAATCACGCAACCGAACGACGCGCGCGAGCTTCACGGGGCTCTGCACCTTGCGCCCGCGCCTGAGCTTGCTCGACCAAAAGTGAAGTGTGCCGGCCGAAAACTCGCGTCCCGCGCAATACGCTTTGGCCGTCAGGCCGCTCGCGCGCCAGGCTGCCACGCGTTCTGCCCATTCCGATGATGTTGCCATGACGGGCGTTGTACGTTGCGGCGGTCAGCCGTTCGATACGGTGTCCGTGCAGCGCATACGGCCCAGGATGCACCGCCCGCGATTTCGATCTCACGGCCAACTCCGCCTGGAGCGCGACGCTCGCAAGCTCACACATGAGCCTCTTGCCTGGCACCTCGAGCAGCACGACGTTGGAGGTTACTTCCCCGACCGACATCGCGAGCGGCACGATCAACTTTTCCGTCGAGGCACGCTCCGCTGGCGTGCTCGTGGCGACTGCTGCGGGCTTGGCGG
>JAYWEH010000743.1:0-6761 GCA_043780025.1 Deltaproteobacteria bacterium
AACACGGAATGGTTTGGGCACGATCTGTCGTCCATTCTCCGCCCATTGGTACTTAGGTTTCCAGGGGGAGCTGTCTCAAACGACGTTGGCACGGGGGGCCGGTGCGCGTTCGCTCAGAGCGTGGGCGAGCGCCGCGCGTCCCTTCATGTGCTGCATCTCGACGCGCAGGCATTGGATCTTCAGCAAGCGCGATTGTTTGAGACTTGGCCAGGCCGCGATGGTGAGCGAATGGGCGCGTTCTCCGCGACCAGCGTATAGCTCGGCTTGAACGATCGCAAAGAGATGCTGATAGTGCGGTAGTAGGTACGTGTCAGTCGGGAATTCAGCGATAGCGTCGTCGGACTCGGCTTTCGAGCGATCGGGCGCGTCGTCACGCAAGGCGAGAATGCCGTGCTGCCCCATGCGCAGCGTAGCCGCGGCAAAGCGATCACCGCGTTCATAGGCGCGGCTCAAGGCTCGCGGTACCATCTGCGCGACCTTGCTGAGATCGCCCAGGCAGATGAGCGTCGGTATGCGATACGAATCGCAGATCGCCAGCTCCCAGGCGACGCCGCGGCATTGTTCGCGGTAGGTCACAGCCGCCTCGCAGCAGTGTTTGAAAGTCGATGCCCAGTCTCCCATGAACCACTGGACAATGCCTCGGGACATCCGCGCCCAAGCTCGATCGTATGGCGCTCCCGACGCTGCCGCGATGCCGTCCATCGCCTTGAGCATGCGCTCCGCGCGACCTCGGAAGAACGAGCCTCCAATCAAGGCCTCGAAGGCGGCCTCATAGCCCAGGGCGCGGATGACTTGTGAGTGGGAGCCGTGGTCGAGCGCTTCGAGCAGGTGCGATACGCCGAGCGCGTCAGCCACCACGTAGTTGGCCATCGAAAGACCAGTGGAAGCGCCCCATAGCGCGTCCAGTCGGTCCCGAGTATGTAGCGCTACGTCGTCCACTCGTCGCGGTGAGGAAGAAAAGCCGCGCAGTATGAACCGAAAGCGACGCCCGAGCGCCAAGGCCGCCGCGACCGGGCGGGATTGGGGCAGCTTCACACCAACGCGCCTGAGCGCGGCCTCCATGCGCACGATGCCCACGTCGAAGCGGCCGCTGCGCAAGGCCAACTCACCCGACCGGCGGCTGAGGGGCAGCGCTTCTGTGTGGCGTGAGTCCTGGAAGCTAAGCGCGAGGCTCGCGCGCTCGAACACGTCGGAGGCTTCCCCCGCCTTGCCCGCGTTGGTGAGCGCTTCTCCCCAGCGTTTCAGCAGCCGCCAACGCTCCGGTTCACTTTCGAGAGTGACGCCGGCCAGTAGCGCCCAGTGTCGGGCTGCGCGATCGAACGCGAGCACCGACTCGGCTCGCTCCGCCGCTTTGCGGCCGTATTCAGCGACACGCTCGCCGTCGCCGGCAGCTGCAAAGTGTCGCGCCAGCGCGTCCACGTCGGGCCGTGGATACTCGAGGAAGGTGGCGGCCAGGCGTTGATGAAGGGCCTTGCACTGCTCCGCCGACATGCCGGCGAGAATCGTAATGCGGACGCGGTCGTGTGTTAGGTCGAGCAGCACCCCAGTGCGAGAGTTCTGCATCGTGAGCAACCTGGCGTCGAGCGCGGCGTAGCCGGCAGCCCTGGCGGCCGAAGCGTCGAGTTGCGCGGCCAAGGCTGCAATGGGACTCGGTACCGGTTGTCCGGCCACGGCAACGACTTGGAGGAGGCTCTGGACGTCACCAGCCAACCGCTCGATACGGTCGTTGACGACTGCGTCCACGCTCGCGAACTCCGGGTGGGGCACCTGGGCGCTAAGGGCCTGATGCGCCAGTTGCTCGATGAAGATGGGGTTGCCGCCAGCGCTTGCAACCACCGCTTCGATCACCTCGGGGGGACCTTCTGGCAGAAAAGTCTGGGCCAACATCCGCGCTTCTACGGGGGGTAGCTCTGCAATCTCCAAACGCTGCTGCTCGATGCCCAGCTCCGCCTCGTCCAAGACATCCATGAACTCCTCGCCGCCGTCCGGTCTGTAGCCAAGGATGACCAGCAGTCGTTCTCGGCATGGGGCGCGTATGATTTCCGCCAGCAAGCGCGCGCTGTCAGCGTCGCCCCAATGGACGTCATCCACGAACAACACGAGTGGCCGACTTTTGGTCAGACGATGCACGAGCTGGCGAAGCTGGTTGAATGCGAGGCTACGCTGTTCCTGAGACTCGAGCGGTCCGGCGCGCGCCATCTCGTCGGGAAGCGTTGGTAGGGCACGGAACACACTGAAGAGTTGTCCAAGGAGCGCACTCTCCGGTGTCAATACGCTTAGGAGTTGCGCGCGATCCAAACCGAAGACGTGGCGCCCGAGGGCGTCGATCAGACTATCGAGCGCCTTATAGGGGACCGTTTCGTGTTCGTAGCAACGTCCCGTGAGGACCAGCAATCCTTCGTCGCTCGTGCTCGCGAGCCTGAGGAACTCTTGGACGAGCTTGGTCTTGCCAATCCCCGAGCGACCCACTACGCGAACCAGCTGCCCTCGACCCGATAACGATCGCGAAAGTGCCGCCTCCAACTCTGCGAATTGCTTACCGCGACCGACCATGAGCTGGGACGGCTCAGGAATCCGCGTCTGACTTGCGTCGATGTCGAGGCCTCGCCGCAGTTGCGCTAGGAGTTCGCGACCATTCGGCCGCTGCGCGGGATCTGGACTCAGCAATGCCTGACATAGCCTGCGGAACGTCAGCAGGTCTTCGGGCAAATCCTGAAGTAGGTCATCGCGGGGTCGAGGCAACGCACCCGTCAGGGCCTCGTGCAACATCACTCCGACGGCGTACCAGTCGCTGCCTGGGCCGAGCGCTTTTCCTTGAGCTTGCTCGGGCGACATGTAGCCGGGTGTCCCACTGCGCGGACTGCCGTTGCTACCCACGATGTTCGCGAGCAAGCCAAAGTCCAAGAGCACGACACGTCCGTCCCCGCTCACGAGAACATTCGACGGCTTGACGTCACGGTGTACCTTGCCTCGCTCGTGAAGGGCCATCAGCCCCTCCACGAGTTGAATCATATCGTTACGCAAGCGATTGACGTCGACGACCGCTGGCGCCGCACTGGCTTGCGATGCTGCGGTTGGACTGTCGTTGGTGACCGTGCGCGGCGTGTCTGCCGACTGACACCGCCAAACGTGCTCGAGGAACGTGACGCCTTCGACGAGCTCCATAGTGAAGAACCAGGCTTCACCGTCCGCGGTTAGCTCGTGGAGGCGCACGAGGTTCGGATGGAAGACGTCGGCTAACGCACGAAATTCTTGCTTGAAACCGTAGAGCGCTTCGTAGTGGTAGCGGCGCAACACTTTCAGTGCGACACGCGAACCGTGCTCCCGATCGTGCGCTTCGAACACCGTTCCGAAGGCGCCCTCGCCGATCCGACGCACTAGGTCGAAACGACCTATCCGGGTCTCAGAGAACTCCGGCACATTGCGAAATCTACCAGAGACTTGGGTTCATTTGCGGGAACTTCGCGAAGTTGGTAACTTGCTGAGAACGAGGCCGAGTTGACAAGGGTATTTATCGAAGCGCCGGGCCAAGTCGAAGCCGAAGTCATCGCGTTCGCCGACGCCGACCGGCTCCTGATTGGGCGAACGCCCCAACCTTCTTGCCTTCAGAACGTGGCTGGCCCCGTGACCCGCAGTCTGGCGATTGCTTCGCCGCATGTTTCGGCGAATCACGCGCTCCTTTGGTCCACCGGCACCGAGTTGGTCATTCAGGATCTTGCTAGCCGAAATGGCACTTGGGTTCGCGTACCTCGCGACCATAGTCTAAGGATTTCGGGCGGCGACGAGGTTCGGCTGCGGCTCGCCCCGTCCACGTGGGCTTCGGGACCCGAGCACTACCCCGAGCCGGCCCGTTACCGAAGCGCAGCTGATTTTGGCGACAGCATCGCCCAGGCGATTCGCACCTGGCTGACGCGGCACGACATTCAGGCCGAAGTCTGGTGTGGGCCGTCCTCGGAAGTCGGACCGGGCGTGTCCGCGTTCGGCTTGAGCATTGGCCAGTTCGTCTGTGTGCGCCCAGACCGAACAGTGGACGGCTTGTTTCACGAGCGCCTGGCGCAGCTCAGTCGGTATGTCAGCACACAAAACTCGCTGTTCGCTGCGGAGGAGCAAACGCGCGGAGACGGGATGATCCTGGCGTCTCCCGCTATTCGCCAGGTGCACCGCCGCGTCGCGGAGCTGGCACTTCAGAGTATGCCCAGCCTGATCCTGCTCGGTCCATCTGGGACCGGCAAAGAGCGCCTTGCCGGTGCTTTCCACCGTTGTTTGGCGCGGGGAGGGGCCTTCATCCCTATCAATTGCGCGACCTTGACGAGGGAGCGAATGGTAGCCGATCTCTTTGGCGCAGAGGCGGGCGCGTACACGGATGCCAAGCGCACTCTGGTAGGCGCGGTCGAACGAGCCGATGGCGGCACCTTGTTTTTAGACGAAATCGGCGAAATGCCTCTGGACGTCCAGCCGATGCTGCTGCGATTCTTGGAGACGGGTGAATACCAACGCCTCGGCGGCGTTGGTCGCTCTCGCTTCGCGGATGTTCGCGTCGTAGCCGCCACGAATCGGGATCTGCGAAGCATGGCGCACGCCGGAACATTTCGCGAAGATCTCTTCTTCCGCCTAGCGCTCGAATTGATCGAGGTCCCGCCGCTCCGCGAACGCCTTGCCGACGTAGACGCCTACCTGCAGTGCCAGATGCTCGGCGCCGTGTCGATCCACGAAGCACTCGTGCCGGCGGCGCTGGAGGTCGTGCGTGGCCACTCTTGGCCTGGAAATTTTAGGGAGCTGGTGAACTTTGGGCGTCGTCTGCCGCGTACGGCGGCACCCGCCTCCCTGGATACTAGTCTAGTGCTTCGTACACTGCAGGCCGGCTCGCTGGCGCCGGTTCGCATCTCGATCCCCCCAGAACCTTTGACGCCGAGCACTTCGGACTGGACCGAGTGGTTGCAAGAAAGCGCCGACGCTTTTTTGGCAGACGAGGGCCAACCTCCGGAGTCTTGGAGCTCCATGACCACCTTCATTGAGCAGTATCTAAAGCCGTGGGCGTTGGTCAATCTCGCGAACCTGGCGAACGTGCACGACCTCGCAGAGGTTTCGGTGACGCAGGTCGCCGAGCGTGTGAAGGCGGACCGCGGCACAGTTGCCAAGCAGCTGCGCCGCTACCTGGAATGCAAGCGAAGCCCCTGACCAACGCGAACAATAGCCCAATTGCGAACGTCTCCGTCGCTATGCCGGCGGTCCCGCACAGTGACGTCAAGATGTTGGTGGCGGGACAACGTGACTGCCTGTGCGAGCCCACCTACTCCCAAGATACCAATCGCAACGCGCCGCCGCGCCGCCTCCCCTCGAGCCATTAAGTTGGGCTGACGGTACCGAAACTATTCGTCACGAACAAGCACAGCTTTCGCTCGCCCATGAGCTGGCAGCGAAATTGAGGGGCCGGGAAGCGACGAATTGCCAGGTCGACGTTTCGGGTTCGTGGCAAGGACTCGGCCTTAAGGGCGCCGCCGAAAACTCCAGGTTCGAGCCAGAACGATGGACCAACATTCGCCAGTCGCGTTGATGGGACGAGAGCGCTCGTTGGATCGCGAGCATGTTCGCTATCGTCGCAACGGTAAACTGACGCTTCCGCAGCGACTCTCGCAGCGACAATGAAAATGTCCCACCATTTCGGCAAAGTACCTCACAGACTCACGCCGAGTACTCGACTGACAGAATTCGGACGTCCGTGCGAGAGGAAGGCTCGCCCGTCGGACATCCCTCCGTACCTGCACGCCCCCCAACGTTGCGATCGCAATCGCATCTCCCTGGAGGACGTGATCGCAATCGCCCTTCTTCAAGGAAGATAGTGACCACGTAAGCCTCGAAAGAGCCCGCGGCTAGATCGGCTTGGCTCTTGCATATTGGCGGGGACGGTCTTGAACCGCTAACCCCAGGAGTGCCAGATGAACCATGCTGTGCTGGTCGGAATCAACTCGTATAAGCAAGTTTCAGGTCTTTTAGGCTGCATCAACGACGTCGAGGACGTCGCGAAGGCGTTGTCGAGTGCCGGCGTCGTTCCCGAAGCCAACGTCGTCAAACTGATCGACGATCGCGCGACCAAGTCGGCAATCGTGACGGCCGTCAAGGAGATGTTGGGGAAGCTCAAGTTCGGTGAACGAGGCTATCTCCACTTGAGCGGTCACGGCGTTCGATTGCCGTCAAGCGATCCGGAAGAGGGTGACGCGCTCGACGAGGTCTTCTGTGCCTACGACTTCGATTGGACGGCAAAAACCTCGGTCGTAGACGAAGAGTTGTACCAACTGTTAACCGATCGGGCGCCCGGCAGCGTCGTGCTCGTCACGCTCGATTGCTGCCACTCTGGTGATCAGGCGCGGACGCTGGTCCGTACTTTGCTCCCACCCCCCGAGATTCGCTCGAAGATCGATAGCCGCAAGCGCATCCGTCGCGGTTTCAGGGACATCTCGCGCAGCACCGGCGTCGCGTTCCTGTCTGCTTGCTCCCCCTGGGAGGAGGCCGCCGACACCTCCTTCGACAATCGCCCCAACGGGGCTTTCACCTACTATTTTCTGGCGGAACACCGAACAAAGCCAGGATCCACATTCCAAGAGGTCGCGCTGGCACTCAGGACGCCCCTAGGGAACTACAACATGAACCCAGTGGCCGAAGGAGACGTGAACTTTGCTTGGCTAGACGGCGGCAGGCGGCGACTGCGGCTAGCGACCGCGTCTACTCGCTCGGTGTCTCTCGTGCGCGGAAGCGAGGTGGTG
>JAYWEH010000744.1:0-6759 GCA_043780025.1 Deltaproteobacteria bacterium
TGTCCCTGCTCGGCGAGGGTGGCCGCTTCATCGAGATGGGCAAGGTCGACATCCGTGACGAAGCTGCGATCGTCAGCTCTTTCCCCGGCGTGAGCTACCAGGCCTTCGATCTGATCGACGCCGGGCTCGAGCGCATCGCGGAAATGTTGGCGGCCGTACGGCAAGGGCTCGAGACGGGCGTGCTCAGGCCTTTGCCGATGCGCAGCTTCGAGATCACTGACGCGGAGAGCGCGTTCCGCTACATGGCGCAGGCACGCCACGTCGGCAAAATCGTGCTGGTGCCACCCGCCGAGCGGCTCGAGCTCGACGGCACGGTGCTGATAACGGGAGGCCTCGGGGCGCTGGGCCTCGAGGTCGCGCGTGAGCTTTGCCGATGCGGGGTCCGGCGGCTGCTGCTCGCAGGCCGTCGAGGCCTCGAGACACCGGGCGCGCGAGAAGCCATTGGTAAGCTCGAAGCCCTCGGTGTCGAGGTCGCAGCGGTGGCCGTCGACTCCGCGAATCGCGACGACCTCGCGCGGCTGATTCGTGATTTGCCTGCCGAGCGTCCCCTCGTCGGCGTCGTTCACGCCGCAGGCCTGCTCGATGACGGTTTGCTCGCCGAACAGACCGCCGAGCGTTTCGCCCGCGTGCTCTCTCCCAAGGTCGAGGGTGCCTGGAACCTGCACCTGCTCACTCGAGACCTGCCGCTTTCGTTCTTCGTGCTGTTCTCTTCGCTGGCGGGGACGATTGGTTCGGCGTCGCAAGGTGCATATGCAGCCGGCAATGCGTTCCTGGATGGGTTGGCCGCCCATCGGCGCGCGCTCGGGCTGCCGGGCTCGAGCTTGGCCTGGGGCCCCTGGGCCAAGGTCGGGCTGGCGGCAGGGCTCGACTCGCGACTGCGGGCGCGCCTGGCGCGCCAGGGCATCGGCGAGATTGAGCCGCAGCAGGGCGTCGCGCTCATGACGGCCGCGATGCAGTACCAGGAGGCGCTCCTGGTGGTGGCGCCCTTGGATCTGCGGGCGGCGGCGCAGGCGTTCGGCTCAGCCATCCCTTCACTCTGGCGCGCGTTGCTCGAGTCGGTAGCGCCTCGCACCGCTGAGCCTGCCAGCGCTTGGACCCCGCGGCTGCTCGCATTGCCGCCCGAGGAGCGACTGGACGCGCTGACCCATGACGTGCGCAAGGAGGCGGCGCGGGTTCTCTCGCTCGCTTCGCTCGCATCCGTACCGGCCGATCGCAACCTCAAGGAGCTGGGGCTCGATTCGTTGATGGCACTCGAACTGCGCAACAACCTGGGGCGCCGTGCCGGTTTCGCGTTGTCGGCCAGTCTGATCTTCGAGCACCAGACACCGCGGGCCATTGCTCGCTTTCTGCTCACGCAGCTGCGCGAACTCGGCGGGCCAGCAGACGCCGCCTCTCTTGGCGCTGCCACGGTGCCTTTGGACGCGGCATCGCAAAGCCCCGGCTCCGCCAGCGAGCAACATCCGCGCAATGCAGCAGTAAGCGAAGTGGCGCGCTGCGAACTCCAGAATCGGGTCGAGTCCCCGGTCGCGCGCCTCTTCTGTTTTCACGACGCTGCGGGGACGGCAGCGACCTTCACCCCGTTCAGTCGCTTATCGGACTCGAAAATCGAAGTGCACACGATCGCCGTCGCGCGCCCGACGCCGATGTCACCGACGGCCCCGCGCGAGTACCTCGAAGCCGCGGTTCGCTACATCCTGGATGGGTCGAATGTACCCTTCGTATTGCTCGGACACAGCCTGGGGGCCCTGTTCGCATTGCGCGTCGCCGAGCACCTGGCGGCGGCCAAGCTGCCGGAGCCTTTGATGCTCGTGGCGTCGGCACCGCCACCCCCTGGGGAGATCACGCTGGACGAGGCGGCGATCTCGGCGATGTTTGGTCATTTTCTGGGCAGCAGCGCGCGCGCTCCCGAGATCTTGCGCGAGAACTTCATGGCCGATTTTTTCATCTGCCGAGGGCTCCCGCGAGGTCAATTGCCGCTGCCCAAAACTCCGATCTCGGTGTTCCTGGGCACGAGTGATCCCTTTGTCTCGGCGCAAAGCGCCGAGCTCTGGCGGCCGCTGACCGCAAGAGAGTTCTCGGTCACCACCGTGCCCGGCAACCACTTCTACATCCACCGCAGTGATTCACGCGAGCTGCTGCTGCAGGAGCTCGCGCGAAGCATTCTGGCGGAGGCCTTGTCCGTTCATCGTCCAGCGGACGATGAACACCCCCCGCACTCGCGCTTGACCGCGGTGAGTTGAGCTCGACTACCTGCCGTAGGGGTAGCCTTCGTCCGATCCAGGCCGGACCTCCCCGTACGTGATAGTGTTGGGGGCGATATTGAAGCCAACGAGGCCCCCGTAGGTCCGTCCATCTGGCAGCACCCCGACAGGCGAATAGTTACGCGGTGCGAGGTTGGCAAAGCCGGCACCGCCCCTCTCCCCGGGCACCGTGGGGCCCGCGAGGTCGCTCGGAAAGGACGGCACGGGCACGTTGTTGGTCTGGACCACAAACCCAAAAGCCGCGCCCAACTCCGCCGCCATGTCCAGGTTCACGCCAGGCGTGCGTTTCATATCGCAATCGATCATACGCAACGCGATGATGCCGGCGTTGGGATCGCGGGTCTGGCCGACTGCGATGTCGCGAAAGAATTGTTCGAGCCTCTCCAACGGTATCATCGCGATGGGTTGGCCACGGACGATCGGAATCGTGAGCGATGTGCCCGCGGGCACGCCCAGCAGCGGAGCCGCCTGCTCGGGAACCTGGAACTGGAAGGTATCGCCACCTTCCGGATTATCGGGCGTCGGCGCACCGATCAACGGACCGCCGAAGTAATATCGCGCGTCCATGTATCCCATCGCGCTCAAGCGCAGATGCAAGGTGGCCATGGGAACAAAGGGCAGGAGAACGCTCGTCACCGCGGCAGGCTGACCCGGTACTGGAGAGACGATCGCAGGCAGTGCCATTGGACTCGCAGGATCACAGACTTGATCGGAGTCGAGGCATACCCGGATTCTCAGGTTGGGCAGCGCGACGGCCGGGTTGGGCACCGTGGAATCCACGATGGGCACGATGTAATTGACGAGCGGCGGCGGAGGTGACAGCGGCACGAACGGGGGCTCGCCGTCGGGCAGACACCGGAAGAGATCATCCGGTGGGGTACAGCGCCCGGCGGAGATACAGGTGTCTTCCCCCGGCTCGAGCTCGGTACAGCCCACTAACGGTGCAACACCAACCAACAGGGCGGCACAAACGATCGCGCCTGGCCGATGTGATGAAGGCTCCACCCGCCGTGATCGCGCTCGCAGCACCATTGTCGCGGCGCCGTCGCCGAAGCGCTTCACGACCTGTCGCCAGCCAGTCGATGCGCATCCGAGGTCCATTTTCTCCAATTGCCTGTTCAACGCTAAGCCCTTACCTGCAAAGCACACCGGAGCGCTGCAAGGCGCCACGTACTGACCCGACCATAGGGTTTCAGGCGGACCTTATTGCCTTCTTACTGAGCTGACAATCGCTGCCGCAAAGCGCGCTGGCGTTCAGAAACTGGCGCCATGAGCGGCCCATTGGCCGAAATACATCCTGCAATATCGACCTCGGAAACGGCGCCCATCGGCGCGACATGCGCACGTCCTCCGCGTCCCTCCCCGAGACGCGCGTGCGACCGTCGAACCATCGGTATTCCAGGCGTTCCCGAGCGTGCGCTCGGAGACCCTTCATGATGCCCTTCAGACGCGGCGCTTCAGCTCTCGTTCCAGGCGCTCTATCTCGTCTTCGAGCGTCGAATCCTTGACGGGGCTTTCCGGTTGCACGGAGCGACGCGTTTCCGAAGGGGCCGCGGGCGGCTCGAGATAGTCGAGCAACGCTTCGATGGTCGAGAAGTTCCAGAGCAACGTCTCGTCCAGCGGCCGCCCAAGGCGGTCCGCCAGGGCCTTGGCGAACTCGACCGCTGCCAGCGAATCCATCCCATGGTCCGCGAAGGAGCGCTTCGGGTCGATTTGCGACCGCGATACCTTGAGGCGCGTGGCAAGCCAGGCGACGGACCAGGCCCGCAGATCGCCCGCTTCGGCCGGATCGCTTCGCCTTGGACGGACCGGCAACTCCGAGTCGAGCGCTCCGACCGACTGGCCATAGCTGGCGATCGCCTCGCCGACGTCGCTCATGGGCACCCCCGGTGGAGGGCCGGCGCGCGTGACCGCGAGGCAGCGCTCGAAGTTCGAACGGACCCAGATGGCGCTGCGCTCGAGATCCGGAGTGGGTGCTGCGCGCCGGTACAGCTCGACCGCGCCTAAGAGGACGATCCAGGTCGTCAGTTCGCCGGCGCGGACCTGCCACCAATGCGCGGGCGTAATGCCTTGGTTGGCCGTCGAGCTCAGCGCACCCGACAGTGCTCGCGACGCCTCGACGACGAGCGCATCGAGCTCCGCCGTGCCAAACAAATCCGCAACGAGCCGGCGCACGGGGAGGTCGTCCCCGCTCGCCAGCGCCACGCCGAGCATGGCGGAACCCGCGTCGAGCGGCCCTTCGAGCGCCCGCAGCACGCGCGCGTCGTCGACGAGCGCACGCATCTGCAAGGTCTCCACCAACCCACGCCGCCCGAGCAACTGCACCAGGTCGTCGACGGCCTGCCACAACATTTCGGGGCCGACCAGTTTGCAGACGGAGAATGCTTCCGCCGGGATCTCGTGTTTTTCGTCGGAGAGCTTGGCCAGGAGCCGCACCAGGCATTCGAGCGCCGCCACTTCTGCCGTCAGCCGCCCGATCTTCGTCATGGTGACGGGATGGGCGACCACGCCGGGCTCCCCGGTTTGACGCTGCGTCGCGTGGTGGAAGATGAGCTGGCTGACGCGCTTCATCCCGCCGAGACAGGCCGCGCCGATGGCCAGGTGAGAATGCCGAATGGCCTCGCCCGCGATCGTCAGACCTTGCCCGAGTGCACCGAGCAAGCGTTGGC
This sequence comes from Deltaproteobacteria bacterium, assembly GCA_043780025.1. GTDB lineage: Bacteria > Myxococcota_A > Polyangia > Polyangiales > Polyangiaceae > SZUA-265. The sequence goes on from JAYWEH010000744.1 coordinate 4,931, forward strand.
GCTCGACGAAGATGCCGGCGAAGTTGACGCTGTCGCTCATCGTGTCGCTCGGCCCGAGCTGACTCCCCAGCTCCAGCCCGGCGCTGTCGCGCGAGACCACGAACGCTGAGATTTGGTCGTCGTCGGCGTTGCGAATGAACACGTTGAGCAGCCCCATCGGGGAAGCCCCGCCGATCACGAACTTTGTGCCGTGCAGCCGGAACCCACTGCCGTTCACCTTCTCCGCGCGCGACGACCAGGCCTCTGTGTTGGAGCCGGCTCCGGGCTCCGAAAGCGCGAAGCTAGCCAGGCGCGTCCCCCGTGCGAGCTCTGGCAAGAGCTCCGCTTGCAGGCCTGACTGGCCGTGGCGCAGAATGGGCCCGACGCCCAGGTAGGTATTGAACCCAACAAATAGGGAGGCTCGGAGGTCGACGCCACCCAGCTGTTCCAGCACGCGAGCCGTCTCGAGGTGCCCGAGGCCGAGGCCGCCCTGAGCCGAGCTCACTTGAATACCGAACAAACCTTGCTGCGCGAGCTCGCACAAGACGCGAGGCGCCAGTGTATCGGCGCTCAGCCGGCTACCGCTGCGCTCCGTTCGTTCGGCGCTCCAGTTGCACTGGCGAAGCCATTTGATCACCCGATCGGTGGGTTTGGACGAATCGGGGGCGCGCTCCGACTGTTGTATGGCGCGCGAACGATCGAGCCCCGCACCGAGATACCCCGAACTCGCGATGGCGGTGAGGGACCCATCGAGAAAGGCACGCCGGCACGCCTTCCGGCGCACCTTGCCGCTCGTGGTCCGCAAGAGGGCCATCGGCCCGAGCAGCGTGATCGCCGACGCGTACAGACCGTGCCGCGCCGCGACGGCCTTGCGAATGGCTCGAAATACTTCAACGGAATCGAGGCCCCTGAGCTCGGTCCGTTTCACTTCCTGCAACACGACCAGGCTCTCGCCGTCGTCCGTTTCGACTGAAAATGCCGCGCAGCGCTGCGGCTCGAGCGCCGGGTGGCAAGCGCCGACGGTGTCTTCGATGTCCTGCGGGTAGTGATTGCGGCCGCGTACGATGATGAGGTCCTTGAGGCGCCCCGTCACGAACAGCGACCCGTCGTGCAAGAAACCCAGATCTCCCGTCCGAAGGAACGGTCCCTGTCCGTCTGACGTCACGGCTCGAAACGCCTTCTTCGTCTCCGCTTCTTTGCCCCAATAGCCCTTCGCCACGCTCGGACCGCTGATCCAGATTTCGCCGACCTGGTGGTCGGAGAGCACGTTCAGGCTCTCCGGATCGACGATCCGCACGCGCGCTTCGTGCCAGGTCCTACCACAGCCGACGAGCTCCTGACCGCGCTCGGAGGCGTCGGGCTCGGCCCGCCCCTGTTCGAGGGCCGAGCGCGAGAAGGCGTGCACGCTGGGCCGCTGCCCAAGATCGTGCCCGCTCACGAACAGCGTGGCCTCAGCGAGACCGTAGAGCGGCCGGAAGGCTTCCAGGCGGAAACCATAGCGGGAAAATTTCTGATAAAAGCGCGACAACGTTGCTGCCCGCACCGGCTCGCTACCGTCGAACGCGGTACGCCAGGAGGACAGATCGAGGCCCGCACAATCCTCGTCTGCGACGCGCCGAATGCACAAGTCGAAGGCAAAGTCGGGCGCACCGCTCGAGTTACCGCCGTAGCGTGAGATGGCTTGCAGCCACCGCGCCGGCTTTTGCAGGAACGCACTCGGCGACATGAGCACGCCTCTACCGCCGCACCACAATGCACCGCAGACCGAACCCAGCCCCATATCGTGAAACATCGGCAGCCAGGACACGACAACCGTGTTCTGGTCATGCACGAAGCAATCGCTGAGCTGG
>JAYWEH010000745.1:0-16025 GCA_043780025.1 Deltaproteobacteria bacterium
CAGCCGCGCATCGCCCGCTCGATGTTGCCGCCACCGCCGTCGCTGGCGGCGCGCGCGCCCGAGTGGCAACCGGAGGAGCTCTTCTACATCATCAAGCACGGCATCAAGTTCACCGGTATGCCGGCGTGGCCCTCCCTCGTCCGCGACGACGAGGTCGCGGCCATGGTCGCGTTCGTGCGTGAGTTGCCGCGCCTCGACGCGGCCGCCTATCGCTCGCTCGCGCACGGCACCGGCGCGTCCAACCCCGAGCCCGATCCGCTCGACGACTTGGTCGGCACTGAAACGCCGCCCCGAGCCGTCGCGAGCTGCGCCCGCTGTCACGGCCAGCGCGGCACAGGTCGCCTCTCCGCAGCCTTTCCGAAACTCGCGGGTCAACCGCAAGAATACCTCGCGGCGACGCTCGACGCTTACGCCCGCGACGCGCGCGCGAGCGGCATGATGCAACCCATCGCGGCCGGCCTCGCGCCGGAGGAGATACGCGAGCTCGCCGCGTTCTACTCGAGGCTCCCGGCACGCCGTCGTGGCGCTAAGCAGCCTCTCGCGGCGCGTGCTGCCATCGAGCGCGGCCGAGTGATCGCAGAACGGGGCGTCCCCGAGCGCGACGTGCCCTCGTGCTCGGATTGCCACGGGCCCGCGGGCGAACCGAGCGAAAGCTACCCGGCGCTGTCGGGTCAATTCGCAGACTACATGGTGCTCCAACTCAGGCTATTTGCGAGCGGTGTGCGCGGCGGCACCGAGCACGCGCACTTGATGGCCGAGGTAGCGCCCCACATGAATGAAGCGGAGATGCGGGACGTGTCCGCCTATTACGCCTCGCTGGAGTGAGCGGCACTCGGGCGCCGACCGAGCCGACCTACTTCAAGACAACCCTACTTCAAGACGACATTGTCAAACTGGAAGGTCCCGCCACCAAAGCGCAGGAACATCGCGTCGGCGGATGTCATGTTGAAGCCCGGGTCACAGTTCATGCTCGTAATGTCGATCTCGACATTGAGCGTGGAGCCCGCTGGCACTTGGTCGAAGCCCGAAGTACAGCGCAGCTCTCCGTCGAAGAACCGCACCGCCCGCACCGTACCGGCGTCGGCGGTGCGCAGGTCGTAGCTGACCGCTCGGCGCGCCGAGATGTCGAGCGGTTGGGCGGGCGTGACACCATACCAGCCACCGTTTTCGCTCACGATTTGCAGCCCGAAACCCCCGTCGCTGGCGAAGGCAGCGGACTGCGTCAGCAGGGCCGTGTTCTCCGGGTTCTGTGGCGCAAAACCGCCGAGCCCGTCTTCGAAGGAGGAGAGTTGGATCGGATCGCCGGTGACGATGATCAGCAGCCGAGCCTCGTTGGAGCTACGCTCCAGGCGATCGAGCACCCGATAGCGCTGCTCCAGCCGGCCTTGAAAGTCCGGGGCGGGAGTAAACGAGAACCCACCAGCATTGGCCTCGAGCGCGTGGCCGTCAAAGGCCAGGCTCGCCTGCAGCCCGTCGGTGTCGAGATCCAGATCGACCGCGAGCGTACCCGGCTCTTGCCCATAGGCGACGTCATTCGAAAGGAAATCGAAGGTGCCGCTCGTGTTGCGGTTGATGAAAAAGCGATCGTGATCGGCGACCGGTGGAAAATCGCTCGTGCCGCTCGTCAGCGCCGCAGCCGAGTTCCGTAGCGTCTGAAACGTGGGCGTATCGCCATAAATGGTGAAGCCATCGAAGTCGCCGTAGAGCGATCCGTCATCGTTGATACCCGAGAGGATCCAGTACAGCGCGCCCTCGCCACCGGCGTTCGTCAGCGCTTCCAGCCAGCGGTGGTACACGCGATTGCGCTGGCTCTGATCGGTCAGCCCGAACTCGCCCAGCAGGGACGGCTTGCCCACGCTGCCGGCGGCCTCCACGTGCCGGAGGATCCATTCATCACCCCAGGCCGCGTCTGTGCCCCAGCTGTCGGGATAGAGGTGATACGACATCAGGTCGATGTTAGGCAGCGCGGTGAAGGCGACCGTGTCTACCCCCTCGCCGCATTGCTCGGTCCAATGCGTGCCGTCGGGTACGCAGAAAAATCCCTCGTCGCCCACCGCGACCAGGTGCTTCGGGTCGGCGCTCTTCACGTGTGCCGACATCTCCTCGACCCAGGCCCCGAGCGTGTCCGTGGTGCAGGTACCGGAGGTCTCGTACAGGCCGCCTCCCGTGCAGCGCGGCTCGTTTGCGAGCTCCCAGGTGACGATCGTCGGGTCGTCTTTGTAAGCCAGGCCATTGACCGTGTTCACGCGGTTGACGAGGTAGCTGATCCAGTCCTTGTACCAACCCCGGACGGTTTCGTCCGTGTAGAAGTTGTCGTGAAACCAAGGCCCCGAGCCGGGCTCGGAGCGCTCGCGCCATTGCACGTATTGATCCATGCCGCCAAAGTCATTCCAGTTGTTGACGAAGGGAATGACGAGCCGGAGCCCCAGCTCTCCCGCCTTGGCGATCACGTAGTCCAGGCGCTCGAGGCCGTTGTCTCCCTCGTTCCGGGCCGGCGCGCTGCCGTCCCAATACTGGAAATAGGTGTTGTTCGATGGTCCGCGCACAGAGTCCGAACCAGCCGGGCTATTGATGTCGAGCGAACCCCACAGGCGCACGGTATTGAAGCCGGCTTCCGCTGCCGTCTCGAGCACGTCGTCGCTCATGGTGCGCGACACGTACATCAGGTAATAATTATTGGTTCCGGCAAAGCGAAACGGCGCACCGTCGAGTAGAAGCTGGGCGCCCTCGCGCACCACAAAGCCCCTCACGGGAGTTGGGCCCTCGTCGCCGCCTGGCTCGGGCTCCGTAGCGCTACCTGCGGCGCCATCCCGCATCGGCCCCGCCGGTTGCATGCCGTATTGCCCACTGCCTTCGGAGCAGGCGAGTGCGGCGACCGCGCTCAGCGCGGCCCAGCAGGAAACACCGTATTGCCCCAATCCAAGACGAGTTAGCGAGTTCATGAGTAATGCCTGTGATTCCTTGCCGTTCAAATCGCTGGCACGACCACGTAGAAGAACACGTCGTCCGCGAGGTGGCCTTCTAACATCAGATTCGTCCAGTCCATGGCCGCGCGGAAGCGCTGCACGTCGGGGTCGTTGTTGCCCAGATTGCCTTCGCCGAGGCGGTGGCCGCTCCACCAGTTGTTGCCGAACATCTGACGGCACTCGTTGTAGACTTCGATGTCGAGCGCGAGGTCAGCGTTGAGCTCTGCGCCAATCAGGAAGTCGCCTCCGCCGAGCCCGGCCCAGTCGGGGTGGCAACGGCGCATCATGCCCCAGTTCTGTTTGGCGATGCCGCCGTTGAACGCGTCTCCGGTCTTGAGCGCGCCATTCGGAAACACGTCTCCGAGCGGGTAGGCGGCAGTCAGCGTCGTCGTTTCCATCATCGCCGAGGCCAGGAAATACTGGCTCGCCCCCGGCGTGTTCATGATCACCTGCTTGCGCTCGGCGAAACCTTGCCGAAAGCCGCAGCCGCATTCGAGGAGCACATTGTTCGCAACGGGGCAGTCGATCGGCGGCGGCGGGCAGAGCCCGATCACGTCGGCGGGAGCCGGCACACACGGCACACCCTGCACGGCGGCATCCGACGCGGCCACGATGCACGTCCGCTCCTGCTCGAAGCCGAAACCGCCGGCATCACCGGCGGCGTTCACGCAGCGCGGGAAGCACCCCGCCGGCAGCTGAAAACCGTCTCCCGGCTCGGGCAGCCCTTCACGAGGCAGAATAGGGCAACGAGAGGCCTGGGCCGCTGCCGGCGTGCCCTCGACGACGCAGGTCTGCAGGGCCTCGAAGCCATACCCTTGCGCATCAGCCAGGCGCGCGACGCTGCAGGCGGGCACGCACAGCTCGCCGACGAGATAACCATCGCCGCCCATCTCTGACAGCCCGGGCACGCAGGGAAGACCGCCCGCAGCGGCTTCGGAGCCCGGCACCACACACGACTGCCCCCGTTCGAAGCCGAAGCCGTCAGTGACATCCGTGGCGTCCGCGTCGCTGGCGGCGCTGTCGCAGGGTGCAAAACACGTCTCGCCGATGAAGAACCCCGGGCCCGGCGTCAGCCCCGGTGGAGGCGTTGGCGTTGGAGCCGGATCCGGATCGCCGTCGATGACGGTCGGGTCCGGATTACCTTCGTTGTTGTCGCTGGTATCGGGCGCCGGCGGATCCTCTGGGTCGGGCTCGCCATCAACCGGATCGAGCCCTGCGCTCTCCATCATTGGATCGAATGGCACGGGGCCATCGCTCGCTGGCTCACTCGGGCCGCCCGAGCAACCACTGAGCGTGGCGGCCATGCCCAGCAGCGCATGTGGAAATGTCAGAGCCCAGCGCATCGATCGCAGCATCGCCCCTACACTCTATGGAGTGCTCGCTCGCGATGCACGAGTTTCGATCCGGCTTCGACAGGCGTGATCACAAATCCAACACTCAGGCTCGCTTTGGAGCGTCGGCGCCACATGCGCGCTCGAGTGGAACCGTTTCCCGCGCGCGAGGATGTCCACTTGAAACAATACTACTACGGTGGTATTGTTTTGTCCTGATGCCGAGAGGAAATCCCGCCGTCAAGATGGCCATCTCCGTCGACGCGGACGTGCACGCAAAGATTCTCAGCGCCGTCGAAGCCGACCAGACGAGCGTCTCGGCTTGGATTACGGCAGCGGCACGTCAGGCCCTGCGTGTCCGTGACGGGCTCGCCGCCGTGGCCGAGTGGGAAGCGGAGCACGGGGCCTTCACCGAGGACGAGCTCGAGGCTGCCCGCGCCCGTCTAACGACCCCCAAGCCACGCCGCCGAAAGACGCGATGAAGCCCATCGTCTATGACTCGGCGGTCCTCATCGCCGCCGATCGAAACGAGCGACGAGTCTGGGCCGAGCACCGCGTCTTGCTCGACGCTGGCATCGCGCCGTTGGTGCCGTCCCCCGTGCTGGCTCAATCGAGTCGCTCTCCAAAGCAAGCTCAGCTGCGACGGCTCCTCGCGGGTTGCGAAGTCGTTGCCTTTGACGAAGTCGATGCCCACCGTGCCGGGGCGCTCCTCGCCGCGTCCAAGACTCGGGACGTCGTAGACGCCGCCGTCGTCACCGTGGCCATCGATCGCAAAGCCGACATTCGTACGGGCGATGGCCCAGACATTCGCCGGCTCGTCTCGGCCGCTCGGGTCAAGGTTGCCGTCTTGGAGCTCGACCGGCGTCCGAAGTAAACGCGCGCGTCTCGAGCGGCCGCTGCCACAGTCCGCGCGTCGGCACGTGCCGGGCACGTGCCCGCACCGAGACAGACCGTCGAACTCAGGGCCGCAGCACTGCCGGCGCCATTCCCGAGGGTGCCAGCAGTCTCCACGGCAAACCGTGGCATGGCACGGCGCGTGCTCAGTGCCTGCGATGAGTGAAGCCGCGGCCGGTTCGCGGCTCGATGATTCGATGTCTGTCACGAGCACACTGAGAACGCGCATCGAGGCCGCGTGCGCCTACTGGAAGCTTTCGCTGCGTCAGGCGCAGGTGCTCGAGCTCATCGCCCTCGGCAAGTGCAACAAGCGCATCGCCCAGATCCTGGGGCTGGCTGAAGTCACCGTCGAGGCGCACGTGACCGCTCTACTGCGCAAGAGCGGGGCTGAGTCGAGGACGAATCTGGCGGTACGGGTCTGGGCGGAGGAGCTCGACGGGCTGCCGGACCACCCCTCGGGCTGTACTCGATGACGGCCGACGGTCTGCACCGCACGCTCAGAGCTCGGGAAACGACTGGCCCCAGCACTGCGAGCTCCCGTCGGACCGGAGCACGCAGGTTCTGGACGAGGCGGCGCTGATCTGGGCAATGCCCGTAGCGACTGCGTTCGGACCGCTCACCTGGCCGCAGCCGTTGTCGCCCCAGCAGTGCACGCTGCCGCCCGCTCGGAGGGCGCATGTGTGCATGTTGCCGGAGGCCACCTGAATGAAATCTGTGCCACCCTCTGCGTTGGGCCCGCTCACCTGGCCGTAGCCGTCATAGCCCCAACAGCGCACGCCGCCGTCCGAGCGGAGCGCGCACGTCTGGAAGTCGCCGGCCGCGATTTGCGCATAGCTGCCGCCACCCAGATTGGGCCCGCTCGCCTGACCGTTGCTGTCGTCACCCCAGCAACGCACGTTGCCGCCCGCTCGCAGAGCGCAGGTCAGATAGGTGCTGGTGCTGACCTGATTGAAATCACTGCCGCCGTCCGCGTTGGGCCCGCTCACGCGGCCCGCGTGGTCGTCGCCCCAGCAGCGCAGGCTGCCGTTCGCTCGAATCGCGCAGGTATGAAGATAGCCCGTCGCGACCTGCACGAAGTCGGAGTTACCGTCGCCATTCGGGCCACTGACCTCTCTGGCCAAGCTCTCATAACCCCAGCAGCGCAGGCGACCGTCTTGCCTGACGCCGCACGTGCGCAGGGACCCGCCAGCGATCTGTTGGAAGCGCCCCCCATCCGCATTGGGTCCACTCACTTCGCCATAGCCGTCGTAGCCAAAGCACTCCACGCTACTGTCCGCTCTGAGCCCGCAGCCGTGATAGAAGCCCGAGCTCACCTGAGCCAGGCTGCAGCGAGACGGATCACTCGGCGCGGGGTTGCTGCCCGCCGGGCAACACACGGGTGCCGCGCCTGTGCGGTTGTTGCAATCGAGCCCTGACGCGCAGCCGCCATTGTTGACCAGGCACTCGTTGGTGTCGGTGCAGGTCACGCCGTCGCCCTCATAGCCCGCGGGACAGGTGCAATAGAAGCTGCCGTCGGTATTGGTGCAGCTCGCGAGGGCCGCGCAATTGTCGCTGCCCAGCCGGCACTCGTTGACGTCGCCGTTCGGCTCGCTCACCTGCCCGGCGTCATCCGCGCCCCAACACTGCAAGCTGCCATCCGAGCGCACGGCGCAGGCGTGAGAAGGGCCCGTGGCCATGCGCGTGAACGTTCCGCCATCCGCGTTTGGACCGCTCACTTGCTCGTCGCCGTCGCTGCCCCAGCACTGCAAGCGGCCATTGGCGTGCACTGCGCAGGTGGAGAAGTATCCCGTGCTCACGTGGACGAAGCGGCCCGCCGCCGCGTTCGGTCCGCTCACCGCGCCGGCTGTGTCGAAGCCCCAACAGCGCAACCTGCCATCCGTGCCGAGGGCGCAGGTGCGCAAACGGTGCGCGCTCAGCTCGACGAAGCTACTGGTGTCGGAGTTGGGCTGCGACACATGGCCGTAGTCGTCAAAGCCCCAGCAAGCCAGGCGCCCGTTGTTGCGCAGCGCGCAGGTGTGGCTGTCGCCCGCGCTCACGTGAGTGAACCCCGAGCCGGCCGCGTTCGGGCCGCTGAGCTGGCCGTAGTCGTCGTTGTTGCCCCAGCAGCGCAGGCGGCCGTCGGCCGATACGGCACAGGCATGCGTGTCGCTCAGACTGACCTGAAGGAAGCTGCCGCTCTCGCCATTGGCTCCGAGCACGCCGTCCCCATAGCCCCAGCAGCGCAGGCGACCATCGACCCGGACAGCGCAAGTGGCGTGGTAGCCCGCGCTGATCTGGGTGAACGTGCCGGTATCATCGTTGGGCCCGCTCATTTCGCCGGAGTCGTTCGAACCCCAGCACTGGATCTGCCCGTCTGCCCACAGAGCGCAGGTGTGGTTGCTGCCCGTGCTCACTTCGACCCCGGGATCTTCGCCGCAGCCGCCCGGCGCACAGACGACGCACACTCCATCCGTGCAGGCCCCCGTGGCACCCGACGCTTCGCACTCGGCGCCATCCGGCAGGGGCTCTGGATCACACAAACCCGTCGCGGGCTGACACGCGCCAGCGCTATGACAGGTAGCGGGCGCGCTGCACGACACCGGGTTCGAGTTGACGCAAGCTCCGGCCTGGCAGACGTCGCTTTGCGTGCAGGCGTTCTGATCGTCGCACTCCGTGTTGCCGAGGCACTCGAGGCACACCCCCACGCTCGCGAGACAGCGCTGGTCCGCGGCGCAGCCCGCGTCATTCGTACAGGCCGCCGCGGGCGCTACCTCACAACCGGCCCCGCTGCACGAGTCGACGCCGGCGCCACCGTCCAGCGTGTCATTGCCTAGACTCACGAGGATATCGCTGCCGTCACCGCCGGAGAGGTTATCGTTGCCGATACCGCCCGCCAGCGCGTCGTTGCCGGCGCCGCCCTGCAGCGCGTCGTTGCCGAGGCCTCCGCTCAGCTGGTCATCGCCGTCGCCGCCGCGCAAGGTGTCCGCACCCAGCCCGCCCGCGAGCACGTCGTGGCCGCCGTCGCCGCTCAGCGAATCGGTACCTTCTCCGCCCTCGAGCGCATCGTTGTCCTCTCCACCGCTGAGCACGTCATCGCCGAGGCCGCCCTCGAGCGTGTCGATGTCGGGGCCACCCGCGAGGTTGTCGTTGCCGGCGCCGCCCTGCAGGTTGTCGTCACCCGCGCCGCCGTCCAGCGTGTCGTTGCCGAGGCCCCCGGAGAGCTGGTCATTGCCGGCTTCTCCGTACAATTTGTCGTTGCCGACGCCGGCCAGCAAGGTGTCGTTGCCGGGGCCGCCGATGAGCACGTCCTGTCCGCCGCGCCCATTGATGACATCGTTGCCGCCGAGGCCGAGGATGCACTCGTTGGCCGCGCTGCCGTTCAAGGTGTCGTTGCCGGGGGTGCCGGAGATGACGCGGTAGCCCGCGGGACAATCTGCGGCCGTGAGAGCCGCGCTAGTCATGGCCACTGGCTCGTCGGGAGCCGGTTCGCCGCAGCTCGCGTTCAGCGCGAGCACGAACATGCCTAGACATACCGACCTTGCACTCTTCACGATTCGCTGCGCGACGATTTGGATCATTGGCGCTCACCATCGCGCGTGGCGAGAGCGCGGCGCAATTGTGGAAAACCCTCGGGTGGAGCGCGCGGCGTTAGGAGTGCGTGTTGCTGCGGTGAATCGGTGCAGGGAAGAGACTAGAGGTTGTCGCCCATATCCCCGGGGGAGCTTCGGTCTCTTTCGAAGTCGGTGTCGTCTCCGACGTTAGGCATGCTCTCGAGGAAAGCCTTGAAGCTGGGGGACGGCTTTGGCAGCGCCTCGTGCGCTGCTTCCTTGTCGCTGCCGTGGTCGGGGGTCCGAACCTGAAGGACGCGGACCAATTCTTCGTCGAGATTGCGCGCCATGGTATGTATGATAGCACTGTGCCCGGCGGGTCCAAGGGCGCGGGGGAGAAGCTGGATCGGCTTGGCGAATACTGAGAGCGAGCGCCAGCACGAAAAACCAGCATCGTAGGCCTGTCGAAGATGCATGCTGAGAGAATCCGGTTGGGTGGGCCGAACTCCGCCGTTCCGATACCGTGAAGTACGACCGAACCATCATCGCTTACCATGGGTGTGACGCCGACGTGGCCGAGCGCATCCTTTCGGGTGAGCCCTTTCAGAAGAGTGAGAACGCCTACGATTGGCTCGGATCGGGGATCTATTTCTGGGAGTACGGTCACGACCGCGCCCTCAAGTTCGCCGACTTTCAAAGGCGGTCCGCCAAGGTCACGACGCCCGCCGTCGTAGGCGCCGTCATTCAGCTCGGCAATTGCTTCGATCTCATGGACACGAAGCACACGGCCCGTTTGAAAGCCGTCTACCCCCTCTTCCGCAAGGCGACCCAAGCGGCGGGCCGCGCCCTACCCCGAAACCTCGGCAAGACACCTGACAAGAAACTGCGGCACCGCGATTGTGCCTTCCTCAATTTCTACCTCCAGGCCGTTGCGGACGAGGGCCTCATCTACGACACCGTCCGCTGTGCTTTTCTGGAAGGCCCGCCGGCATTTCCCGGCAGCGCCATTCGTCGCGAGCGCCATATTCAGCTGTCGGAAACCCCGCTTGCATCATGGGGGTCTTCCGCCCCATGCTAGAGAACGAGCCATGAGTCGAGCGGCCAAAAAGACCGTCGTTCGTGAGGCGGCGAAGCCTCCGGTCGACCCCGCGGCGAGGGCCGTTGTACGCCTCCGTGGTATGACCGGGAAGCAGCTCTTCGACGTCGCGGTACGTGCCGGCATCTATACGCCCAGGGGCCAGCCGACGCCGCCGTATCGCGTCCGGCGATCTAAGTAGTCGAGGGGTTGGTTGTGAACTCTCGGCGTTGACCTCATACCAGCCTCGGGCGCGGTGCATCACGCCACCAGCAGGAGCCGAACGCTGCCCCCCTGCTTGGGACCCCTCGTGGAGTTCAGGGTGGTGTGCCTGCGAACGCCTTCGCCCGCAACACCACTGCCGGCACGGACGCCACGGCCACGGCGGGCGCGAGCCTTGGCACGGACGGTGGGGACATCACGTTTACCGGGCTCGCCGCGTGGACGGTCGCTCAGGCCGTCTCGATCCACTACACGGCAAATGCCGAGCTCTAGGAATCAGAGCGGACCCGCGTTGCCAAGGGAGCAGAGTAGTATGCCATTCGAATCGAAGGCCGCGGCGCTGGAGTACGACTTTGACGGAACGCCAATGATGAGCGGCCGGCGGTGCATTCCCATTTCCGCAGGGCGGTGGCTGAGCGGTGGCGGCCTGACCGAGGCTCCGATGTTCGTGGCCGACCGTTTGCGAATTCGCGCAGCGCAATTAAAACGCGGTCGACAAGCGGTTTGCGGACAAGCGAGAGGAGCTACTCGCGGGCGCGTCCGTGGAGGTGCTGACGAAGCTAGGACTCGCGCCAGGCAACACTCGCTAAGGTCGAGCCCCAAGTTGCTCCATGCACCGCAGAGCCGACGGGAACGGGATCTCCTTTAGTTCAGGCAGAACGATGGTGTCCGCAATGAAACTGCGAAAACTCTTTCAAGAGATTGGATTCTACGACAAGCGCTTCCCATAGGCGCGAAACCTCTTCATGAACCATGCCTGCTTGCCCTGCTCCGATCAGCGAAGGCGCACTGCTTAGAAGCTGAATCCTTTTCTCACGCAGTGCTTTGAGCATCTCGGCAAGTTCGATCACTTTCTCAAGAAGAAACGTGTCGTACGCGAGTCCGACATCGGGTTGCCGCTCAACGTTCAGTACCTCACAGTTCGGGTACTCCGGTTTGCACCCAATTTGATCTATGGGGAGTCCCGTTTCCACGACATGCCGCGCTTTGGCTTCCAAGTAAATCCTCTCGTGCTTCCTCCGTACAGCGTCGCGCACAACCCCCGGGATCCGCTCCCAAGAGATCGACCTTGCCTGTCCAGACAGCAAGTGGTCTTTCGCGAGCGCTTCCGTTCAAACGCGCTGTCCAACGGCTGATTCACCGCGATTGATGACGCCTCAGCATCGGGTCGCGGAGCACACCCCGCTGACAGCAGCAACACGACGACGCGAAGGAGGTCACCGCGCATCCGCATGGAAAGCGGCCAACATCGCCACGGGCTCGCGCCAGCAGTGCCTCATGCCCCGTCAAAGGACGTTGGCGTCTGCCACATTGCACACGTCGCCCGAAAAGTTATCGATACTCAGTTCGGAGCCTGCCACGCCGCGCCATGTCAGGATGCCGTCGTCCAGGAGGGTGAGCGCGAGACACAGGCGCGTCTCGATGAGAAGGTCAGCCCCCACCGTACGAGCTTGGTAGAGATTTGTGTCGATGCGATCAATGTTCCACAGATCATAGGTGCCAAATGTGAACGTCCGCCTCGGCGTCGGTAACGGCGGCGGAGCTGTAACCGCGCCGCAACCATCAGCGGTCCAGCAAATGGACGCGGTCATGTCCTGAAGCAGTGCGCAGCATCCGCTCGCGCACTCAGCCCCCGTCGAGCACGTCGCCGCACAAAACGACAGACCGGCGGCCGAATCGTTTACGCACAGCGATCCAGTACAGCACTGAGTCTCGCCGTTGGCACAACCAAGGCTACCCGAGTCGCCGCCCTCAAAGCATGTCGACTCGGAAGACACTGGCAGGGCCTGGGCGCCACCGTTGCCTGGGGTCGTTGCAGCAGAAGCGCCAGAACCGCCTTGGCCTTGCACCGGTTGCAGCGGCACCCAGCCGCCATCGACCGAACAACGCTCTCGGCACCCAACTCAGCGAAAGCGCTAGTGAGGCCCGCGAGATTGGGTAGACGCTTTGGACAGCGGGTGGAAACGAAACGTCCCCGTGACGGGCGAGCAGGTGATTTGGGTTGCTCGAACCGGTCTAGTACCTTATACATAAACCATTGGCCGTTCGGACCACGCCCGATGCCGAAGTCGACCTCAGGAAGGTTCCCACGACGATCAAGGCTCGCCTCCTGGGCGTGCTGGATAGGCTCGACCGTTGGCCCAACGTGTCGGGCGCGAAAGCGCTCACAGGGGACTGGGGTGGCCACTACCGGATCCGAACGGGAGATTGGCGTGTCGTGTTCCGCGTCGATGGATCGGACGTGGTCATCGTGCGCATCATGCATCGGTCGAAGGTCTACGAGGATTGAGGAGTCACATGGCAACGCGATCTAACGCCCCAACTTTTCTGCAGCTCGATGGCAAGGATTACGTCGTGCTTCCTAAGGCGGATTATCTGCGACTCGCCGACGCCGCTGGCGCTAGCACACTGAAGGATGCGCGCTCCGTGGTGCAAGCGGCTCTCGGTGCGGACTTGCGCCGGGCTCGCGAGCATGCCGGGCTCTCGCAAAGCCAGCTCGCCGAGAAACTCGGCGTGAGCCAACCCATGGTGGCCGGCGCAGAACGCGGCCGGGTGCGCGTCGCCGAGACTTACGCGCGCCGCGTGCTCAAGGCCTGCAAGCTCCCCGCCGATTGGGTGCCACCGGAAACCGAGGTCTGAGCAACGAAAGCCCCGCGGTGTTGGCGCGCCCGGGGCCCTGACGAGGAAAGACCCATGGCAAACGGTTTCGGAGCTGCCCGCACGCGTCGCGGGCTCTGATGACCAACGCCCCCTCGACTTCCACAGTTTCCGCCGTGCCTACAATACGGGGCTCGCGACCGCGGGGGTCAACGTGCAGCAGGCCATGCGGCTTGCTGGCCACCGCAATGCCTCGACTCACATGCGGTATGTGCACCTCGTGGGCTCGCTCGCGGCGCCGGCTGCGGCCATGCCGAGGCTCGGGGCAACTCACTTGCCCAAGCGTTCGAGGCCCACCTCGAAATCCCCAATCATCCCTGCGCGCCCGGAAGGATTCGAACCTTCGACCTTCGGTTCCGTAGACCGACGCTCTATCCAGCTGAGCTACGGGCGCCCGCGCGCCTAGTAACACGACACCCCGCCCGGCGCGGAAAGTTTTGGCGGGCTCGGTGAAAAATCCGAGGGGTCCCCGACTCTTGTGGGAGCTGGAACCGCATCTTGGCGGTTGGGCCCAGGGAAAGGTCTATCGGAGCGCGCGTTCCGCTCGGAAACGCTCCAAGAGGTTCGACCTCTACCCCTCCAGGGCTATGCAACGATTGCGGGCCTAATGTAGGACTGCGACACCGGCGCCAGAGGGGCAGCCTTCAGATTCTCAAAAATGCCGGGGATGAGTGACCTTTACCGGGCTTTGTGGGCTCGCCGGGAGTGTTGGCATCACTCCTGCATTAAAGGCTGACAAGTACACTTGCTTAGCTACTTTGCTTAATTGCTAGTTCAGAGGTTGCTTAATTAAGAGGTTTCTTAGCTGGGTGGTCGCTACCACGACCACCGTGGCTCATCTCCTTAACTTATCCTCATTGCATCTTACGGCCATCCTCACTGGCCGACTGACACTGCCCGGTCTTCTCTAAGGAGACGCGGGCGGTGACTTTTTTGTTCCCCTGATTTTCTGGGCTGAGGCGTTCGAGGCGGCCGTTTGTCGCAGAGGGTGACACGCGCGTCGGCTCTCAGCGTGGTATTGCACCCGAGGACCATGCCTCTGCCGATCCCATCGAGAGTGGCTGTATTGGCCTTCGCTCTCGGCCTCGGGAGCGCCTGCACCGGGGCGCCACCCGCGTCGTATCCAGGTCAGGCTCCGGCCCCCACGCCAGGTCGCGCTGCGGCTGTATTGGCGGATGCCCCGGTCGCGGCTCCCGCCGCTCAGGCGCCGGTCGAGCAAGGGGGACGGCCCGTACAATCGGCTGCCGGCTGGCTCGGGGTGTCGCTGTCAGCGCGGGGCGCGGGCGAGCCCGGCGTGCTGGTCAGCAGCGTGCTGCGGGGATCACCTGCGGCCGTGCACGGGCTCGAGGTGGGGGACGTGGTGCTCGGTGTCAACGACGAACGTGTGCAGAGCCCCGAAGAGCTGTCGCAGCGCGTGTCGCTCCTCGGCGCGCGAGGGCGCGCGAACCTGATGTTGCTGCGCCAGAACGAGAGCCGCCTGCTCGCTGTCGTGCTCACGGAGAATCCGGGGCTCGAAGGCCAGCTGCGCCTCGGCTTTGTCAATTTGCCTGCGCCCGAGCTCGATGGCGTCGCGGTGGCTCAGGGCAACGTCGGGCCCACGCTGCTGGCCCTGCGCGGTCAGGTGGTCGTGCTCGAGTTTTGGGCGACCTGGTGCGGCGCCTGCCGCGGGCTCATGCCCACGCTCAACGACTGGCATGCGCGTCTGCGGGCGCAGGGCGGGCTGGTTTTGTCGATCACCACGGATCCGCTCGAGCTGGCGACGCGATCCGCTTCCGAGCTCGGGCTCACCTATCCGGTTTTGTCGGACCCGAACGGCATCACGGCGACCTCCTATCAAGCGTTCGCGGTCCCAACGCTGTTCGTGATCGATCGAGCAGGCGTGGTGCGGGATGTCGCCGTGGGCTACGATCGAGATCGACTCGAGGCGCTCGAAGCACTGCTGACACGGCTGGCTTCGGAGAGCTGACAGCACGGGCGACAGACCTCGCCCACGCCGACCTTCGTTTATGAAAGACTCTGAACTGCAGGAGCTCACGGCGCGGGCGCGCGCTGGGGGCAGCGAAAAGTACCACGAGAAGAACGCCGCCGAGGGCAAGCTGTTCGCGCGCGAGCGGCTGGCCTTGCTGCTCGACGCGGACTCGTTCGTGGAGGACGCGCTCCTCGCCAACAGCTCCGCGGAGGGCTTGCCCGCGGACGGTGTCGTCACCGGCGTCGGCCGCGTGTCGGGGCGGCTGGTGGCGGTGATGGCCAATGATTCGACGGTCAAGGCGGGCTCCTGGGGGCGCCGCACCGTCGAAAAGATCCTGCGCATCCAGGAGCAGGCGCAGCGGCTCGGCTGTCCCATGTTCTATCTGGTGGATTCGGCGGGCGCGCGTATCACCGACCAGGTCGAGATGTTCCCGGGGCGCCGCGGCGCGGGGCGCATCTTCTTCAATCAAGCGCAGATGAGCGGGCTCGTGCCGCAGATCTGCCTGTTGTTTGGGCCTTCTGCGGCGGGTGGCGCGTACATCCCGGCGTTCTGCGACATCGTGATCATGGTCGACGGTAACGCCAGCATGTACCTGGGTTCGCCGCGCATGGCCGAGATGGTGATCGGCGAGAAGGTGAGCCTGGAGGAAATGGGCGGTGCCAAGATGCACACGTCGATCTCCGGCTGTGGCGACGTCTTGACCCAGACGGAGTCCGAGGCGCTCGCGCTCGCCCGGCGCTACCTGTCGTTCATGCCCGGGGCGCCGGAGCCGGAGCCCGTTCGCCCGGTGGCGAGCAACCTGAAGCCGCTCGAGCAGATCGTGCTCGCGGACGAGAACAAGCCGTTCGACATGCGGCAGGTGGTAGCCCACCTGGTGGATGAAGGCAGCGAGTTCGAGATCAAGGCGCGCTACGCGCGCGAGCTGATCACGTCGTTCGCGCGCATCGATGGCGCGCCGGTCGGTATCGTCGCCAATCAACCGAAACACCTGGGTGGGGTCCTGTTCGCGGACAGCGCCAACAAGGCCGCGCGGTTTGTCGACGTGTGCCACGCTTTCGGCATCCCGCTTCTGTTCCTGGCCGACGTGCCCGGCTTCATGATTGGCACCAAGGTCGAGAAGCAGGGGATCATCCGCGCCGGCGCCAAGATGATCGCGGCCGTGAGCCGTGCCACCGTGCCGAAACTGAGCGTGGTGGTTCGCAAAGCCTACGGAGCGGGCCTGTATGCCATGTGCGGCCCCGCGTTTGACCCCGAAGCGTGCCTGGCGCTGCCGACGGCGTCGATCGCCGTGATGGGGCCGCAAGCCGCGGTCAACGCCGTGCACTACAATCGCATCCAGGCCACGCCGGAAGGTCCCGAGCGTGACCTGCTGGTGCGGCAGCT
>JAYWEH010000746.1:0-2862 GCA_043780025.1 Deltaproteobacteria bacterium
TCAATGGTCAGGCGCAACTCTGCGGCGCACGCTGGTACCGCAACAAAGGCGCAGCATCCACCATCGGCTTTCAGTTCGAAGACGCGGGTTACATCGAGATGCCGACGCTGAAGTGGGCGACCAACACGGCGAGCGGCACCAGCCAGTACTGCGGCGGCGCCCACGCTCGCGACAACGGCACGACGGGAACCGAGGAGCGATGCTCGCTGAACTACCAGCGAACCGGCTACCTCAACTCGCGGAGTTTCGGCCGTGGATATTGCCATCCAATGGACGCACCGTGCCCGACCTCTCCGCACCCAGGCTACTGCCACAATTATCCTGGCGGAGCTGCCGTCGTCGAAACCAAGAACGACTGCGATCACCCCAAGGATGCGAGCGGCGTCGACACCGTCTTCGCCTGGCGGTGGTTCGACATCGACGGGGATCGGCTTCCCGATCTTATCGGATCTCCGATCAAAGGCGGACTGAACTCCTATGACCTGCAGTGGGGAAACGGAGTCGGCGCGCCATTTACCGCCCCGCCGGAACCCGCGATCTTCGGCACCTTCCCAGCGTGTCCATCGGCCCAGTACAGCGCGAGCAGCAACCGTCAGGCTGACCCCTACACCATGTGTGTGAGCACGAGCGCTGTAGTTGATGGGATCTCCGGGTCAGCTCGAGCACGGTCGTTGATGGGGCGGCGGGAAAGCCCTCGCAGACCGTGACGTTTTACGTCGGCGGCGGATCGAGCTGATCGGCCTCGGCTTCGAGGCTGAGCGGCATCTCGTTCTCCTCGTGGTTGGCGCGCGAGACAGCGGCGGCCAATCGTAGATGCTTCGCCGCCAGCTTCGGCTCACCAAGAGCGCGGAAGAGCTGGCCGAGACGCATGTGGCCGTCGGGGAGGTCGGGGAAGTCCTCGAGCAGGCGATGACACGCGCGCTCGGCCTCGTCGAATTTGCGAGCGCGGATCAGGTCGACGGTGTCGTTGGACAGCTTGTCCAAGCGCTCACCGTCATCGTCGTCATCCGGTGCCCAACGGGGCACGGTGCCGAGCGGCGGCAGCGGCGGCGCGTTGCGGCGCTGTTCGTCACGCGCGGCAGCCTCGGCTGCCTCGTCGACAGAGAGACAGCACTGCTTGTACTTCTTGCCACTGCCGCAAGGACAGGGTTGGTTGCGTCCGACCTTGGCCATGGATGGATCCCCGATGTCGTTACTGAAGCTGTTCGGCGACGCGCAGTTCTATCACGTGCTCGAACGCATCGACGCCGAGCTTGCCGAACAGACCCGGCGAGCGCGATGCGCCGAGTGCGGTGGGGTGCTGCACAGCGCACGTTACGAACGCAAACCGCGCGGAGCAGCGGCCCTCCCACCGAGCTATGACAAACGGGCGAGCTACTGCTGCGCCGTGGACGGCTGCCGGAAGCGCGCGACGCCGCCGTCAGTGCGGTTTCTTGGTCGACGCGTCTACCTCGGCGCGGTTGTGGTGCTCGCGTCGGCGATGCAGCACGGGGTGAGCGCGAGCCGAGCAAGTCGCCTCAAGGCGCTGTTCGGCGCAAGCCGGCAGACGCTCGCACGCTGGCGCGCGTGGTGGCTTGAAACGTTTGCTACGAGTCGGCTCTGGCAGAGCCTGCGCGGTCGCTTCATGCCGATGGTCGACGAGGCTGTGCTGCCGCAGTCGCTGCTCGACCGGTTTTCCGACGAGGTCTCGATGGCGGCGGTGCTCCGCATCCTGCAACCGATCTCGACGGCGCCGTGGCTCGAAGCGAGCGCATCGTGATGGTCGAACAACGCCCGCAGAGGATGGTGATTTCCACGACGCGCACGATCGAATAGAGGTCGTCTCCGAGCTCGGCAGCGCGAACGCAGCCGCGGAAGGACGACGGATGGCGAACAACACGGACCGACGACACGAGCGGTGGGCGAACCTGCGATTTGCGATCGTGGGCGCGCTGCTCGCGGCGCCGCCCGCGCAAGGCGAGCTGCGTGCCGCGCTCGAAGCGCTCGCCGCGCGAACATGGCAGCACCCGATCACCGGGGCGCACGTGACCTTCGCCTTCTCGACGGTCGAGCGCTGGCTCCACGTCGCGCGCCGCGCGTCGGCACGCGCCGACA
Organism: Deltaproteobacteria bacterium; assembly: GCA_043780025.1. GTDB lineage: Bacteria > Myxococcota_A > Polyangia > Polyangiales > Polyangiaceae > SZUA-265. The sequence goes on from JAYWEH010000746.1 coordinate 2,095, forward strand.
CCGTCGGCGCGTTACGCCGGCGCGTCCGCAAGGACGCCGGTCAGCGCCGGGCGCTGTCATCGGTGCTGATCGCTGCGGTGATCGTGCAGCACCGCGAGCATCCGAGCTGGAGCTATCAGCTGCACGCCGACAACCTTGTCGCGCTCGTGGTGCTCGAGCCCGGGCTCGGTCGCGTGCCGTCGTACACCACGGTGCGCCGCTTCATGAAAGAGCGCGGGCTGTTTCGCCGGAAGAAGCGGCGACGCGGCCACGAACGCGCGAGCGATGCGCGGGGCCGCGCGATCTTCGATTCGCGCGAGACCCGCAGCTACGAGAGCGAGTACGTGCACGGGCTATGGCACCTCGACTTCCACACAGCCTCGCGCAAGATCGTCCTGCCGTCGGGCGACCTGGTCGCGCCCGAGCTCCTCGGCGTACTCGACGATCGGTCGCGGCTGTGCTGCCACCTCCAGTGGTACCTCGTCGAGAACGCCGAGAACCTGATCCACGGGCTCTCCCAGGCGATTCAGAAGCGGGGCCTGTTTCGCTCGCTGCTCAGCGACAACGGCGGCGCGATGCTCGCCGGCGAGACGCGGGAGGGGCTCGCGCGGCTCGGCGTCGAGCACGCGACCACGCTGCCAGCGTGTCCGGAACAGAACGGGAAGCAGGAATCGTTTTGGGGCCAGGTCGAGGGCCGCCTACTCGCGATGCTCGAGAACGTGCCGGACCTGACGCTCGACGCGCTGAACCACGCGACGCAGGCGTGGGTCGAGATGGAATACAACCGCG
>JAYWEH010000747.1:0-2862 GCA_043780025.1 Deltaproteobacteria bacterium
CTGTCCAAGCTGCGAGCGCGCTGGGTCAGCCGCGGCGCCCGTTGAGCGCTACATGGCCATGAGCAAACCCATCGTACCGGATCACGACAGGGCGCAGACCGGTGCCAGCGCAACCCAATCGGACATCGACGAATCCGGCGCCGCATTGCGAACGGACGGCAGCGCCGCGTCGGGTCTAGCGCGCCCGCGCGCCCACCTCTGGGTGGACAACATCAGCGTCAGCTTTGACGGCTTCAAAGCGCTCACCGATCTGACGCTCACGCTCGACCGAGGTGAGCTGCGCTGCATCATTGGGCCCAACGGCGCGGGCAAGACCACGCTGATGGACGTGATCACCGGCAAGACGCGACCCGACCGGGGCCAGGTGTACCTGGTCGGCGAAAATCGCGAACAGACCGCGCTCACGCAGCTGGCCGAATACGAGGTCGCTGAGCTCGGGATTGGCCGCAAATTTCAACGGCCCACGGTATTTCACGGCCACAGCGTGTTCGAGAACATCGAGCTTTCGTTGGCCTCACGACGCGGCGTGTTTCACTCGTTGTTCGCGCGGCTCAGTTCTCGGGAACGCGAACAGATCGACTCGGTACTCGAAACCGTCGGCTTGACCCGGCGCCGCCAGGATCGCGCCGGCCTGTTGTCACACGGGGAGAAACAATGGCTCGAGATCGGCATGCTGCTGGCACAAAATCCCAGCATTCTGCTCGTCGATGAGCCCGTCGCCGGCATGACCCACCAGGAGACGGAGCGCACGGCGCAGCTATTACAGAGCCTCTCTGGCGACCGCACGGTGGTGGTCGTCGAGCACGACATGGACTTCATCCGCAGCATCGCCAAGGTCGTGACCGTGCTGCACGAGGGCCGCGTGCTCGCCGAGGGATCCATGGACAACATTCAGAGCGATCCCAAGGTGATCGAGGTCTATCTCGGAGAGTAGTGTGCTGCGCATCGAGAAACTCAATCAGTACTACGGCGAGAGCCATACGCTCTGGGACGTGGAGCTCGACGTCCCGGAGGGCAAATGCACTTGCCTGATGGGTCGCAACGGGGTCGGCAAGACCACGTTGCTCAAGAGCGTCATGGGGTCCTTGCCGGTCGAGTCGGGCAAGGTGACCTTCGGCGGCCGCGAGCTCTCGAAGCTGCCGCCGTGGGAGCGCGCGCGCCAGGGTATCGGCCTGGTACCACAGGGCCGAGAGATCTTCGCGCTGCTCACGGTCGAGGAGAACCTGCTCGTGGGGCTCGCCGGGGCTCGCAAGAAGCAAAGCGGCCAGATCCCCGCGCGCATCTTCGAGATGTTCCCGGTCCTGCGCGAAATGTTGAGCCGGCGCGGCGGCGACCTGTCAGGCGGGCAGCAGCAACAGCTCGCCATTGGCCGCGCGCTGATGGCGGAGCCGAAGCTCCTGATCCTGGACGAACCGACCGAGGGCATTCAGCCCAACATCGTGCAGATGATCGGGGACATCCTGGTCGAGCTGAATGAAAAGCACGGGCTCACCATCCTGCTCGTGGAGCAGAAATTACCCTTCGCACGGCGCGTCGGCCGGCATTTTTGTGTCTTGGACCGAGGCCGTAACGTGGCGTCGGGGCGCATGGATGAACTGACGGACGACATCGTCCAGCGCCATCTGGTGGTATGACGCGCGTTCGCTCGACGTGCCTCGCCTGAAGCGTTCGAGCGCCGGAGTCTCTTGAAACGTGTTGGCAGAAAGTGCAGACCGAACGACGCAGGCGGCGTGGGAAGGCCACCTGGAGCTCCGCTTCGAGGAGCGCGGCGGACTGACTGGGATAGCGCGGCGCCGCCATCGCGGTCCGCTGATGGTGCAGCGCGCTTTCGCTCAGGACGACGGAAGCTGCCATGTGTACGTCTTGCATCCGCCCGGCGGAGTGGTGGGGGGCGACCGCTTGCGCGTGGAAGCAACGCTGCTACCGGGCTGCCGCGCGCTGCTCACGACGCCCGCTGCGACAAAAGCGTATCGCAGTCCAAACCGCCCATCACTCTTGACGCAGTCCTTCGCCGTCGGAGCGGGCGCGCTGCTCGAATGGCTGCCGCAAGAAACGATCGTGTTCGACGGGGCCTGGCTACACTCTTCGACCTCCGTGGAGCTCGCTGCCACGGCTCAATTTGCGGGCTGGGAGGTGTGCTGCCTGGGCCGCAACGATCTCGGATTTTCTCGAGGCGAAGTCGAGCAGCGCCTCGTGCTCACTCGCCTCGGCCGGCGGCTATTCATTGAGCGGGGTTGCTTTGCGGGGGGTGGGCGGGTGCTCCAAGCCCCCTGGGGCCTCGCGGGGCGCTCCGTGTTTGGCACGTTCGTCAAGACCGGCGGGAGCGCTGAAGAAGTGGACGCGCTGCGCGAGCTATTGCCTTCAACCGAGCTCGATTGGTTCAGCGTGAGCCTGCTCGGAGAGGTTCTGGTCTGTCGCTATTTGGGCTATAGGGCGGAGGCGGCCAAGCGGCTTTTTGCGGCAGCGTGGACCCGCCTGCATCTGTCGTCGGGGCGCGTGGCCGTGCCGCCCCGGGTCTGGGCCACCTAGTCGTTCGGAGGATCATGGAACTGTCACCGCGAGAAAAGGACAAGCTCTTGTTGTACACGGCGGCGCTCGTCGCCGAACGGCGCAAGGCGCGGGGCTTGAAGCTGAACTACCCAGAGGCAGTCGCATACATTTCGGCCGCCATCCTGGAAGGCGCGCGCGACGGGCGCAGCGTCGCAGAGTTGATGGGCGCCGGCGCCGAGCTGCTCTCCGAAGACGACGTGATGCCCGGCGTGGGCGACCTGATCCCTGAGGTCCAGGTGGAAGCGACATTTCCAGACGGCACGAAGCTCGTGACGGTGCACACTCCGATTCGTTCGAGCCAGAAGGGCTCGG
>JAYWEH010000748.1:0-16000 GCA_043780025.1 Deltaproteobacteria bacterium
CAGCTACATTTTCATGGTCTTCATCTTGCAGACCGCCAGCGGGATCCTGACGGAGGCGAGCATCAGTATGTTGGGCCTCGGCCCGTATGATTCGATCTCGCTCGGTACCATCCTGAACGAGGCGATCCGTAACGAGGCTCTGGGGGACGGGGCCTGGTGGGCTTTCGTGCCGGCGACGGCGCTCGTGACCGTGATCGCGTTTTCGCTCTACGTGATCAACACGTCGATGGAGAGCGTGTTTAACCCCCGCCTGAGGTAGTGACGTGGCGATTCTAGAAGTCGAAGACCTGCGCCTCCACTACCTCACCCGCGCAGGCGTGAAGGTGCAAGCGGTGGACGGCGTCTCGTTCAGCTTGGACGCGGGAGACGTGCTCGGGATCGCGGGTGAGTCGGGCTGCGGCAAGACCACGCTGGTGAGCGGTTGTTTGGGGCTGTATGCGCCGCCGTTGTTCCACGGCTCGGGCGACGTGAAGATCGCCGGGCAGAGCTTGATCGGAATGAGCGCGGAGCAAAATCGCAAGCAGATTCTCGGCCGGCAGATCGCGATGATCCCGCAGGGTGCGCTCAACTCGCTCAACCCCACCCGGCGCATCAAAGATCTCGCCCGGGACATGATCTCGAGCCACGAGGAAGGCGCTGACGAGCGGGAGATCTCCGAACGGCTGCGCGAACGCTTCGAACGTATCGGGCTGGACTCGAAGCGGGTCTTGAACGCCTACCCCGTGGAGCTGCCGGCGGGCACCAAACAGCGCGTCGTGATCGGCATCTCGACGTTGCTCAATCCCAAACTCGTAATAGCGGACGAACCGACGTCCGCGCTCGATGTCTCGACGCAGAAATCAGTGATCCGGCTGCTCTTCGATCTGATGGACCGCGGCATCGTCTCCAGCATGATCTTCATCACGCACGAACTGCCGCTGCTCCGGCATGTGTCGAGCTCGATCGCGGTGATGTACGCGGGGGAATTTGTCGAATACGGTAGTACCGAGCAGGTGATCTTCGACGGCCGGCAGCCCTACACGCGCGCGCTGATGAGCTCGATGTTGAGCGCGCACCCCGGCCGCCAGAAGGAAAAGCCAGTGGCCATCGAAGGCGCGCCTCCGGACCTGAGGTACCCCATCGCCGGCTGCCGCTTCGCCGAACGCTGCCCCAGCGTGCGGCCGGATTGTAGCGCTACCAAACAGGAACTGCGCGTGGTCGCCGCGCGCCAGGTGAGGTGCCGATATGCCGGCTGAGCTCTCAGGTCAATACAAGTTCGAGGCGCGCCAGGTATCGCGCGTGTTCGGGCACGGCAAGCGAGCGATCACCGCGGTGGATCGCGTGAGCTTTCAGATCAAAGATCGCGAAATCGTCTCGCTCGTGGGCCAATCCGGCTGTGGCAAGACCGCGCTGGCCCGCTTGCTCTTGCGGCTCGACTCGCCCACGAGCGGCGAGCTGGATTTCAACGGCAGCCCCATCACGAAAGAGCGTGACCCACGGCGGCACTTCAGGAAGGTGCAGGCCGTATTTCAGGATCCGTTTTCGGCGTTCAACCAGTTCTTCACCATCCGTTCGCAGCTGGAGAGCTGCTTTCGGCTCTTTGAGGTCCGGCCCCCGGCGAACGAAGTACGGCGCCGCGTGGACGAAGCGCTCCTCGCCGTCAACATCGAGCCGCGCGAGATTGACGGCAAGTATCCGTTCGAGCTCTCGGGCGGGCAGATGCAGCGCATGTTGTTGGCTCGCATCTTCATCATTCGCCCCGAGGTGTTGATCGCGGATGAGCCCACCAGCATGGTGGACGCTTGCAGCCGCGCCAGCATTCTCGAGTACCTCATGAAGCTCAAGCAAGAGCTCGCCATGACGATCGTGTTTGTGACGCATGACGTGGGGCTCGCGTGTTACGTCTCCGACACGCTGTTCATCATGCACAAGGGGCAAATCGTTGAACAGGGCCCGCCGGAGCGCGTCACCGGTGCACCACAGAGCGAGGCGACCCGGCAGCTTCTGGACGACATTCCGGACGTGAACCGTGACTGGCTCGGCCGCGGCAGGTTGCCGCTCGAGGCCCTGGAGCAACGGCCATGAGCTGGCGCGAGTGCCGTGGCGACGAGCACGAGCCGATCGCGGCCTTGATGCTCGCGCTCTATGAAGAGGATCCCGCCCCGACGCCAATGACGCGCAGCCAGGCCCTGGCTACTTTGCAGCGGCTTGCTCGTGAACCCGTGCGGGGGCTCGCGCTCGGGTATGATCGGGGCGAAGGCCTCGAGGGGTACGCGCTACTCTGCTCGTTCTGGAGCAACGAGCTCGGCGGCGAGGTCTGCATCGTCGATGAGCTGTACGTGGCTCCGGGAGCCCGTGGCCGCGGTGCGGCGACGGGGCTGCTCGAGGGCCTGATCCGGCGACGATGGCCGTGGTTTCAGGTCGCCGTGGCGTTTGAGCTCGAGGTGACGCCGGGCAACGCGAAAGCCCGGGCGCTGTATGAGCGGCTCGGATTTTCGGCCTACAAGAATGCTTTGATGCGGCATCGGCGCTGAACAAGTCCGCTCTCGCTGTTTTCGTGTGCGATGTTTTCCCGGGGCTAACGGGTAGGTCCGAACGCGCAACCGCGGGCGCCATGTTTCGTCGATCGTGGTAGGTTCGGCTGGCTTGGGGCGTGGCTCGCGGGTGTGCGGCACGGCCAGAGCGGGATGCGAGAACTGGGTGATGAAGACTTCGACTATCGTGGCGTCGGCGCTGGCGGCGCTCGGGCTGTTTTCGTGCGGTGAAGACGAGGGCAGACCTCGGCCGGAAAATGTGGCGGGCAATGGTAGTGGTGCCCAGGGGGGAAGCGGGGGCACCAGCGGCGGCACGACCAATACGAGTGGGGGTGGTGGCACTGCGGGGGCCCGGCCCTTTGTTCCCTCGGACTCGAACCTGGGCGACCTGCTCGAGATCGTCCCCGGCACGGGCGCCCTGCCTTACGCCATCGGTCCCAACCCGTATGGCATTCAGGGGGGAGCGTTTCTGGCTCAATCCATGTTCGGCAATACGCTCGATATTGCCGACACACCGGGCCAGATCTGCATTTCCGGCAACCTCGAGGAAGTACCCAACGGCAACTACGGCCAATATTGGGGCGTCGAGTTCGGCTTCAACCTCAATCAAGGTGCCGCACCCGGCTCGGATCCCGCTCCCACCGACGCGGGCACCGCTGCTCTCGACGCTGGAGACGCCAGCACCGCGAATGACGCGGCAACGCCGCCTCCGCCGGACGTGGCGCGGCCCTGGACGCCCGGGGAAGTGATCGGCTTCTCCTTCGTGATCGAGGGCCCCACTATCAACCTGATCCGCTTCAAGGCGCTCGCGGATGGCCTGGATCCCACGCTCGAGTCCAGCGTGTATTGCAAGACCATCACGGCCCAAAGTGGCCAGCCCCAAGAAGCGTTGCTCTCGGAGGTCTACCAATACTGCTGGAATACGGCCGCGGATATCCCTGTTCCGCTCGCGAATGGCCTCGACAACATTGCCTGGCAGCTACCCGCGGACGTCATGGTTGGCGCGAGGCCCTTCGACTGGTGCCTCAAGGATCTGCGGCCCATCCTGCGCTGAGCTTGGTTTCCAGCCCCACGAACGCCAAGAACTCGCCGGCATTGCCGGCGCGGCGGCGAAAGCGCCGGCGGTGGCGCACCAGGCGGTTCCAGTTCGCGACCACTGCCTGGTATTCGGCGAGTTCGCCCCAGCGGGCTCGATCGCGTTCGAAGAGCTCGTCTGGGTCTTCCGATTTCGAGGCATCGGTGATGGGCAGGCTCGTGCTGGCGAGTTCGTCGCCGCAGCCGTCGAGATGCAAGCGCCCGAGCTTCACCGCTCGACCGTGTTCGTCGCGCTCGACGTCGAAGGGGAAGAGCCGGCAATCCGCTGGGCGGGCGGTGTAGGCGCTGCAACGGTTTTCCGCGTCGAGCAGGTGGCAGCCACCGCCCGCGTGGGCGAGCACCATCAGGCGGCGCCCGATACCGAGCTCCACCCAGGCGCCGGGCTCGTTGGTCATGTCGACCTCGTCCGGTCGCAACCAATCCACGAGTGAATGGGCGGAGCGGCAGAGGGCCTGGCTCAGGCGCGCGACGTCAGAGTGGGTGACGGGAACGCGCAATGACTTGCAGCAGTTGCCGCAGCCAGTGCAGCGGAATTCGAGGTGGTGTGCTCCTTCGAGCACGGGCAGCGCTCGCCCTTGATTCATGGCGCCGGGCAGTCTCCGCGCGCTGCGATCGAGGTGTCGATCACGAAGTTGGACGAGTTGGTGTGGCGCTCGGCAAAAAAGACGTGCAGCGGGTAGCGATTGCCCCGTGTCAGGCCCGCTTCGGCGGCGACGTCGTCGATGGAGACGCTGGCAGTTTGGCTCGCGTGCACGCCGCCCAGATCGATCACGAGCAAGCCATTGACGAACACCCACACATCGTCGTCGCCGGAGAAGCTGAACAGCTCCCCTCCGACGTAGTCAAACTCCGTCACCGCCTCGAGCGTAAAATGAAAGTTGTGAAACCGCCCTTCATTGCCAAACAACTGCCCGTCGAGCGGGAAAAAGCTGCGCCCGTCGTACATGAACAGGCGCGAGTCCCGCGGCGAGAAGCGCAGTTGCAAATCGAACGCGAGCGCCTGGTTGACCCCCGGCACGTCACGAAACCACTGCTCGAAATTCAGCGCCCCGGTCGTCGTGCGGGTCCCCATCACACCCCCCGCGTAAATCGGTTTGCCATCCGCCCCGAGCCGCCGCTCCACCATCCCCCGATCCATCCCCACCTCTTCCTCGAAATCAGGATGCGTTTCACTGAAATCACGCAGCGTGACCGCTAGCAAAGGCGGCAGCGGCAGCGGCGCATCACAAGAATGCCACTCCCCCTCATCACAAACCTCTATCCCTTCACCACAAACACTCGAGCACTCCCGCTCCCGCGTGAACGGCGCACATTCCCCCCAGCGCCCGTCCTCACAGCGCAACTCGCCGGGCCCACAACTGTGCTCGCAGCTCTCGACCACCGCCGGCACTTCGCACCCGCCCCAAAAGCCATCCAGACAAACCTGCTCCCCCACCGCGCAATCATCCGAGCACTCGCGCCGTTCCCCCTCTTCCGCACAAGGCTCCCCAGCCCGCAAAGCCGATCGCGATCCACAACCCCCGAGCCCCAGCCCCACGCCCAACGCGAGACTCCAAACCCTGAGCTCTCGACACAAAGCCATTCGACGCGCGCGACCCTAACACAACGGGTCAAACCGCAACCCAAACGCCAGGCTCTCGCCGTGGATGCCGACTCAACCCTCCGAAAAGACGTCGTTCGAAGGGTGTCCGCATCAAATCTTTACAAACCCACTTGGAGGCCGCGGCGTGGACCCCTTTCTCCCGCCGTGGGAGGGTCCTACTTGTCTGAGCCGCCGCCGCGGCGGCGAGTCTGGGAGGGGCCCACGCCGGGAAAAGGGGACCCACGCCGCGGCCGTCCCATCTACCGTCAAAGCCCGGGCACATCGCTACGGCGCCGCAGCCGCACCGAGCAATTCTTATAAGAAGGCTGCCGCGAATAAGGATCAAACGAAGGAAAAGTCAGCTGATTAATCTTCGCATAGTGCATCGGCATGAAGCACTGCCCGGGTTGCACCACGTGGCTCACGAACGCGCGGGCCAAAACTTGCCCGCGCCGCGACTCCACCACCACCCAATCGTTCTGTTGGATCGCCAGATCGCGCGCGTCCTTCGGATTGATCTCGACATAGGCGGACGCCGAAAACAGCTTCGTCAGCACCGGTGACTTGTTCGTCCGCGTCCCGGTGTGCCACTGGCTCGAGCTGCCGCGCCCCGTGAGCAACATCAGCGGGTAGTTCTTGTCGACGGGTTCCGGTTGTTTCCGTGGCTCTTCGAACAGCAAACGGGCCTTGCCGTCCTTGTGATAGAAGACCCCGTCCTCGAACAGGCGCCGCTCTGCGCCCACAGCAGGCTGTTGCCCTTCAGGCAAAGGCCACTGGATCCCGCGCATCTCGTCGATCTGCTTGTAGCTCTCGATGCCCGTGAAGTCGCACGGCCTGCCGGCGCTGCAGCGCTTGAGGATCTGGAACGTGGCTTCGGGCGAGACCCAATCCTTGAACAGGTCTCCCACACCCCAGGCCTCCGCGAGCAGCTTGAAGATCGAGAAGTCGGCCAAGGCCTGGCCGGGCGCGCGCGAGACCTTCTTCAACAAACCAAAGCGCCGCTCGGAGTTGATGAACGTGCCGTCTTTTTCCCCCCAACCGGCCGCGGGTAATACCAGATCTGCGAAAGCGGCAGTCTCGGTGGTCGAATACATGTCCTGCACCACCAGGAAATCCAACTTGCTGAGCAAGTGGTGTGCGTCCGCCTGGTTGATCCAGGAGTGAGCGGTATTGGTAGCAACGATCCAGAGGCCCTTGATCTGCCCCCGGTTGATGCCCTCCATTATCTGGTCGTAAGCCCAGCTCGGCTCGCTCGGGACCAGCTTTTGAGGGATGTTGAGTAGCTCGGCGATTTCGGCGCGGTGTTCGGGGTTGATGAAATCGCGGCCAGCGAACAACCCCGTGGTGTTGCTGAACAGGCGCGAGCCCATGGCGTTGCACTGGCCCGTGATCGAGTTCGCCCCGGTGCCCGGGCGCCCGATGTTTCCCGTGATCAGCGCCAGGTTGATGATGCTCTGAGCGACCCGCACGCCTTCGTAGCTCTGGTTGACGCCCATGGTCCACCACAGGCTGACGGCCTTGCCCTTGGCGATGCTCGTCGCAAAGCGCTGAATCTCTTCCGCGGCCAGGCCCGTGGCAAGCACCGCCCGCTCCAGCGTGAACTCTTGCACGTGCGCACGGAAATCGTCGAAGCCGTTGACGCTCTTGCCGATGTAGTCGAGGTCGATCGAACCGCCGTCGATGAGCAGCTTGGCCACCGCATAGAACAGCACCAGGTCGCTCTTGGGTGAGAGCGCGAGGTGCTGCGTGGCGGCCATCGCCGTCTCCGTCTTGCGCGGGTCGATGACGATGATCTGGGGCGAATTCTTGTTCTTGCAGACACGCTCCCACATGATGGGGTGCGCAATACACGGGTTCGCCCCGATGAATACGATCACGTCTGAGGCTTCGAAGTCGGCGTAGCTGTAGGGCGGCGCGTCGAAGCCGAACGATTGTTTGTAGGCGACCACCGAGGTGGCCATGCATTGACGCGTATTGCCGTCGCCGTGCACCACGCCCATGCCGAACTTGGCGAATGCACCGAGCAGCGCCAGCTCTTCGACGGTGATCTGACCCGTGCCGAGCCAGGCCACCGAAGCGGGCCCGTATTGCTCCTGGATCTGCCGAAATCGCTGCACGAAGGTGTCGAGCGCGGTTTCCCAGTCCGTCGGCGCGAGCGCATCTTTCTTTGTCTTGCGCACGAGCGGAACGGTGGCGCGGTCTTTAGCTCCGAGCGGAGTCAGCGCCTCCCAGCCCTTGGGGCAGGCCATCCCCAGATTGACGGGGTAATCCGTGGCCGGCGAGAGGTTGACCGCTTGCCCGTCCTTGAGATGGATGGACAGGCCACAACCCGTCGAGCAAAAGCCGCACGTGACGGTGGTCGTGTGGTCGGGGGCCAGGCGTTTGGGGATCTGGCCGAGGCCAAATCGACCCGGCTCCCTGAGCAGATCGCGAGTGAGCTCTCCCTGGCGATCGAAGAGCAGCCGGGAGAGCGCCCGGACGCCGCCGCTGTCGCCTTTCATTGCCCGACCGCTCCGGGCATTCTCGGCGCGGCCGCCGCCATGAAGAACAAGCTGCGCTCGCACAGCTCTCCGGCGAGCAACAGCACACAGCTCACGACCGATATGATCACCGGTGTGAGGCCAATCTGCACGGAGTCCACCGCGGGGTTGATGAAGGTCGAGAGCAAGAGTGGCAACGCGATGCCGCCGAAGACCCCGAGAGCAAAACGTAGTTGCGTCAGCGTGCCGAGCTCACCCCACATGAGCATCGCCGTACGTTTTAGATCGGACACCTGGCTCTGGCGGAGCTGCGAGAAGATGCTCGCCTCCAGCCCCAGCTTGAACAGGACGACGCCGATCAGCGTGGTGTAGAGGCCACTCAGGATCTGGCCCGGCACCGGCTCGCCGAAGAACGCGGCCGTGCAGAACACCACCAGTGTGAGCGAAGTACCGAGGAGCGCCCCCGAGCTGAGGAAGCGCGGGCCCGAATAGGACAGGCGCCACCAGGCTCGCCGCGTCACCGCGTACAACATCGCGGAGCACGCCACGCCGCACAACCCGCTCAGCACGACAGCCATGCCGAGGCCGTGACGGATCCGCGTTGACCAGGTCGGGTCGAGCGCGGGCAAACCGAGCCTTGCCATGAGCGGTTCCGCCCACGCGCCCGCGGCATAAGCCACTGCCAGGGCCGCGAACGCGCCGAAGCAGGCGATCTCACGGCTCATCCAGGAGTGCCGGAAGCCCATGATGGCGCGGAAACCATACTGCGGCCGCCCAAGGTGCGACACGCTGGCGAGCAAAGCGACCAACCCGAGCCCGAGCGCGATCAGCGCGTGATAACGTTGAATCGTCTCCTCCGTGTAAAACGACGTCACGATGTAGTCGACCGTGAAGGCACCCACCGACAGTTGGTTGAGCACCAACAGCAAGACCAGCGGCAAGTGGTTGCTGGCGGGCCTGACGTTGTAGAAGTCTGCGGGCAACGTGTTCTTGGGGAACACGCGGCGCGTCTTGTATTCGGTCGTGGGCAGCGTGATGCCGGGTGAAGGGGCTCCTGGCAAGAATGCGTCGCCTTGCACGTCTTCGATGATCTGCGCCGTATCCACGAGCCGGATGGCGATAGCCTCGTTGGGGCACGCCTGCACACAGGCCGGTGCTTCATCCACTGCGAGTCGCTCGCTGCACATGTCGCACTTGCGCACGATGCCGAGCTTCTTGTTGAATTGCGGCACTTCGTACGGGCACGTCAACGTACAGTAGTGGCAGCCAATACACTGGTCGTCCAGGTGCCGTACGATGCCGGTGACGGCATCCTTCTCGTAGGCATTGACCGGGCAACCCTTCATGCATGCTGGTTCGATGCAGTGGTGGCAGGCGGTCGTGACGGTCTGTTGCATCGGTGCCTGAGCGGTACCGCCGTGCAGCAAGCCCACGGAGCGCCAGGTCTCGGTTTCGTCCAGGCCGTTGAGGCTGTGGCACGCCGTCACGCACGCCTTGCAACCGGTGCAGCGGTCGAGGTCGACGCTAAACGCGTATTGCTGCCCGGCTTTCGGTTTTTCCGTCGGCAAGAGGCTCCGGTAGTACTTCGCCTGAGCCGGCAGAGACTCCGCTTCGTGAAGCTGCGAAAAGCGTTCAACGGCGGTCAACTGTTGTTGTTCGCGCAGGTACTCGTTGATTAGCGGCAGGCGCCTGTTCTGCACCGCTTTGGGCCGAGCGGGTACTTCGGCCGGCGCGGGCGGAAGGTCGAGCTCGGTGGTTGTCATCACCATGGGCTCTGTTCATGACCCGCGCGCAGTTTCGGCTGTATTGCTGGCGCGAGAAAAATGCGTACACGGTGGCGCGTGCGGCCCGCGATGAGATACGCGATTGAAACACCGTGTGCCGCCGACCGGATTGCTACGTGTCGCGTGCGTTTCGCGTTCGAGTCTGCACGCTACTTCGAAACGGGCCGCAAGCGGTGCCGATTGAGAGTGAGCGGAGGCCGCCACGCTTTCGGGCGTCGCGGCGACGGGGCGTCAGCGCCGGCAACCTGTTGTGTCGCAACGGGGCGTTCCGGAGTGGGCGAGATCACGGCCGGCGGCGGCGCGACTATGGGCGCTCGGGGTTCTCCCGACGGATCTGCGGCCGACACTGCCGGGGCGGCGCTGCTCGGTTCGAGTGCGGCGATTGGAGCGGGCTCGAGGACGGGCGCTTCGCCGCGGGGCCAATCGCGGAGCGCCTGACGCCAACCGGAGGACGTGCCGAGGCGATGGAGCAGCAACGTAAAGAGCACGAACGAAACGGCGATGCCTGCGCGTTTCCCGAGGACGCGCCGCCCGGGCTCGTGGGCTCGGGCGGGACCCTCAGACGCCAGGCGAAAGCGCCGGAGCGGGCCTTTGGGGAGCTGCAGCCGTCGGGACATGAAACAAAAGAACGCGACGACGCAGGGACGGCTCAGGCCTTGTCGAGCAGCACGTCGTCGACATCGTCATCTCGGTGATCGGAGTCGTCGTCGCTGCCACCGCTGCCGCCTTCACCCACGCCGTAGACATTCCACTTGGCGGGGACTCGTTTGGTGAGGCTGAGATAAAGGCCCGCGTAACCGGCCAGCGCCGGTAGGAGCGAAAGCCACTGACCCGTCGTGAGCCCGGTGGTCGTTTCGTTGGGCTGATACTCCTTCAGGAACTCGACGCCGAAGCGCCCCGTGAAGTAGAGCGCCATGAACAACGCAGTCAGCAGACCCCGCGGGCGCTTCTCCTTGCCGAACCGGCTATCGGCGAACCACAGCGCCGCCATCACGGCGAGCCCCAAGGCGATCTCGTAGATCTGGCTCGGATGGCGCAGCGGCGCGTCAGGTCCGTCGAAGCGCGGAAAGCGTACGCCCCAGTCGGCGTTGGTCTTGCGGCCCACGATCTCGGAGTTGAACAGGTTGCCGATCCGCACGAGGATCGAGCCGAGTGCCGCTGAAAACGCGAAGCGGTCGGATCCCTCGATGAACGATTGGCGCCGGAACTTCGTGAACAGGTACAAGGCCAGGAACAGCCCCACCGTGGCGCCATGGCTGGCCAGGCCCCCCTTGTGGATCTGGAAGAGCCAGAGCGGGTCCTTCACGAAGCGGTCCCACTCGTAGAAAAAGACGTGCCCCATGCGCGCGCCGCCGAGCACGGCGATAACCCCGTACAAAACGAAGTCGTTGGCGTCGTCGGGGCTACCGCCGGCGCGGCGGATTTGCCAGTCCAGGAGCTTGTAGCCGCCCAGGAACACCCCCACATAAAGCAGGCTGTAATAGCGAACGCCGTCGACCGGCAGCCAAGCGAGCCAAGAGGGGAAATAGAGAAGAATCGGATCGACGTTCCAGGTGAACGCGGGCAAGCGGGGCTCCTTCCGGCCGGAATTCCAGGGCCTTTGTAGTCGGAAAAACAGGGATGCGGTAGGCTCTCAGCCAAGTCGGCGAAAAACCCGAGCTTATGAGCTGTAGGTGCGCGGCGGACAGCGCTATGCTGCGGCCAGGAGACAGCATGTCACTCAAGCGCTGGGCGCCGCGCATCGGCCACAATCCTTCGACTCTTGGGGCAGGGACCAACCCGGGCTCTTTCGCGAACCCGCCCGACGTCGGCGGTCCACTCTCGTTTTCATCTCCGGACACGCCGGGCATGCCGCCGCCGAGCTCTCGGACCGCGTGGGACTTCATGCCGTCGGGTTGGACTCAGGCGGGTGGTGTTTGGCGCGCCCCGGCTGACTTCCGGCCGGTGACGCAGCTGGAGTACGCGCGACTCGGTGAGATTACTCCCGAAATGCGCCGAGCCGCCGAAAAAGAGCCGCACCTGACGCCGGAGCAGATCCGCGTCGAGGTCGCCGCCGGGCGCATGATCATCCCCTGCAACGTCGTGCACCTACGTCACCAACTCGTGCCGCTGGCGATCGGGCGTGCCAGCCGCACCAAGATCAACGCCAACATGGGAGCCTCGCCGGTTTCTTCCGGGACCACAGAGGAAGTGGACAAGCTGCGCTGGGCAGAACGCTGGGGCGCGGACACGGTGATGGACCTGTCCACAGGCGGGGACCTGGACGGCTGTCGAGAAGCCATCGTGCAAAATGCCCGAGCACCGATCGGCACCGTCCCGATCTACTCTATGGTGATCGGCAGGCGTATCGAAGACCTGACCGAGAGCGTGATCATGGAGACGCTGCTGCACCAGGCGCGGCAAGGCGTGGACTACTTCACGATTCACGCCGGCGTACGCCGGGCGCATCTGCCGCTGATCAAGAAGCGCTTGATCGGCATCGTCAGCCGGGGCGGCTCGCTGCTGGCCAAGTGGATGCTCGTCCATGGCAAGGAAAACCCGATGTACACGCATTTCGACGAGATCTGCGACATCATGCGGGAATTCGACGTGTCCTTCTCGCTCGGTGACGGGTTACGGCCGGGCGGTCTCGCGGATGCGAGCGACGCGGCGCAGCTGGGTGAGCTGGACGCTCTCGGCGAGCTCACTGAAATGGCCTGGGCCAAGGGCTGTCAGGTGATGGTCGAAGGCCCCGGGCACGTGCCGTTCGATCAGATCGAATACAACATGAAGCTGCAGCGCAACTTGTGCCACGGCGCGCCGTTTTATGTGCTCGGGCCGCTCGTGACCGACGTATTCCCGGGCTATGACCACATCACGAGCTGCATCGGGGCCACTGCGGCGGCCTATCACGGCGCTAGCATGCTTTGTTATGTAACCCCCAAAGAGCATCTGGGGCTGCCCAAGAAGGACGACGTCAAGCAGGGCTGCGTCGCCTACAAGATCGCCGCGCACGCGGCGGACGTGGCGCTCGGCATCCCCGGAACGCGCGATTGGGACGATCAGTTGACGCAGGCGCGGGCCGCGCTCAACTGGGAAAAACATTTCGAGCTCTCGTTCGATCCCGATCTGGCGCGCGCCTATCACGATGAGGATCTCGACGTCGACACGGACTTCTGCGCGATGTGTGGCCACGATTGGTGCTCAGTGCGCATCTCCAAGGAGATCGCCGAGTTCGATTCGGGCAAATCGGAGGGCTACCAGCGCGAGCGCGTGCTGAAGAGCCCGGCGCTCAACGAGGAACAGCGCCAGGTGCTCGAACGGCGTGGGGTGCTCTCTCCCGAGGAAATCCACCGGCTCGCCAGCAAGACACGGCGGGCGGTCTCCGCGGCGCCCGGGCACAAGGCGGATTGCCATAGCGATGTGGCCGAGGCTCGGACGGCGCGCGAGATGATCGACAATTTGGTGCAGCTGCGTCGTCCGCCTGCCGCCGAGTGACAGGTACCCGGCGTGGTCGTCGTCGTCGTCGAATCGCCCACGTCCGCGGCTCCGCTCGAATTGACCTTCGAAGCCAACGAACAGATCAGCATCGGCCGGGACCCGAAATGCCGCGTCCAGCTGCCGGATGCTTCCGTGAGCCTGCGCCACGCGCTGCTCAGGCCGGGCGCGGGTGGGTATGTCGTCGTGGACGAGAACAGCACTAACGGCACGTTTATCAACGCGACGCGGCTCGGGTCTGGAGCCTCCAAGCTACTGACCGACGGGGATGACATTCGCGTTGGGCGCGCGCGCTTGCGCGTCAGCTTTCGCAGCCCATCGGCGGCCCCGAAGGCGGCTTTTTCGACCCAGGACCTCGCGCTCGCGATGGTGCAGGGCGCGCTCATTCAGTCCGGCGTGGCGGTTGCTCCCCGGGTGAGCGTGACCGCGGGGCCCGACCGCGGGCGGGAGCTGGTGCTGTATGAGGAGCGCAGCTACGTCCTCGGGCGAGACGAAGACGTCGATCTGAAACTCAGCGACGACGACGCTTCACGTCGCCACACCCGGGTCGTGCGGCGGGGGGCCCGTCTGTGGGTGATCGACCTCGGGTCGAAGAACGGTACTCGGCTCGACGGGCGGCGGCTCAGGCCGAACGTGGCGGAGGCGTGGGCGGACATGGCGGTGCTCGAGCTCGGTAGAAACCAGTTCGGTATCGACGATCCGGTGAGCTCCGCACTGCGCGGGCTCGAGCGGGCGCCCGACGAGCGGCTCGGGTCCGATTGGCCCCCGCCCACGACCGCGGCCATCTCGAGCTCGGGCTCGCTACCCGGAGCCGGTGACGCGCGCGGGCGTTTTGGCGCGCCCGTCGAGGCTCGCAAGGCTTTTGCCAGCGTGAATGAGCCAAAAGGCGTGCTTTCGCTCAGCACGAGCAGCTCCAGCTCCGGGCCGAGCGCACCCATTGAAGTAGTTCCATTTCGTGAATCGGAGCCGCCCAAAAAGCCGGAAAAGCAGCGTACGCCGTGGTCGTTCCTGGACGCGCTCGTGGTGGGTGTGGCGGTAGTGACTGTCGCTCTCAGTGCGTTAGCGTTGGCTTGGTTCCTGGTCAGTTAAAAGCGGCTCCCACGTCGGGCGGCGCCGGGCTAAACTCAGCCCTGCGATGGGAAAGAGCGGACCGGTGGCCGAATCTGTGCCCGGCGGGTCGAGGGATGTACGTCCCCCGCGCCCGGGCGCGCGCGCCAAGCCCTCAGACTCGAGCGTGAGTCAAGATGCCGTCGTCATCGCTGAGTTGCCGAATGCGGCTCTCACCGAACCCGTGACGCATACACTCGATTTGACGCCGTCGCCGATTCCGCGGGCGTCGCTGACGCCACCGACCGGTCTCGCCGACCTCCGGCAGCCCCGTCCGATTTCGGCACCCGAGCGCAACGCCCCTACGGTCGCGGCTCGGCACCTGCCTTTACAGGGGCGCGTCCGGCACGCACCCGCGGTGACCGCACCGCCGCTGACGCGGATGCCCGGGGAGTCCCACGTAGCGCGCAAGCTGGTGCAAGATGTCCGCTCTTCGAAGCGAGAGATCACCTACGGGTTGGTTATCGGGGTAGCTTTGTCGGTGCTGCTCGGGGTGTTCGCCAAAGGTTACCTGGAGCGGCCGTATGTTGATCCGCGCGCAGCCGCGCGCGATGTTGAGCCAAACGCGTCCGTTCGCGCGGTCGCTGAAGCGACTGACGTTGGCGAGCACCTCGATCGCGCATCCGAGGCGTCGTATGCGCCCACGCAGGGCGCGCCGCTCATCGCCGAGCCGTTCGCCGCCGAGCCGTTCCCGGCGGAGGCGGCCCCGTCCGAGCGATCGGCGCTCGCGACGCGCATGTCCGAATCCCTGGCGGCGCTCGATGTCGAGGCCGCGCGGGCCGAAGGCGCCCCAAGGGCTCGTGGCAAGCTCTCGTCCCGGCGGCATCCGGGGACGCGCGGAGCGCGTTCGCGTGCGGCCACGCCGTCGCCCGCCGCCGAAGCCCTGGAGCCGGAGTCGTCTCGCGGGCCCGCAGCGTTGTCGCCGTCGGAAAGCGCTGGGCTGGGTCTGGAATTGCCCCTGTAGTAGGGTCCGCCGGGTGATGTCGTTCGCCCGGAGGATTGCCGGTTACCTCGTCGTTGGCGCGTGCAGCGCGCTGCTCTTTCCGGCGCTCGGCGCGGCGCAGTCCGCTTCTGCCAACGAGGGGATGAACGGTATCGCCGACGAGAAAGCGCGGCAGACCTTCCGCGAGGGCATCGATGCCTTTGATCGACGTGATTTCGAAGCGGCGCGGGTGGCGTTCCTGCAGACCTTTGCGCTGAAGCCCAACCTGCCGGTGGTGAGCCGAAACCTCGGCCTCGCCGAGATCTACAGCGGCTACTACCTCGAGGGCGCGCGCCGGTTGACGCGAGTGCTGCACACCACCAGCGACGGCAACGTCCAGGATCGTACGCGCATGCTCGAGAGCTTGAAGAAGGCCGAGGCGCACCTGGAAAGGTTGACCCTGGAGGTCAACGTCGAAGGTGCCCAGATCGCCGTCGAGGAAACGGAGCTGGGAGCCTCACCTCTGCCGTTTGCGTGGTACGTCGCGCCGGGCAGCTACGACGTGCGAGTCGAGAAGGCAGGCTACGCCGCGTTCTCGGTTACGAACATAGCGCGCGCCGGCCGCGCCCAACACCTGCGTGTGGTGCTCGAGCCTATGGCTGATGTCCAATCCCAATCCGATCTCTCGATGTCGCCGTTGATGGACGACTCAGCGCATGGGCCAGAGCCCTGGATCCTGGTGGCTGGAGGGCTCGGCGTGGCCGCCGGGCTCGCGTCGGGCATCACGCTCAGCGTGCTGGCGTCGGACAGCGCCGACGAGGTGGATCAGCTAGGCAGTAGCCTCAACGGCTTCAGCTGCCCATCGCCGAACTTGACTGCTTGCGCTGACCTCGATGCCGCGGCGGAACGCCACGATACTGAGGGGCGTTGGGCAGCAGTGAGCTTCGTGACAGCGGGCGTCATCGGTACGGCCACACTCCTGTACGCGCTGCTCGCGGAAGGGGATGAGGCGGTCACGGCGGCGCGCGTCCGCTCGAGCG